>NZ_JBWKCC010000045.1:0-65515 GCF_056436655.1 Streptomyces sp. NPDC043427 | reverse complement strand
TGAGACGTCAGACATCTCGATCAACAGCTCGGGGGCCTCGCTCGTTGCGCTTCATGGACCGTCACCTGATCGGTGGCCAGCTCGAAGAAGCTCAGGGTTCAGAAACACGTACTCAGCTTGTTCTTTAACCTGAGCGCAGTCGGGCGCGCAGGACTGCCGCACCGTCCCCCTCAAGGTCCTCGCAGGCCGCTGCGCGGCCTGCCATCCCCATCACCAGCGAGAGGGTCGGCCCCCGGAGCAGATCCCCCGAGCCGGTGGTGAACGGTCCGTCTGTGGCCTCGACCCGCAAGCCCGCGAGTGCAGTCTTGCTCGCGACGGTGAAATCGCGGCTGGCGAAGAACCGGGCCACGGCGGTCGTCGTGGCCACCGGGGGTGTCCGCACAAGACCCAATGGCCGGCGGATGTCCTCGCTGTGGACGACGATCTCGCCCAGCCAGGCCGCAGTATGTCCTGTCGGCCCGGCGGGCCCGGCGACAACTTCGCGAAATCGCCGCAAGGTCTCTTCAGGTGTAGCACCACGGTGCTTTGCGAGCCGTCGGTCGTTGTGCAGATCGGGGTCGAACCGCGCGGCCAGCATGCTCAGCAGCCAGCGCCACATCCTCGTGCTGGCACCTGCCGTCAGATGGGCTACGACCTCCTCCACGGTCCATCGTTCACACAGTGATACTTTCGCCCACTGGGCCTCGCTGAGCTCGGCGAGGTCTTGAGCGAGCGCCAACCGCTCGACCTGGATCGCCCGTTCCAGAGCTTTCCGAGTTTCCAGAACGTGTGGTTCAGCCATATGGGCAGCCTCCAGAGATCGGGTGTCCTCCATCAGACCCCTATCGCCGCCCAAACTCATCGACTGCACCCGCGTAGCGGGCCTGTTCGACCTTCCAGTGTCGAAACGGTCCTCGAACTAAACCGCTCACCTGGGCATTCTCCTGCCGCTGAGGCGGCCTTCGTCTGATCATGTACTCCGATCAAGGTGTGCTGAACGAGACGAAGGTCGTGAGAGTGGGTCTGCTGCCTGAAGCCGCCGTAGGAGAAGCGTCACGCTTCCGGGACGAGTTATACGCGTGTCTGACCGGACGTGGTGATGAGCTGTTCGAGCTGGCGGACGCAGTGCTGTGTGCGCCCGGCGCGGTGCACTCGGCAGTCGAGCTGACCCTCCTGCCGGAACACCGCCGTGGACACGGTGCGATGTACGACGGCCTCAACCAGGGCCGGATCAACATTGACCGGCTGCGGTCGTCGCTGGCTGGCCTGTCGCTGCCCCGCTTCCCGGACGGGCGCCTGGTCCTGGCCGTCGACGTGTCGCCGTGGTTGCGGTCGGACGCGCCGTGCTCGCCGGACCGCCTGTTCTGCCACGTCTACGGGCGGGCGAAGACGGCCTCGCAGTTCATCCTCGGCTGGCCGTACTCGTTCGTCGCCGTGCTGGAGATGGGCTCCACCTCGTGGACGCAGATTCTGGACGCGGTCCGTTCGGGGTCGGCCGATGACGCCACCGCGGTTACCGCCGCCCAGCTCCGCGGCGTTGTCGAACGGCTTGTCGCGGCGGGGCAGTGGGCTCCGGGTGAACCGGACATCGTCATCGTGGCGGACGCCGGCTACGACGTGACCCGTCTGGCCTGGGTGTTGCGGGATCTGCCCGTTGAGCTGGTCGGCCGTGTTCGCGGTGACCGTGTGATGCGGCTGCCGAAGCCGCCGCGTGTCTACGACCCGAAGGGCGGCCGCCCGCCGAAGCATGGCCCGGAGTTCCGCTTCGCCAAGCCCGAGACCTGGCCCGAGCCCGCCGTCACCCCCCGCACTGCCACCGCGAACTACGGCAAGGCGACCGCGCAGGCGTGGGACCGGGTCCACCCGCGTCTGACTCATCGGGCCGCCTGGCTGGACCATGATGGCGAACTCCCGCTGGTCGAGGGCACGCTGATCCGGCTGGAGGTTGAGCACCTGTCGAAGGACGGGCGGCTCCGGCGGTGTGGTTGTGGTCCTCGAAGACTGGCACCGACAATGCGGACGTCAACCGGGCCTGGCAGGCATTCCTGCGACGCTTCGATCTGGAACACACGTTTCGCCTGTTCAAGCAGACGCTGGGTTGGACGCGGCCCCGGCTGCGAGAACCCGAGGCGGCCGACCGGTGGACGTGGCTGATCATCGCCGCCTACACCCAGCTCAGACTCGCCCGCCCGATCACTCTTGATCTGCGACACCCGTGGGAGGAGCCGGCCGCACCACACCGGCTCACTCCCGCGCGGGTCCGGCGCACGTTTCGGAACCTCCGCCAGCACATGCCCTGCCCCGCCAGAGCACCAAAACCGCACCGGCCCGGCCCCGGGCGACCGCCCGGCACTCCGAACAAGCACCGGGCACCCCGCTATGACGTGGGCAAAACCGTCCGCCGCGAGAAGACCGTTACCGCCCTACAGCGGTTGAAAGGTTAAAGAACAAGCTCAGATACGGATGAACGTGTCTGGCGCCGGACCCTCAGCGGGTCCAGCGGGGAGGCAGTCCCGCTTTGGCACGCCAGTGGTCCGCGTCGTGAGAATCGGCCAGCCAGCCGGTCAGACGTTCAGTGCCGGAACAGAAGGCCTCGGGCAGTGAGGTCTCCTCTCCGACCGCGAGTCTGAGGGCGTCGACGGCATGGGTGGCGTGATCGGTGTGGCACCAACAGGCCACGTTCACCGTCGCTTCGCCCGCACGTTGAGAGTCCCCATCGGCAGGCGACAGCAGAGGGACGAGCATGGTCAAGGGGACGTCGTCGAAGAACTACCTCCCACAAGTCGGTCAACCATGTCTCCGGCTCGAACGACGAGCCCTTCCCGGGTTTCCCGCCAGAAGACCCGCAGCTTGGCGCCCGGAAAACTGAGACCAGGACCCTGAACCCGTCCTTCTCCAGACTGCGAGGTGTCTCATGAGACACCGGCGGCTGAGCTGCCTCTCTTACCGCCAAGTCATTGGCTCGGCTTGTACTGGCGGTCGTGCCCCGCGGGTCAGCAGACTCTCAGCACGAACCATCGGTGTCCGGAAAGGCGAGAACCCTTGCTCCTTGCGACTGGCGGTGTCGTCATCTTTCTATGGCTGTCCCTCTTTGCGTGGGTCGGCCGGCGGCGGCGCTGGCATGGCGGCGGCGGAGCATCCACTGCTGAGGCGTGGGGCGAGCTCTTCCATCCGTCGCAGCGACACGTGCAACAGGAGCGGGAACGCCAACTTGTCCTCCGGGACGACGCCGAATCCGGTGCACCCCCCAGCTCTGTTGACCTCGACTCCGGCAAGGCGGTTATCCGCCCCGTGCAGAGCGCCACGAGCAGGTACGACGCGCCGTAACGGTTCGTTACGTCACCATCCGCCCGTGCACGACTGCCAGGAGTTCCCGGTTTCCGCCAGTCCTGCGCATCCGCTGGGCCGGCAGAAGCTGGTCGTCCTGCCGGACCTCTTCCCCCTCCGTACCGGCACGAGGTCCACGCCTTGGCGGCCGGTCCGCAGGTCGATTTGGTCTGCCTGCCGACCACCTCCGTAGGCGCATGAGCTCGGAGCGTATTTCTACTCCAGCAGCTTTTTCCTGGTGCAGTAGCTTGCCAACGCCCCCTGGGAATGACCAGCTGCCGCAGAGCAGGACAACCGGAGGATCATCCATGCCCCGAGAGGCGCCGTACCTCGCAGTAGCCGACGTGCTGCGCGCACGGATTCTCGCGGGAGAGTGGGAGATCGGGGAGCGCCTGCCGTCCCGGGCACGGCTCGCCGTGGAGTACGGGGTCGGACGCAACGTCATGCAGAGGGCCATGGACCGTTTGATCATCGACGGTCTCCTCGAAGGACGCGCCGGCTCGGGCACCTACGTCCGCAAACCGCGAGAGCGCCTGCGGCTGGTCCGCTCGCGGCACTGCGAACGCCGGGAGGGCTCTCCCCTCTGGCCCGACAGGAGGGAGCGGGGCAGGGCCGACGCCTGGGATTCCCACAGTCAGGTGCGCGTCCCCGCCCCCGAGCCAATCGCCGAGCGGCTCACCATCAACCCCGGGGACCTCTGCGTCCGTACGCATTACGAGTTCCTCGCCGACGGGCAACCCGTCCAGCTTTCCGAATCCTGGGAGCCGATGGCTATCACGGACGGAACGCCGATTGTGCTGCCCGAGATGGGTCCCCTGGCGGGAAAGGGAGTGGTCAAGCGCATGCATTCCATCGGCGTGGTCATTTCGACTGTGGTCGAAGTGCCGCGCCCGGCTCGTGCCACCCAGGTGCAGGCGAACCTCCTGGGGATCAGCGTGGGAGACCTCGTGCTTCAGATCGAGCGGACCATATTCGACACGGACGGACGTCCGGTGGAAACGGCCGACATGGTCATTCCGGACGTCCGCCGGGAAGTGGTCTACGAGTTCGGAGTCGACTGTCCGTAGTCGTTGAAGCCGTTTAGAGAGACGTCGCAAATTCGACAGCAGGGTATTCCATGGCAAAATCCTCCCTGCTCGGCCTCTTACGTAATCGGGACTTCGGGCGATTGTTTGCTGCCACGGCACTCGGTCAATTGGGCGACCGCATCATCTTTCTGGCCTTGCCTCTGGTTGCCATCGCGCCATTGCGTGCCGATGAGTTCCAGGTGGGCTTACTTACCGCGATGACTACGGCAGGATCACTCCTGCTCGGGTTGCCAGCAGGCGCGTGGGTGGACCGCATGCGGAAGCGATCGGTGATGATCAGCACTGATCTCGCTCGCGCGCTGTTCCTCTTGACGGTTCCGGTGGCGTGGTGGGCGGGCCTTCTCACCATCTGGTGGCTCTATGCAGTTGCCTTGGTTCACGGAGTGTTGACTGTCTTCTTCGATGTTGCGTACGTCAGCTATCTCCCGCACTTGGTGGGACGCAGCAATCTCGTGGAAGGAAACTCAAAACTGTCGGCCATACGCTCGGTGACCAGTATCAGCGGGCCGGCGGTGGCAGGGCCACTGATCGGCCTGGTCGGAGCTCCTGCAACGCTTTTGGCGAGTTCGGCCGGCATGGCTATGTCGGGACTGCTCGCGATCACCATCCGGAAACGCGAAAAGGAGCCTGAGCCGAGTGATCACCCTCAATTGGCCCGAGAGATCAAGGAGGGGCTGAAGTTCGTCATCAAGTCCCCTACCCTACGTGCAATCATGCTGGGGGATGTCATATTCAACCTCTTCCTGGTCATGTATCAAACCATGTTGCTGGTCTTTTTGGAGCGGGAGATTGGCCTCCAGTCCTTTGGTATCGGCCTCATTCTGTCGGGAATGGGTTGTGGTGCCTTGCTGGGCGCACTGTTGGCAACCAGGGTCTCCGAGCGGGTCGGGCAAGGTCCGGTCATCTGGCTCGCGTCGCTGGTCACCTGTCCGTTGACCGTGCTCATGCCGTTGGCGCGAACGGGTTGGAGCGTGTACGTGGCTGTGATCGGACTCGCGGCTCTTTCACTGGGTGGAGTCGTCCGCGTGGTGACTCAGTCAAGCTTCCAACAGGCCCTGACGCCGGATCGGCTTCTGGGCCGGATGAGCGCAACAGCTCGATTTGTTTCCTGGGGTGGCATTCCTGTCGGTGGGCTTTTGGGTGGAGCCTCGGGCTCTGTGTTCGGAGCGGCAGGCACTTTGTGGATTGGTGCAGCCGGTATGACGCTGAGTGTCCTTCCTGGCTTCCTGTCACCGCTTCGAAAAATGCGCACGTTGCCCACGGAGAAGGTACCCGAGTTCGCGCGTTGAGGTGTCGCTAATGGCTGACAAGCAAGCGCGTACGTATGACCTGTAGAGCCAAGGGGTCTTCACTCAGAAATGAAGTGGGTGCAGTCGAGGGGGATGATGACGGCCGAGTGTTTGGTGGCCTGCTCGCGCAGGGCTGCGTCCTCCGTGAGCGGTGCAGGGTCTTGATCACGTGGACGTGTCCGGTGCCAGTTGCTGCAGGTTCGGCGGTATGTCCCGCCATTCCTGGAAGCCATGAACACGCACAGCTCGCGCCGGGGACGACGTCATGGCGGGGATGCTGGTCGCGGTCGGTGCTGAGGCCGTCCGGATGGATCGGCGGCCCGACCGATGAGTTCCGCGCCGAGGATCGGTCGATACAGGTGACCGCGTTCCACGCCCCAGGAGGTACTCATGACCACCGACGGTTTCACCACGTGTCTCTGGTTCGACGGCCAGGCCGAGGAAGCCGCGCACCACTACGTGTCGATCTTCAAGAACTCCAGCGTCGGGAAGGTCACCCGCTACACCGAGGCCGGACCGGGCACCCCCGGGACCGTGCTCACCGTGGACTTCACGGCGAACGGCCAGAAGTTCGTCGCGCTGAACGGCGGCCCCGAGTTCAAGTTCAACGAGGCGATCTCCTTCCAGATCGACTGCGCCGACCAGGAAGAGGTCGACTTCTACTGGAACAAGCTCCTCGAGGGAGGCGGCGAGCCCGGCCCCTGCGGCTGGCTCAAGGACAAGTACGGCGTGTCCTGGCAGGTCGTGCCCAGCCGGCTCCTGGAGATGGTCACCGGCCCCGACCAGGAGAAGGCCGCCCGAGCCATGAAGGCCATGCTCGCCATGGGCAAGCTCGACATCGCCGCCCTGCAGAAGGCGTACGAGGGCGAGTGACCCCAGGGCCTGTCGGCTGACAGGTCCTACGGGTCCTCGGCCAGGACCTCCCCGATCACATGCCGTGAGTTCTCGGCGAGCACCGGGTTCGTGTCCGAGCAGTACGGCAACTGGATGAGGGAGATCGACACGACAGCGCCCAGCCCCGCCCGCGTGCCCACTCGGCGTCGTCCGCGCCCACCGCCTTGCGGAAGGTGGCGCGGGCCGACGGCGGAAGCAGGTTCCAGGCGACGATCAGATCGACGGCAGGTTCGCCCACCCCCCACTGTGCCGAAGTCGATCACCGCCGCCGCCAGGCGCCCGTCCCTGACCAGTACATTCCCGGGCGACAGATCACCGTGCGCCCACACGGGCGGCGCGGTGCGCTGCGGGACGCGCAGGGCCTCCTCCCACAGGGCCGTCACCGCGGCCTTGTCGGTCCTGCCCTCCAGCTGGGCGATCGCGGAACGGGTGAACTCGTCCCGGGAGGCGAGAGGGACACCCCGGTGGTTGGGCGGCCCGCCCTGGGGAGCCGCACCACGAAGTCCGTGCCGAGCCGGAACATCGCGTTCTGCGTGCCGGAGGACCTCAGCCGCTGAACGGGCAGCGACGCCCACTGCGGGAACTGCTCGGCGATCAACCCGGCGGCCAGCGGGGCGGCGAGGTCGATCTCGTCCGGTCGCGTCTTCGTATTCATGGCGCGCACACGGCCCATGACACCCTTCCGACCGCCGAGCTGTCGACCGGATTCGACGCCCTGCCAGTCGCTCAGACCCGGTCGGCCGCGATCAGCAGGTACTGGAAACTGCCGTTGCGGTAGGCGGTGAGGAACGTCTCCTCGATGCCCGTGACCAGGTGCTCGGCCTCCTTGCGCAGCTCCCAGTAGGGGATCGCCGCCTCGGTCAGGTCCTCCACGTGCACCGGCACGAGCCGGTTGCGGGCCAGGGCGCGGAAGTACGCCGACCGCGGATGGATGTCGCAGATGTAGTGGGCGTTGATCAGGGACACCTCGCGCGAGGCCTGTCCGTACGTGTCGTTGTAGCAGCCGGTGATCACCACTACCGCCCGCCCCGGCGCAGCAGCCGGGCGTGCTGGGCGAACAGCAGGTCCAGCTCGACGTACATGGACGACTCGTTGTTCCAGGACGCCGTGTACGCGCCGCTCGGCAGGCCGATGTCGAGCATGTCGCGGTGGTGGTAGCGGACCTTGGCGTCGATGTCCCGGTTACGGGCCTGCTCGCCCGCGAACTCCGCCTGCTTCGCGGAGATCGTCACTCCGTCGGCGTGACAGCCGTAGCGCAGATGCGCCACCACGCTGCCGCCGCCGCGTCCGCAGCCGGCGTCGAAGACGCGGTCCGCGGGCGTGAGCGGGCCGAGCATGCCGGCGAGCAGCTCCGCCTGGGCGTGCTCCAGCCGGTGCAACTCGGCGGTGATCCGCTCCCGGCGCAGATCGGGGTCGGGTTCGTCGAGCACCGACCAGTCGGCCTCGCCGACGCCGTAGTGGTGGTGGTACAGGTCGTCGATCTTTCCGAGTTCGAGGTTGACCGGGTTCTCCTCGGCGTTCCAGTAGTCCGCGACGCGGTTCTGGTACGTCGACCGGGTCGGCACGGTGGTGGTCGAGGTGTCGGCGGTGGGGGCTGTGGTCAACGGTGACTCCTCGTGCTGGTGCGTGTGACTTCGTGTCAAGCAGACGCTCATTACCAGTAGTTGGGCAGGTGGTAGCGACGGGTGTTGGTGGCGTGCCACTCGTGGTTGCCGGCCACCCAGTCGGACAGACCCCGGGCGTAGCGCTCCACGAGCGGCGAGGTGGCGGACAGGAGGGCGGACTCCTCCTCGAACGCCGCCATGATCTCGTTGTGGATCTCGACGGACCTCAGACAGGCGGCCTTCAGCCCGCACCGCTCGTTCGCGGCCACGACCTGCGGCAGGTGGAGGTGGGTGGGGTCGTTCGCCAGCTCCTGCGCACCTGCGTGAAAGGGGCGGCTTCGGGCCCTGGAGGTGCAAACCTTGCTGATGAGGCGGAGGGAGCGTCGGCCCCGCCGCCGCACGCCGGAGGGCGGCGCTCAGAAAAGGTCGTTCACCAGTACGGCGGCCCCGTCGAAACGTCCGGCCTTCAGATCGCCCAGGGCCTGTGCGGCCCGCGACAGCGGATAGGGGTGCGTGGTCGCGCGTACGCCGTGCCGAGCGGCCAGAGCCAGGAACTCCCGCGCGTCTCGGCGGGTGTTGGAGGTGACGCTGCGCAGCTCCTTCTCGTAGAACAGCTCGCTCTCGTAGCGCAGCGGCGGTACGTCGCTCAGGTGGATGCCCGCGATCGCCAGCACCCCGCCCCGGTCCAGGGCTCGCAGCGCCACCGGCACCAGGTCGCCGACGGGGGCGAACAGGATCGCGCTGTCCAGCGGCTCGGGCGGCGGGTCGTAGGCGTCGCGTGCCGAGGCGGCCCCGAGGTCCAGCGCCAGCCGTCGCGCCGCGGCCCCGCGCGTCAGGACGTGCACCGTGGCGCCCTCGGCCAGGGCGACCTGCGCGCACAGATGGGCGCTGCCGCCGAAGCCGTACAGGCCGAGCCGTCCGCCCGGCGGCAGGGCGGCGCGGCGCAGCGCGCGGTAGCCGATGATGCCCGCGCACAGCAGCGGTGCGAGCGCCACGTCGTCGACGCCGCCGGGCAGCGGGTGGGCGAATGCGGCCGGCACCGTCGTGTACGCGGCGTAGCCGCCGTCTGCGTCCCAGCCGGTGTACCGCGAGTCGGGGCACAGGTTCTCCGCCCCGCGCGCGCAGTACGCGCAGGTCCCGTCCGTGCGGCGGAGCCAGGCCACACCCACCCGGTCGCCGGCCGCGAAGGCGCTCACCGCCGACCCGGCCGCCGCCACCACACCCACCACCTCGTGCCCCGGCGTCACGCCCGGTCGGCGCACCGGCAGGTCACCCTCGGTGACGTGCAGGTCGGTGCGGCACACCCCGCACGCGCGCACCCGCACCAACAGCTCGTCGGCGCCGGGCACGGGCACGGGCTTCTCGACCAGCCGCAGTGAGCCGCCCTCGACCGGGCCCGGCGCCACCACCGACCACGCGCCCATCGTCTCGTCCGCCATGCCACCGCCCCCGCGTCCGCCGTAGACCTCCAGTCTCGTGCGGAAGCAGGCATTCGGCGCGCGGGCGGACGCACGGGTGGCTAGCGTGATGATTCGGACAAGCCGTTCCGGGCACCCCACCGATTGGGAAGAGGGCCGCACCATGGCCGCACAACCTCAAGGAGCCCCTTGTTGGGCCGACGCGATGTTCAGCGACGTCGAGGCAGCCAAGAGCTTCTACGGCGACGTACTCGGCTGGACCTTCGGCGAGGCGTCGTCGGAGTACGGCAACTACACCCAGGCCTACGCGGACGGCAAGGCGGTCGCCGCCGTCGTACCGCCGATGCCGGGGCAGGAGAGCCCGTCGCAGTGGTGCCTCTACTTCGCCTCCGACGACGCTGAGGCCACCGCCGGCAGGATCCGCGACAACGGCGGCGAGGTGCTGATGGGGCCGATGCAGGTCGGTGACTTCGGCACGATGGTCCTGGCCCGCGAACCCAGCGGAGCGGTGTTCGGGGTGTGGCAGGCCGGGCGGCACGAGGGGTTCGAGGCGATGGGTGTGCCCGGTGCCTACGCCTGGGCCGAGGTCTTCACCCGCGAGCCCGAGAAGGTGGACGCGTTCTTCCCTGCCGTCTTCACCTACCGGGTGAAGCAGATGCAGGACGACGCGATGGACTTCCGCATGTTCCAGGTCGGCGACGCCATGGCCTTCGGCCGGATGAAGATGACCGAGGACTTCCCGCCCGAGGTCCCGCCCTACATCAACGTGTACTTCACCGTCCCCGACTGCGACGACGCCGTCGCCAAGGCCACCAAGCTCGGCGGCACGCTCCGGTTCGGGCCGATGGGCACCCCGTACGGCCGGTTCGCCGCCCTCACCGACCCGCAGGGCGCCAGCTTCTCGGTGATCGACGTCACCACTACCGAGGGCGAGATGCCGAAGACCACGGACGTCTCCTGAGCGACGGCACGACGCCGCCTTCGGTCATGGCATGATCGTGCGCATGCGTGAACGTGTGGTGGCCGCGTGCGACGGGGCATCGAAGGGAAATCCCGGACCGGCGGGCTGGGCGTGGGTGGTGTCCGACGACACCGAGGCCCCGGCCCGCTGGGAGGCGGGGCCGCTCGGCAAGGCCACCAACAACGTCGCCGAACTGACCGCGCTGGAGCGCCTGTTGACGGCGACCGACCCGGACGTGCCGCTCGAGGTCCGCATGGACTCGCAGTACGCGATGAAGGCGGTCACCACCTGGCTGCCCGGCTGGAAGCGCAACGGCTGGAAGACGGCCGCGGGCAAGCCGGTCGCCAACCAGGAGCTCGTCGTTCGCATCGACGAACTGCTCGGCGGACGCGAGGTCGACTTCCGCTACGTGCCCGCCCACCAGGTCGACGGCGACCCGCTCAACGACTTCGCCGACCGCGCCGCAAGCCAGGCCGCGACCGCCCAGGAGGCCGCGGGCAGCGCCCTCGGCTCCCCCGAGCCGCCGCCCTCGCCCGCCACCCCCTCCTCCGGGGCCTCCGGCGCAACGCGCCGCCGCGCCGCCGGGGCCAAGGCACCCCGACAGCGCGGCGGCGGTTCGTCGTCCCGCACGATCAAGGCGAAGTTCCCCGGCCGCTGCATGTGCGGACGCACGTACGCGGCCGGGGAACAGATCGCCAAGAACGACCAGGGCTGGGGTCACCCGGAGTGCCGGACGGCAGCCGTCGGGTGACCGCGGGCGGCGTGGCTCAGGTGACCACGCCGCGCCAGCCGCCGGTCTCGCGGCCGCGCTCCTCGATGAACTCCTTGAAGCGCTTGAGATCGCCCTTCGTCTGCCGCTTCACAAACCCCAGCTTGTCGCCGACGGTTTCCTTCATGCCTTCCGGCTCGAAGTCCAGCTGGAGCATCACCTTGGTGTGCTCTTCGTCCAGGCGGTGGAAGGTCACCACGCCGGCCTGCCGTGCCTCACCGGCGACCGTCGTCCAGGCGACCCTCTCGTCCGGGATCTGCTCGGTGATCTCCGCGTCGAACTCCTTGTGCACGCCACTTACGTCCGTCACCCAGTGCGTGAGCGTGTCGGTGCGCTGTTCCACGCGTGACACACCGCTCATGAACTCGGGGAACGACTCGAACTGCGTCCACTGGTTGTAGGCCGTGTGCACGGGGACGCTGACCTCGATGGATTCCTCGACCTTCGTCACGGTCGTCTCCTCCTTCGTTCTGTCGGGTACGTCGCCGCGAGTACCCCTGACCTGCGGGGCAAACCGCCCCGGCGCCGGTGCGTGTCGCATCAGCCGGTGTCGAAGGTGTGGTGCGCGGTGTGGTCGAGCAGATCCGCGTGCGGGCGTCGTTGCAGCCGGAAGACCGGATCGGGACCGCAAGGCGGCCCCGCTGTCCGCCCGGAGCGCGACCCGCCGCAGCGCCCAGTGGTACGAGCACTGGCCCGCCGGCGGAGGTGCCGCGCCGGTTCGAGCGGTGGCTCGGGCCCCGGGCCGCCCGCACGATCCGGGCCCGGACGCCGGCCTCACACGAAGAGCCGGCCCAGCAGGGCGGTGTCGAACACCCGGTGCGGATCGAGCCGTCGGAGCGCGGCGGCCGCCTCGCCCCACGCCGAGCCGAACGAGGCGGGGACGGCCGTCCCCAGCACCTCCTCGTCGCTCCAGGCGGCCTCGTCGGTGTAACCCCACCCCTTGGACCACTCGACGCGGGTGAGCGCGTGCGTGCCGTCGTACGTGTCGAGCAGGAACCGCTCCAACTCCCGGTAGAAGGCGTCCGCGTGGGGAGTGCCGGGCAGCGTCAGCACGTCCAGCCAGACGGCCGTGTCCCACTCCGGGTGCCCGTCGACCGGACGCAGCGCGGAGAGTGACGGCGTGCGGGCGCCCGCGAGTTCGGCGTCCGCCGGGTCGTCGAGGCCGGTGATCCTGATCTCCACGGAGCCGTTCACCGGGAACCGGCCCTGTGCGGCGTAGGCGCTGAGCCGCTCCCGATAGAAGCTGGTGAACTCGCTGACGACACGCTGCACCTGGTCCCGGCCGGTCAGCACGGCGTACCCGTTCGCGTGCACCCGCAGCGTGGTCGGCTTGATGTACAGCAGCGTGTTCTTCGACGGCCCCCAGATGTCGGCGGACAGCGTCGCCACCAGCCCGGCCGAGGCCGCGTCGAGCTGCGCGTTGCCGAGCACCGGCGCCAGATACCAGGCCGCGTCCGACACCATGCGCCCCGCCAGGTCCGCCACCGGCGTGGGGACGTTGTCGGAGAACGGGTAGGGATACGGCTTCGTCACACGGCGCGAGGTCAGCGGCTTGCTCGGGGCGACGCTCCACACCTTGAACCACGGGAACTCGGTGAAGGCGAACCAGATCGCCTCGACCCGCCCGTCCGACTCCAGGAAGCTCGCGAGGGCCCGCCCGTCGCTTCCGGGTGCAGCGAACAGCTCGGCCGCCGGGATGTCCGTACGGCTGACACAGCGCAGGTTGGCGTTTGCCCCCACCCGCAGGACCACCTCGGTGACCAGCGACCGCCCGAGATGGGTGAGGAGGGCGGCGGAGTCGGCCTCGTCACGGGTGAAGGTCCGCAGCGCGTAGGCGCCGCTCGCCCCGTCCCACACCACGGCGGTCAGCGAGAGGACGAGGTTGCTGAGCGAGCCGTACGTGTGCCCCGCCGACCGCTCCTCTCCCCGCGCCGGTACGGCCGTACCGTGCGCGTCGATGGCCAGGGCGCCGCCCAGGGTGAGGTCCCCGGGCGCGGGGCTCGCCGTGACCCCCAGACCGTGGCCCTCCAGATACGTGAGCAGAGCCTCCAGCGTGACCCCGGCCCCGGCGCGCACGGCGCTCGGCGACTCCAGGGACAGGCCGGTGAGGTGCGGGGCGGTGTCGACCAGGAGGACCCGGGCGTCCGCCGGGGTGTCCGGCGCGATCGTCAGCGGCGACCAGCCGTGCGAGGCGCCCCGGGGGCGGACCGCCCAGCCGTGCAGCCAGGCCCAGTTGACGACGGCGACGACCTGCCCCGGTGCCTCGGGCGCACAGGCCCACAGCCCGGTCGCGGTGATCTCGCCGTCCCAGTTGCGGTACGCGGTGCGCGCGAGGGAGACGTCCGCCGGGAAGTCCGGCAGCTCCTCGGCCGCGACGGCCGGATCCGCCGCGACGAGCACGGGTACGGCAGTCAGGGCGGCGGCGGTGCGCAGAAAGCCCCGACGGGTCCAGGAGGGCTCTGCCGGCTGGAAGTTGCTCACTGAACGATCAGTCACGCGCTCACGCTAGGCGCCCGCTGACACGTGATCCCCACCTGTCGAACATCGTCACTCGTGTGGGTGAAAGATTCCCAGGTGCCGCGCCGGAGCGACCGGCTCCGCGCAGGGGCGCTACGGGTGACAGACTGACGCCATGGACGAGCGCGAATTCCGTAGATCTGGTCAGCACGCATCCGTCGTGGGTCTCGGCACCTGGCAGCTGGGCGCCGACTGGGGAGACGTGGACGACAAGGAGGCCCTGTCGGTACTGGAGACGGCGGCCGAGTCGGGGGTGACCTTCTTCGACACCGCCGACGTCTACGGAGACGGGCGCAGCGAGCAGACCATCGCCACGTTCCTCAGCGGCCGCCCCGACCTGCATGTGCTGGTGGCGACCAAGATGGGCCGCCGTGTCGAGCAGATCCCGCAGAACTACGTCCTGGACAACTTCCGCGCCTGGAACGACCGTTCCCGGCGCAACCTCGGCGTCGACCGCGTCGACCTGGTGCAGCTGCACTGCCCGCCGACGCCCGTCTACTCCAGCGACGAGGTGTTCGACGCCCTCGACACCCTGGTCGAGGAGGAGCGCGTCGCCGCCTACGGCGTCAGCGTCGAGACCTGCGCCGAGGCGCTCACCGCGATCGCCCGGCCGGGCGTGGCCAGCGTGCAGATCATCCTCAACCCCTTCCGTATGAAGCCCCTCCTCGAGGTGCTCCCGGCGGCACAGGAGGCGGGCGTCGGCATCATCGCCCGGGTGCCGCTGGCCTCCGGCCTGCTGTCGGGCAAGTACACCAAGGACACCGTCTTCCCCGAGAACGACCACCGCACCTACAACCGGCACGGCGAGTCCTTCGACCAGGGCGAGACGTTCTCCGGCGTCGACTACGCCACCGGCGTGGAGGCGGCCGCCGAGTTCGCCGCCCTCGCCCCCGAGGGGTACACCCCGGCCCAGCTGGCCCTGCGCTGGGTCGTCCAGCAGCCCGGCGTGACCACCGTGATCCCCGGCGCCCGCTCGCCCGAGCAGGCTCGCGCCAACGCGGCCGCCGCCCGGCTGCCGGAGCTGTCCGACGACACGCTGGCCGCGATCCGGGACCTCTACGAGCGGCGGATCAAGGAGCAGGTCGAGGACCGCTGGTAGGACGGTCGGGCGGCGGCGGCCCGACAGAATCGCCGTTCACGGGGTACTCGCGGGAGCAGAAGGACGCAAGAACGTTCGAGAGCCCGGGAGGAACGGTGACGGTCACCGGAGACGGTGAGAACAGGCGCAGGGGACGCAACGAGACGGAGGAGGAGAGAGCCGACCGGATGTGGGGGGAGCTCATCCAGGAGGTCCGGGTGGCCCAGACGGGCGTCCAGATCCTCTTCGGCTTCCTGCTCACCGTGGTGTTCACGCCGGTCTACCGGGGTCTGGGGGACACGGACCACACGATCTACATCGTGACCGTGGTCATGGGCGCCTGCGCGACCGGCGCCCTCATCGGTCCCGTCTCCCTGCACCGCCTGGTCTCGGGGCGCCTGGTGAAGCCCCAGGCGGTCCAGTGGGCCTCCCGGCTGACCTTCGTCGGTCTGGTGCTGCTGCTCGGCACGATGACCGCCGCGCTGCTGCTGGTCCTGCGGGTGGCGACCCACGACGACTACGTGCCCTGGCTGGTGGCAGCGGTGGTCCTGTGGTACGTGCTGTGCTGGTTCGCGCTGCCCCTGTGGACGCGGCGCCGCTACACGTCGCGGTGAGGGGAGAGGTGGGGCGCCGCCAGCTGACGGTCGTGCAAGCGGCTCAACAGCAGGAGCGAGACGATGGCGCCGATCAGGGCGCAGAACATGTCCCACTGGGTGTCCCACACATCGCCCTGGGTGGCGAGGAAGGCGTCCGCCGCCTGCCCGCCCAGCACGGCCGCCGCCCACTCGAACATCTCGAAGACCGCGCTGAACGCCAGGCACGCGCACACGGTCAGCGGAGCGAGCCAGCGGCTGCCGCGCAGCGGTGAGGTCCGGCTGAGCAGCTCCCGCACCAGTACGGCGGGCACGAAGCCCTGCATCAAGTGGCCGAACCGGTCGTACGGGTTGCGGTCCAGGCCGAACGTGTCCCGCGCCCAGTCGCCCAGCGGCACACCTGCGCGTACGTGTAGTGCCCGCCGAGCGCGAGCACCAGCGCGTGCGCGGCGAGCAGACAGCACAGCAGGTCGGTCAGCGGGAACCGCCGCCAGGCCAGCACGACCAGCGGCAGCCCCACGAGCACCCACACCGTCTCCAGGAACCACGTCATGCGGTCGTGCGGCGCCCAGGCGGACAGGGCCAGCCCCGCGACCACCACCCCCGCCGACAGGACGGGCGGGAAGCGGCGGCGCGGGGCCGGGTGCGCCCTGGACAGGTGCGCAGTGGACATGTGGGGCTCCTTGTCGTGGGAGCCCCATCGTGGCGGCGCACGGCGACGGCGGCATGAGTACGGCTACTCAGCTCGCCGTGGATCCCCGTGCGGCGACCTCAGGCCAGGGCGTCGTGCAGCGCGGGCAGCAGGGTCTTCGCCGCCCAGTCGGTGTACGCCGCCTGCGACTCGCCCCCGATCTGCACCAGGGCGACCTCCGTGAACCCGGCCTCCGCGTACGGCCGTACGGCCTCGACGAAGTCGTCCGGGTCGTCGCCGCAGGGGATCGAGGCGGCGACGTCGTCCGGGGTGACGAACTGCGTGGCCGACTCGAAGGCGTCCGGGTGCGGCAGTTCGGAGTTGACCTTCCAGCCGTTGCCGAACCAGCGGAACTGCGCGTGGGCGCGCTTGACGGCCGCGTCGCGGTCGGGGTCGTAGCAGACGGGCAGTTGGCCCACGCGCGGCTTGCCCGTGCCGCCGTGCCGGTCGAACGCCTCCAGCAGACCCGCCTTGGGCTCCGTGGCGATGACCAGGTCGGCGAGTCGGCCCGCGAGGGCGCAGGACTGCTCGCCCGAGACGGCGACGCCGATCTGCGGCGGCTCGTCGGGCAGGTCCCACAGCCGGGCCGACTCCACGTCGAAGTGCGTGCCGCGGTGGTTGACGTGACCGCCCTCGAAGAGCGCGCGGATGATCTCCACGGCCTCCTCGAGCATCTCGTGCCGCACATCGACGGCGGGCCAACCGCCGCCCACCACGTGCTCGTTGAGGTTCTCCCCGGAACCGAGGCCCAGCCGGAACCGGCCCTCCGACAGCAACTGCAGCGTCGCCGCCTTCTGGGCGATCACGGCCGGGTGGTAGCGGAACGTCGGACACGTCACGTACGTCATCAGCGGAATCCGCGACGTGGCCTGCGCGGCGGCGCCCAGGACGGCCCACGCGTACGGCGAGTGCCCCTGCGTGCGCAGCCACGGGAAGTAGTGGTCCGAGGTCACCGAGAAGTCGAAGCCCGCCTCCTCCGCCCGTACCACGTGGTCCACGAGCTCTCGGGGGCCGGCCTGCTCGGTCATCATCGTGTAGCCGATTTGCACCATGGGGTGCGAGTCCCCGGACCTGGACGAGGAAAACGAGATGGGGAAAACGCCTCGATCACCGTCCGATCAGCAGGGCAGGATGCCCGTATGAGTGTTCGCCCGTTGCCTTCGAGCACGCCCGCCGCCCAGGGCGTCGACGCCACCAGGGTCCTCGCCTTCCTGGACGCCCTCGACGCCGCCCCGGACATCGAACCCCACAGCCTGATGATCCTGCGCCACGGCCATCTCGTGGCCTCCGGCTGGTGGGCGCCCTACACCCCCGAGCGCCTCCACCTCCTCTACTCGCTCAGCAAGAGCTTCACCTCCACGGCCGCCGGGTTCGCCGTCGCCGAGGGGCTGATCCGGCTCGACGATCCCGTGATCTCGTACTTCCCGGAGTTCGAGGCCGACATCACCGACCCGCGCAGCCGCGCGATGCTCGTCCGGCATGTCGCGGCGATGGCGAGCGGACACGAGGAGGAGACCTACGAGCGGGCCCGCGCGCTGGACCGGGAGGAGTTGGTCCGGGGCTTCCTGCTGTTGCCGCCGGACCGCGACCCCGGGACCGTCTTCGCCTACAACCAGCCGGCCACCTACACCCTCGGCGCGATCGTCCAGCGCGTCACCGGGCAGTCGCTCAGCGACTACCTGCGGCCGCGGTTGCTGGATCCGGTGGGCGCCGGCGAGGTGGCGTGGCTGCGTGGCCGGACCGGCCGCGAGCTGGGCTTCAGCGGGCTGCACGCCACGACGGACGTGGTCGCCCGGCTCGGTCAGCTGTATCTGAACGGCGGCGTCTGGGAGGGCGAGCGTCTGCTGGATCCGGAGTGGGTGGCCGAGGCGACGCGCACCCACATCCCGACGGGCGTCGGAGTCGCCGAGGAGGACCGGCAGGACTGGGACCGAGGCTACGGCTTCCAGTTCTGGCAGTCACGGCACGGCTACCGCGGCGACGGCGCGTACGGCCAGTTCTGCGTGGTCCTGCCCGACCAGGACGCCGTGATCGCGACCACCGCGGCGACCGAGGACATGCAGGCCCTGCTGAACCTGGCCTGGGAGCACCTGCTGCCCGCCTTCACCGACGGACCGCTGCCCGACGGCCAGGACGCGGACGCGGCTCTGCGGGAGCGCCTGACCCGGCTCGCGCTGCCGCCCGCCCCCGGCAAGCCCGCACCGCCGGAGCGGGCCGAGAAGTGGTCCGCCGCCGCGTTCACCCCGGCCGACGGTGTCTGCGCGGCCCAGCGGCGCCTGACCTCGGTGGCCGTCGCGTCCGGTGCGGACGGCTGGACGGTCGCGCTCACCGAGGACGGGCACCGGCTGGAGCTGTCGCTCGGCGACGGCGGCTGGAATGTCGGCGAGGACCCCCTTCCGACCGCGGTGAGCGGCGGCTGGACCGACGCCGACACCCTCACCGTCGACGTGGCGTTCCTGGAGACTCCGCACCACCTGCTCGTGACCTGCTCGCTCCCCGACCGCACGTTCACGGCCCGCTGGGCGACCGAGCCGCTGCACGGCGCCCCCCTCCGGTCGCAGCGGGCGCCGCGGTCGCAGGGCTGAGGCAGGCGGCCGATCGCGCGGGGGCCGGCGCGGCGGGGGACACCGTCTGGCGCGCCGGCCCGGTGCGCCCTCAGTCCGACGCCGGTCGGAAGCCGCGCAGGGCGGTCTCCAGGGCGCGCTGGTTCGTCGAGCCGTCCCAGTCGGCGGCCGGTGCCGTCCAGCGCAGCGAGAAGCCGCGGTGGCCACCGAGGAGGAAGCCGCGGCCGAAGGTGCGGATGCGGCTTCCGTGGTAGTCGCTGAGCCACTCCATGTCGGCGGCCTCGTACCCCTGGTAGGTCGTCGCCCGGATGTCGCCGATGCGCCGGAAGCCGTCCTCCTTCTTCAGCCCGGGTTCGACGTCGTCGCGCCAGACGGCGACCGGATCCGGGCCGACGCGCTCGCTGTAGGTCACCGCGAGCGTGCGCGCGTCACCCGCCGCGCCGTACGTGACGCGGTAGGCCAGATCGCCCTGGCGCTCGGTCTTCAGCCGCTTCCAGCCGTCGGGGAGGGCGACGGAGAAGCCCTCCGCGGCGTCGTAGCGATGGAAGCCGGACGGCAGGCCACCGGGGGAGGCGGGCGCGGATTGGGGTGCCGAGGGCGAGGCGGAGGCCGACGGGGACTTCGACGCGGTGGCGGTCGGCGTGTCGGGCGGCCGGGTGGCCTGCCCGTCCGGGCTCTGCGCCGACGCACTGCCCGAGGTGGGCGGAGCGGACGGGGTCAGGGAGGCGTCGGCCGAGGCGGACGGGCGGGCCTGCGCGTCGGACGACGTGTTGTCGGCGCCGGACAGCTGGTCGGTGGCGCCGAGGACGGCGACCGCGACGGTGACCACGGCCAGGGCCGTCCCCGCGACCATGGTGCGCCCGCTCCACCCGGGCCCGGCGTGCACGACCGCCGTGTAGGCGCGGCGCAGCAGAGGCTCGGACTCCTCCTCGAACGCCCCCTCCGGTTCCTCGGTCAGGACCCGGATGAGGGCCGCCCGGACCACCGGGCGGGTCAGCCGCTCCCGGGAGTTCTTGCGCAGCAGACCCTGCACGACCTGGTTGAGGGAGCCGGCCCGCACCGGCGTGCGCAGCGGCAGCCGGTCCACGCCCTTGAGCGTGGCCTCGGGCCGTCCCCGGTCACGGAAGGGCGGGCGCCCCTCGACCATCGTGTAGAGCATCGCGCCCAGCGCCCACAGGTCGGCCGCGGGGCCGATGCGCTCGTCGCGGGCCTGCTCGGGGGAGGCGTACGACGGTGCGGTGAGCCGGGGCGCGAGGGTCGCTCCCGCCAGTCCGAAGCCGGTGACCACGACCGGGCCGTGGTCCCGCACGAACACCTGCCCGGGGCTGAGTTCGCCGTGGGTGATGCCCTGGCCGTGCGCGGTGTCCAGCACGTCGAGCAGTTCGAGGCCGATGCGGGCCGCCCTGACATGTCCCAGCGTGCCCTGCTGGGCCAGGAGTTCGCCCAGCGGTGTGCCGTCGACGCAGTCGGTGACGGTCCACAGGGTGCCGGACTCCGTCAGGGCACCGAGCACCGGGGCGACCTGGCCGGGGCACAGGCGTGCCATCGTCTCGGACATGCGCAGCACCCGGCCGGTGGTCTCCTCGCCCGCGTCGTGCGGCAGCCCGATGCCGGTGAGCAGGCACGGCCGGGAGGTCTCGACGTCCTCGCCGTACCAGCACACACGGTTCGTCTCCCGGTGGACCACGTCGAGGAGCCGGTACCTTCCGGCGACCAACCCGTGTGTGGAGACGTGCGCCTTGACCATGGTCACCCTTCGCTGAACCCCCGGTTCTGGCCCTTTCCCAGTGGTACGGCGAGCGCGCCGGTGTGCGTTCAAAGGAATCGCAACTCCGGGCCCTTTCTTGTCTTTCATTCAAGAGTGGCGCGCGGAGTGGCGAGCGTATGTGCGGCGAAAAGCGCCCATGCCGTACACGCGCACGTCGTCGCCCGGGCAATTCCGCCGCGAGGGGCCGCCGTACGAATATCCGTACGTCGAACTGGTGGTAACCCGCGGTAAACCGAGCCGTCGGCGCCAGGAAGCCAACTCCGGGCGCCGATATATGAGATACGACCGCCTTTTCGATTTACCGGTGCGGGCCGAAGCGCTCCACCCGGCCCATCACGTCCCCGGCCGTCGTGTTGCCCCCGCACACCACCAGTCCCAACTGGGCGTCGGGGCCGATCCGTTCCAGCACCCGACGGGCCCCGGCAGGAGGCACCCCGCGGCAGGTTCGGCCCACGCCTTGGCGTGTTCGGCGAGCTCCGGACAGCCCCGGACGGCCTCCCGGTCCGGGACCACCACCACGTCCTCGACCAGCGCCGGCACAGGGGCGTAGGTCAGCTGCGACACCGCGGGCGCGCCGACCCGAGGGCTCGGCGGGAGCAACTCCTTGCACAGATCACGCCGTACGGCTCACAGATCACGACGTACGACGAAGTCCAGCAGGGACCGCAGTTCTTCGACGGCCGTCGCCTCCAGCGGCACGGCGGCGAGGGCCGACTCCACGGCGGCCAGATGCCGGTGCGCCTCCGCCAGTGCGGCCGCGCGCCCGCCGGCCTCCTCGACCAGCACGGCCGCCTCGCCCGGGTCCCCGCCCGACTCCAGCAGCGTCGCCAGGCGCCGGGCCGCCGGGCCGGGAGAATCGAGGGCGGCCAGCACGGGGAACGTCTTCTTGCGTTCCCGCAGATCGGCGTGGACGGGTTTGCCGGTGACCGCCGGGTCGCCCCAGATCCCGAGCACGTCGTCGGCCACCTGGAAGGCGACCCCCAGGTGCCGCCCGGCCCGGTCCAGGGCGTCGACCGTCGCCGGGGGCGCGCCGCCGAGCGCGGCACCCAGCGCGGCGGCGCAGCCCAGCAGCGAGCCGGTCTTGGCCTCGGCCATCGCCCGGTAGGCGTCCGGTCGTACCCGCCCGGGGCCCGTCCAGGGGCGCGTGGCGAACAACAGGTCGTCGGCCTGCCCGCGCACCAGGTCGGTGAGCGCGCCGGACAGCAGGCGTACGGCACCGGCGCCCGACGGATGCCCGGCGAGCGTCTCGACGGCCAGCGCGAACAGGGCGTCGCCCGCCAGTACGGCCGGCCCCGTGCCGTACGCCTTCCACACCGTGGGGCGGCGGCGCCGGGTCGGATCGCCGTCCATGATGTCGTCGTGGAGCAACGAGAAGGTGTGCACCAGCTCCACCGCGACCGCCGCGGCGACCCCGGACCGACCGGGCGCCCCGGCCGCCTCCGCCCCGAGCACCGCCAGCGCCTGCCGCACCCCCTTGCCGCCGGCGTCGGCGGCCGGCGCGCCACCGACCTCGCACCACCCGAACGAGTACCCGGCCATCTCGGCCACCCAGGGATGCAACCGCCCCACGGCCTCACGCAACGCGGGCCGCACGAGGGCGCGGCTGCGGGCGAGCACCGCGGGAAGCGGCAGCGCGGTCCGCTCGACGGAGGTGAGGGCGGTCACAGGGCGGCCCTCGTGGCCTGGGCCGCCGTGTCCCCGACCGTCACGCCGAGCTCATCCTGGGCCCGAGCCACCATCTCCCGTGCGTGCCGCAGACCGATCCGCTCCAGGATCCCCGCCAGTTCGGCGAGTTCGGTCGCCGTGTCGGTGTGGTCGCGGCCCAGTCGGGCCAGGGACTTCGCCAGTCCCAGGCGGGACAGTGCCTCGCCGCGCGGCTCACGCATCGCGCGGAACTCCGCGAGGGCCTGCTCGTAGAGGTCGCGGGCCTCGGCGTAACGCCCGGCCCGGTACAGGACGTTGCCGCGCATCTTGTGGTTGTAGGCCAGGGCGCTGGACAGGCTCATCGCACGGCACGTCGCTTCCGCCTCGGAGAGCAGGGCGAGGGCCCGCGCCGTGTCGCCGTCGCGCACCGAGACGATGTCGGCCAGCCCGCGCAGCGCCCAGGCGTGCCCGCGCCGGTCGTCGGCGCGTCCCGCTATCTCCGCCGCCTCCTCGAACAACGCGTACGCGGTGTCGTACGCGCCGGAGTTGCGGTGCATCTGCGCGATGCCCTCCAGGGCCCACACCGTGTGCCGCGCTTCGCCGCGCCTGCGGGCCTCGGCCAGCAACTGCTCGTGCAGCCTGCCGACGGCCTCGTAGTCGCCCTGGATACGGCCGGTCTCGGCGAGGCCCGCCAGAGAGTAGCCGCGGACCACGATGTCGCCGCCCCGCTCACCGAGTTCGGCCGCGAGCCCCAGCAGCCTCCGCGCGAGCGGGAACGCGCCGCGCTGGCGGGCCAGCGTGCCGCCGCTCCACAGCGCCCACGCCATCGCCCCCGTGTCCCCGGCGTCCCGGGCCGCGCGGTAGCTCGCCTTCCACGCCTGGTCCGCCTCTCCCACCTGACCGAGCCGGCGGTGCGCCTCGGCGACCGCGAGCCCGGAGCGGGCCGCCTCCCCGCTGTGCCCGGCTTGCTCGGCGGCCCGCAACTGCTCGGTGCCGGCGGCCAGTACGTCGACCAGGTCGGAGTTCACGGAGAGGGCGGTGAGGGCGCCCTGGTACTCGGGGGCGAATGCCTTGCCGTACATGCGTGCCTTTCGTCTCGTTTCACACAGCGCGCCTATGCAACGTGTGTATACGCGATGTGTAGAGCGAGACGTGGTTGTGCGCGTGGAGGTTGCTCTGCGGGATCGAGGAGTTGGATCCCGCAGAGTCGGTCCCCCCGTCGGCCGGGCCGAGGTCCCGTTCTCCCCGGCCCCGGCCCCGGTCGGCAGTCGACTACCGCGCTCAGTCGCGAACGATCCCCGGCGCGATGTCCTCATGTCGCTCCACGACCCCTGCACTGGCCCCGCGTGCCGGTGCGCTCCGCTTGCCGCAGAACGCCGACTCCAGGGTGCGCAGCATGGTGTTGTGCACGGCGCTGCTGTTGGAGGTGTTGGCGGCGGCGGTGAGGCTGCGCTTGCCGTCCTTCGACGTGAAGGCGTACGTGTAATAGCCCTGGACGGCGCCGGTGTGGCCGTAGACGGACACGCCGCACGACAGATCACGGCGCCGCAGCCCCAGCCCGTACGCCTGGCCGGTGCCCGCCGGTGTCCAGCGCTCCATCTGCGCCAGTTGCGTCGCCGAGGTCAGCCGGCCGCCGACCAGGGCGGAGAAGAAGGTGTTGAGGTCCTGTGTGCTGGAGACGATCGCGCCCGCGCTCTGCGCCCAGGAGGCCGTCTGCTCGGTGGCGTCGACCAGGCGCCCGCCGGACTCGTCGGGGGTGAGGTAGCCGCGGGCGTAACGGCCCGGGATGTGCGTGTCGGGGTGCACGTAGAAGGTGTCGGGCAGCTTCAGCGGCTTGATGATCCGGTTCTGGTACTCGGTCTGTACGGAGTGCCCGGTCAGCTTCTCGACGAGCATCCCGGCGACGACGAAGTTGGTGTTGGAGTACGCGTAGGCGGCACCGGGCGCGCCGGTCGGGGGGTGCCGCAGTGACCGGTCCACCAGCTGGCGGTAGGTGAACACCTTGGTGCGGACGGCCTCGAAGCCGGGGACGGTCTGCGCGAACATGTCGTTGGTGTAGTCGTACAGGCCGCTGCGGTGACTCAGTACGTGCCGCACGGTGATGCGGCCGTCCGGCAGCAGCCCCGGCAGGTAGCGGTTGACCGGGGCGTCCAGGCTCAGCTTCCCCTCGTCGACGAGTTGCAGCAGGACGACGGTGGTGAAGGTCTTGGTGACGCTGCCGATGCGGAAGCGGTCGGTGGTGCTCAGGGCGCGCCCGGTGGCACGGTCGGCGACGCCCACCGTGACCTTGCTGACGGTGCCGTGGTCGTCGATCCGCGCCATCGCCCCGGGTGCCCCCTGCTGCTGCGCCGTGCTCAGGAAGCCGCGCAGTCCGGTGAGGTCGGGCAGCGGCTCCTGCGGCGCCGCGTGGGCCGGGACTGCCAGGAGGGACAGCAGGGCCGCCGCCAGCGCCGTACCTCTGCCCACCGTTGCTGAGATCATCCGGTTCTTCTCCCGTCTCCGCCGAGGCCTGCCCGGCGTGGTTCAGTGCGAGATCGATCACATCCGAGGGCGGGCAACCTTCTCGCGCTCCGTCACATCTCCATAACCGACGCACAGTTGGTCATCCGGTGATCACTGAGCGGTGCGGATTCGCAGGGTATCGCCTGGAAGTGCCTTTAATACGGCCTATCCGCTTTACATGAACATGACGCATCCGTAAGGGTTTCCTCCGGGGCCCGACCAGCCCCCATGGCGCTCAACCGCGCCGTGTCGATGAGCGGTTGGTCGCCCTGCCGGCGACCGCTGCCGCCCGTGAACGAAGGAACCCTCATTCGTGCGTAGAGCACACATACGCGGCCTCGCGGTCGCCGTCACCGTGGCGACGGCCGCCACGGGCCTGGCGGGCACGGCCTTCGCGGCGCCGTCCACGGGCGATGCCCGCACCTCAGCCACGACCACCGAGGCCGGATCCCAGGCCGCCGCCGTCGTCGAGGCCGCCCGCGCCGCCGCCTTCGCCCACGCCTCGGCGACCGGCGTCACCGACGGCGACGAACTGACGCCCCAGGACGTGCTGATCGACCCCGAGGGCGCACGACACGTCCGGTTCGTCCGGACGCACCAGGGCATGCCCGTCCTCGGCGGCGACCTCGTCGTCCACCTCACCCAGCGGCTGGCGTACGCCGGTGTCACCCGCGCCACCGACCGCACGGTCCGCCCCGCCACCGCCAAGGCGAAGCTGACGGCCCGGCAGGCCGAGGTGAAGGCAGCCGCCGTCGCCAAGGGCCGGGCGGCCGCCGCCGAACTCGTGGTCGACGCCCGCGGCGGCACCCCGACCCTCGCCTACCAGGTGCGGGTCACCGACGCCGGCACCAGCGGCGCCGGAGGTTCCCGGACGGTCGTCGTGGACGCCCTCAGCGGCAAGGTGCTCAGCAACGCGTCCGACAGCGACGAGTTCCTCTCGCCCCGGCTGCTCGACGCCCTGCGCGAGCGCGGCGAGACGCTCGACCCGGCCACCGGCACCGCCCCGCACGCCGACGGCCTCACCGCCGCCCCCGCCCCGGGCGCCGCCGCCTACCCCTCCACCGCGGCGGGCACCGGCACCTCCCTCTTCGCGGGCACGGTCAAGCTCACCACCACCCGTACCGCCCGCACGAGCTACCTCCTGAAGGACCCCACCCGCTGGGGCACGGAGACCCGCGACGCCAAGAACCAGGAAGTGTGGGACTTCGCGCGCGGCAAGAAGTTCACCTCCACGAACAACAAGTGGGGCAACGGGACCGTCTCCAACCGCGCCAGCGCCGCCGTCGACGCCCAGTACGGCGTCACGCAGACCCTGGACTTCTACAAGAAGACCTTCGGCCGCAAGGGCATCAAGAACAACAGCAAGGGCGCCCTCGCCATGGTCCACTACGGCAACAAGGTGGGCAACGCGTTCTGGGACCCGGACTGCGGCTGCATGCTCTACGGCGACGGCGACGGGGACATGCTCAAGAAGCCGCTCGTCGTCCTCGACGTCACCGGCCACGAACTCACCCACGGCGTAGTCGACGCGACGGCCCGCCTGGAGCCCACGCGGGTCGACAGCGCCGGCAACCAGTACGGTGAGCCCGGCTCCCTGAACGAGTCCCTCGCGGACATCTTCGGCTCCAACGTCGAGTTCAGCGCCAACAACCCGAAGAACCCGCCGAACTACCTCGTCGGCGAGAAGCTCGGCCTGGACCAGAAGTTCCTGCGCCGCCTTGACCGCCCCTCCCTCGACCGGCTGGAGGGCGCGATCGACTACTGGTCACCGGCCGTCTACAACGCCGAGGTCCACGCGGGCTCCGGGGTCTCCTCGCACGCGTACTACCTCCTCGCCGAGGGCAGCGGCCGCAAGACCATCGGCCGTGTCACCTACAACTCGCCCACCTACGACCGCTCCACGGTCAGGGGCATCGGCCGCGCCAAGGCCACGGCCATCTACTACCGGGCCCTGACCCGCTACATGGTCTCCTCGACCGACTTCCACGGCGCGCGCATCGCGACCCTGAAGGCGGCCAAGGACCTCTACGGCGCGACCAGCGTCGAGTACAAGACGGTCAACAAGTCCTGGGCGGCCGTCAACGTGACCGCCGCGAACACGCCGGCCGCCCGCCACTGACGGCAGCCGGCACCGATGGCCGACGGCGGACCCGGTGTGTCACGGGGACGCCGTCGGCTCCGGTGTGTCACGGGGACGCCGTCGGCTCCGGTGTGATCAGGCCGCGCCGGTAGGCGATCGCCACCGCCTCCGTACGGCTCGCCGCGCCGAGCTTGCCGAGGATGTTGGAGACGTGCACGCTCGCCGTCTTGCCGCTGATGAACAGCTCCTCGCCGATCTGGCGGTTGCTGCGGCCCCGGGCGAGCAGCCGCAGCACGTCCTGCTCCCGGGCCGTGAGCGGTGAGGCGCGGTCGGCGGAGGTGCCCTCGGCGGCGGCCCGAGTCAGACGGCCGCGGCGGATCAGCGCGTCCACCTGCTCCAGCAGCGGAGCGGCGCCGAGCCGCACGGCCGTCTCCCGCACCGCACCGGCCTCGGCGGCCGCCTCCTCGCGCCGCTCGGCCGTCAACAGGGCCTCGGCGAGCCGCAGCCGGCAGCGCGCCCGCTCGTACACGTCGCCGTAGTCGAACGCGGCGGCGGCCTTCTCCCAGGCCGCCACATCCGGCCCCGACACGGCGCGTATCCGCTCGGCCTCCGCGCGGGCCAGCCAGGCCAGCCCCTCCGGCCCCTGCCGCGCGCCGCTCTCGCCCCGCAGGCCTGCCGGCCGGGCCAACTCCTCCCACTCGGCGGCGGTGTCCGCCCAGTGGCGCGCCGCCGCCTCGTCGCCGGTCAGACGCGCGGCGCAGGCAGCGTCGGAGACGGCCGCGAGCGCGAGCGCGGCGAGACGCACCGTGACGTCGGGGCGGCTGCCCGCGTCGTCCGTGAGGGACTCGACGGCGGACCGCATCCGCGCCACCGCCCCCTGCGGATCCCCGCGCAGCGCGGCCGCGTCGGTCAGGACGATGCCCGAGACGAGCGCGGCCATCCAGTCGAACGGGCCCTTCAGCAGCGCCTCGGCGCGCTCCACGGCCCCCAGGTCGCCGCGGGCCAGCGACACGTACAGCGCGGGCCCGACCGTGTATCCGCCCGCCGCGGGCAGCACCTCGGCGTCGTCCGCCGCCGCACGCAGGCACTCGTCCCAGCGGCCCAGCGTGTACAGCACCAGCAGCCGGAGGTAGCGCATCTCCAGGGGATACGGCGACGACAGCAGCCCCGCGCGGCGGGCGCGGTCCAGTCCCTCCGTCACCGAGGGCACGCACTCCTCCAGCGCCCCGGCCTCGAAGGAGCCGATGGCGCGGTTGAACAGCGCCCGCATCTCCACGGGAGCGTTGCCCGAAAGCCGGGCCAGCTCCTGGGCCTGCCGGAGCCGCTCGCGACCGTGCACGCTCCGCCGGCCGTCGCCCTCCAGGATGGCCAGCGACACCAGCAGGTCGGCCTGCGCGTCCGCCAGGCCCAGCCCTTCGGCGACGCTCAGCGCCTGTCGGGCGACGCGCAGCGCGGTGTCGTTCTCCCCGACGTGCCGTGCCGCCATGACATGGGTGGCCGCGGCCCACACCCAGGTGGGCGAGGGCGGCTCGGCGGGGATCATCGCCAGCGCCTCGCTGCTGTGGGCGAAGGCCGCCGACAGACTGTCGACGCTCATCAGGTTCCCGGCGAGCGTGTAGCGCACCCGGGCGGCGAGCTCGGCATCGGCGTCCTGGCCGACCCCGGCCAGCGCGGAGCGGGCGAGGGCGACCGCGCGGTGTGTGTCGCCGGCGTGCGCGGCGGCCGCCGAGGCGCGCAGGGTGAGCGTGACCCGGTCGACACCGTCGCCCGAGGGCCGCGCCGCCGGCTCCACCGCCGCCCACAGGTCGAGGACCGCCTCCAGATGGCGCAGCTCCTCGGCCGGTGCGCCCACCCGCTGGGCGTGGTCGGCGGCCTCCAAGGAGGCGGCGAGCGCCTCGGGGAGCTCGTGGCCCTCGCGGTGGTGGTGGGCGCGCTCGGCCGCGTTCTCCGGCCGGCCGCCCCCGGCGAGCAGCCCCGCGAACGCGCTGTGCAGCCGGGCCCGTTCGCCAGGGAGCAGATCCGCGTACACGGCCTCGCGGGCCAGCGCGTGCCGGAACGTGTACGTGTCGCCCTCCCCGGCGACCAGCAGCTGGCGTCCCACGGCCTCGCGCAGCGCCGACTCCAGCTCGTCCTCGGGCAGGCGCACCGCGTGCCGCAGCAGCTCGTGCTCCACCCGCCGCCCGGCGACGGCGGCCGTGCGCAGCACCTGCTGGGCCGTGTCGGACAACTGCTCGACACGGATGAGGAGGACGTCGGCCAGCCCGCTGGGCACGCCCCCGGCCTGCGTGCCCGTCGCGGCGAGCAACTCCTCGGCGTAGAAGGCGTTGCCCTCGGCGCGCTCCACGATCCCGCGCACCGTGGCGTCGGGCAGCGGACGGCCCTCCAGGGAACGCACCAGCCGGGCCACCTCCACGTCCGCCATCGGCCGCAGCTCCAGCCGCTCCACACCGGGCAGCCGCACCAGTTCGGCCAGCAGCGGGCGCAGCGGGTGACGGCGGTGCAGGTCGTCCGCGCGGTACGACGCGAGGACCGCGAGCCGGTGGCCGGGGGCACCGCCCGCGGGGCGCCCGAGGATGCCGCGGCTGAGCAGGAACCGCAGCAGGTCCCGTGAGGACTGGTCGGCCCAGTGGAGGTCCTCCAGGACGAGCAGCAGCGGGGCGATCTGTGCCAGGTCGGCCAGCAGCCCGGCCACGCCCTCGAACAGCCGCAGCCGCCCTCCGCCACCGCTGGAACGCGTGGGGGGACCCCCGTCGTCCCGCACGGTGTCGCTCCCGGCACCCAGCAGCCGGTCGA
Source organism: Streptomyces sp. NPDC043427 (assembly GCF_056436655.1). NCBI lineage: Bacteria > Bacillati > Actinomycetota > Actinomycetes > Kitasatosporales > Streptomycetaceae > Streptomyces > Streptomyces sp. NPDC043427. The sequence goes on along the minus strand of NZ_JBWKCC010000045.1, from coordinate 35,956 downwards.
CGACGGGATGCGCGGCGAGGACGTCGGAGAACCGCTCGTCACCCGCGAGCGCCCCGAGGATCTCGGTGAACGGCAGATACGGCAGACCGACGTCACCGAGGTCGACGCAGTGACCGGTGAGCACGGTCGTCCCGGCCCCGGCGGCCCGGGCGGCGGCCTCGACCAGCACCCGCGTCTTGCCGACACCGGCGTCCCCGGCGAGCAGCACCGCTCGGGCCTCCCCGGCCCGGGTGCGTTCCAGGACACCGGCGAGTAGGGCGAGTTCCTCGTCCCGGCCGATCAGCGGCGGGGTGAAAACGGTCTGCGGCACGGCTCCATCCTGGCACGCCGGACCGACAACGCCCCCTGCCACCTGGGACGTCCGCTCAGCGCCTGCCCCGCGCATCCCGCCGGCGGCACCTCAGCGATTCAGCTTCCTCGCCCAGTCCGCCGGGACGCGCCCCGCCGGCCCCGGCACGGGCTGGTCCGCGGGATGGCCGACGGGGGGTGCCAGGTCCGGACCGGACTCGTAGAGCTCGTTCGTGGAGTAGTCCCAGAACCACTCCTCGCCCGGCTCGAAGCTCCGCACCAGTGGGTGCCCCGTGGCCCTGTAGTGGCCGGTGGCGTGCTGGGCGGGGGAGGAGTCGCAGCAGCCGACGTGGCCGCAGGTGGCGCAGCGCCGCAGATGGAACCACCAGCCCCCGCCCTCGTCGCACTCCAGACACCCCGCGCCGCTCGGCGGGACGGTGGCGTCGATGCCGTTTGCGTTGCTCTCGCTGGTCATTCCGGCTCCTCGGCCGTCTCGGGGTCCGCCGCGGTGAGCGGCAGCAGAACCTGGAAGCGGGTGTCGCCCGGCGCGGATTCGACATGGAGGGAACCGTGGTGCTTGTTGACCACGATCCGCCAGGAGATGTCCAGACCGAGCCCGGTGCCCTCGCCCACGGGCTTGGTGGTGAAGAAGGGGTCGAAGATACGGCTGCGGATGTCCGGCGGCACCCCGGGCCCGGTGTCGCGGAACTCCACCAGCAGCCGGTCGTGGTCGCGGGCCGTGTGCACCGTCAACGTGCCTTCTCCGCCCGCGCTGTTGATGGCGAAGACCGCGTTGTCGATCAGGTTGGTCCACACCTGGTTGAGCTCCGCCGGGTACGCGGGGACCTTCGGGAGCGTACGGTCGTACTCCTTGACGATCTTGATGCGCTGCCCGATCTTGCCCGACAGCATCAGCAGGGTGCTGTCGAGGAGTTCGTGCACGTCGGCGACCTGGTAGGGGGCGCGGTCGAGCTGTGAGTACTGCTTGGCGGCGTCGACGAGCCGGGAGACGCGGGTGGTGGAGTCCGCGATCTCGTCCATCAACAGCTCGGTCTCGACGGTGTAGTTGAGCCAGCCGACCGCCCCGGGCAGCATCTCCTCGTCGACGGCGGACGCGACCTGCTCCAGCCAGTCGACGTCGAGACCGGCCTGCACGAAGGCGGGCGCGATCCGCCAGCCCTCCTGGATGCCGTGGTCGTCGAGCCAGTCGGTGAGTTCGTCCTCCCGGTCGGACGCCTCCAGAGGGCTCAACGCCGGGGCCTTGGCGACCCGTTCGGCGGTGCGTTCCTGGATGTCGATGAGTTCGGCGAGGGTCTCGGGGGAGTAGGACCCCTGGGCGATCACGGCCAGCTTGTGCCGCATCTTCGCCACCCGCTCCCGCAGGGTCGACGTCGCCCGCACGGCCGCAGCGGCGGGGTTGTTGAGCTCGTGCGTGAGCCCCGCCGACAGCGAGCCGAGCGCCAGCAGCCGTTCCCGCTGCCCGATCGCCCGCTGGGTGTTCTTCGAACCGAAGAACAGCCCCTCCAGCAGGTGGACGGCCATCGGGAACCACTCCTGCATGAACGCCGAGAACGTCTCGGCGGGCAGCACGAAGAACCGCGTCGGCTCCGTCACGCGCAGGGAGCTGCCGTAGACCTGCGGCACCCGGTCCCCGAGAAAGGCCTGCATGGAGCCCGCGTACACCCCGCGCTGCGAGGTCCGGTTGACCTCCACGTCGTCGCCGCCGACCCGCCGGGAGATGACGACCGTGCCCTCGATCATCACGAAGAAGCAGGTGGCCGGCTCACCCTCGGTGTACACCGGGCCGGGCTCGAACTTCTCCACCCGCCCCTCGGCGCACAGGCTGCCGAGCTGCTCCGGCGTCAGCTTCTCGAACAGGAACAGCGAACCGATCTCCGCCGGGCTGCACGGCATCACCCGCCCGGTCACGACTGCTCCAGATACCGGTGGACGAGCATCACGGCCATGGCTCCCTCTCCGACGGCGGACGCGACCCGCTTGGCGGACTCGGCCCGGGCGTCGCCCGCCACGAACACGCCCGGCACGTTGGTCTCCAGGTGGTACGGCGGCCGGTCCAGCTCCCAGCCGGCCGGCGGTCGCCCGTCCAGGGTCAGGTCGGGCCCGGCGAGGATGAACCCGCGCTCGTCGCGCAGCACCGTCCCGTCCAGCCAGTCCGTCAGCGGGGCCGCCCCGATGAACACGAACATCCACTGCGCGTCGACGAGTTCGCTCTTGCCGCTCTCCACGTGCCGAAGCGTCAGCTGCTCCAGGTGGTCCGAGCCGTGCGCGGCTTCGACGACCGTGCCGCAGCGCACCGAGATGTTCGGGGCCTCGGAGATCTGCTGGATCAGGTAGTGCGACATCGACGCCGCCAGCGAGGGACCCCGCACCAGCAGCGTCACGGACTTGGCGCCCCGGGCCAGGTACATCGCCGCCTGCCCGGCCGAGTTGGCACCGCCCACGATGTACACGTCGTGCCCCTGGCAGGAGGCCGCCTCGGTCAGCGCCGAGCCGTAGAACACCCCGCAGCCGGTCAGGTCGTCCGCTCCCGGCGCGCCCAGCTGCCGGTACGACACGCCGGTCGCGAGGATCACGCTGTGCGCGGCGATCGCCGAGCCGTCGGAGAACCGTACGACCCGCGCGGCCCCGCTGACCTCCAGTCCCGTCACCTCGCGTGCGGTGAGGATCTCGGCGCCGAACTTCGACGCCTGCCGCCGGGCCCGGTCGGTGAGCTGCGCGCCGGACACCCCGTCGGGGAAGCCCAGGTAGTTCTCGATGCGGGAGCTCTGCCCGGCCTGCCCGCCGGTCGCCGACCGCTCGACCAGCACCGTCCGCAGCCCCTCCGAGGCGCCGTAGACGGCCGCGCCGAGCCCTGCCGGGCCGCCGCCGATCACGACGAGGTCGTAGAAGTCGGCCGTGGGCGTGGTGGCGAGACCCACGTGTGCGGCCAGGTCGGGCGCCTCCGGTTCCACGAGCGGTGTCCCGTCCGGGGTGATCACGATCGGCAGCCGCTGTCCGTCCTGCCCGGCCGCAGCCAGCAGTCGTCGGCCCTCGGGCTCGTCGGAGGAGTACCAGCGGTACGGCACCTGGTTGCGCGCCAGGAACTCCCGTACGTCGGAGGAGCGCGCCGAGAAGCGGTGTCCGACCACCTTGGTACTGGGCACGGGCCGGTGGTCTCCGGTCCGCCAGGCCTCCAAGAGGTCGTCCAGGACCGGGTAGAGCTTCTCCTCGGGCGGGTCCCACGGCTTGAGGAGGTAGTGGTCCAGGTCGACGACGTTGATCGCGTCGATCGCCGCGTGGGTGTCCGCGTACGCGGTCAGCAGCACCCGGCGCGCCCCCGGATACACGTCCAGGGCCTGTTCGAGGAACTCGATGCCGTTCATCTGCGGCATCCGGTAGTCGGCCAGGATCACGGCGACGAGGTCCCCGCGCAGCTTCAGCTCGCGCAGCGCCTCCAGCGCCGACTCGCCGGACTCGGCGCGCACGATCCGGTACGACGCGCCGTAGCGGCGCCTCAGGTCGCGGGCGACGGCGCGGGAGACCCCCGGGTCGTCGTCCACGGTCAGAATGACGGTCCGCGCTGCTTCGGCGGCCTCTGGCATACGTCTCCCACCCCGAGCGGCCGGGTCCAGGGGCCGGTCCCCCCATATCACCGGCCCGCCTCACGCCATCGTATGTTCGATCGATCCGCTTCGCTCAGGCATGCGGGACGCGGCCGCCCAGCACGCAGAACTCGTTGCCCTCCGGGTCGGTGAGCGTCACCCACGGCTGCTCGCCCTGCCCGAGGTCCGCGTACCGCGCCCCGAGCGACAGCAGCCGGTGCACCTCGGCGCGCTGGTCCTCGGGGCGGAAGTCGAGGTGCAGCCGGTTCTTGACGGTCTTGCCCTCCGGCACCGGGACGAAGAGGAGGCCCGGCATCCGGTCGGGCGTGGGCCGGATCTCGTACTCGTCGGGCGCGTCGGTCACCACCACCCACCCCAGCGCCTTGGCCCACCAGCGGCCCAGCGCCACGGGGTCGGTCGAGTCGACGATCACCTGTTCCCATTCCAAGGTCATGACGGCCAGCGTAGTGAAGACTGGGGCCGAGGCATGTGAACGAAGGACCGAGCACGAGACGAGGAGACATCCGCATGACGCGCCCGATCACGGCTGGGGTCGACGGAACCGAGGAGAGCCTGGCGGCGCTGGCCTGGGCGGCCAGGGAGGCGGTCCGCCGCGGCCTGCCGTTGCGGGTGGTGCACGCCTGGCGGCTCCAGTCGGACCTGGCGGAGCGGGCGGACCGGGCGACGCAGGAGCAGTGGGTGCGGGACGGGGTCGCGGACGCCGTGCGGACGGTCGCCGAGCGGCACCCCGGCCTGGAGATCACCACGGAGCTGCCGGAGGGGGCTCCCGTCGAGACCCTGACCGCCACAGCGGCCGACGCCGAACTGCTCGTCCTCGGCTCGCGCGGCCACGGACCGGTCGTCGGCTTCCTGCTCGGCTCCGTCGGCCAGCAGGTGATCGCCGAGGCCGCCCGGCCCGTCGTCCTGGTGCGCGCCGGTGACGAGCCCGCCGCCGAGGCGGCCGGCCGCGACATCGTCGTCGGCCAGCAGGGCGAGCCCGACGACAGCGCCGCGGCCCTGCGGTTCGCCTTCGAGACGGCCGCCGCGCGCGGAGCGACCGTGCGCGCCGTCCGCGCCTGGACCCTGCCGCCGGTGTTCGCCTACAGCCCGGGCTCGCTGAAGATGCTCGACGAGGCCGGTGGCCTGGAGCCGTACGAGAAGAAGGCGCTGGCCGCGGCCCTGAAGCCGTGGCGGGACCGCTTCCCCGACGTGCCTGTCGTCGAGCACGTGGAGATGGGCAGCGCGGGCCAGGTCCTGCTGTCGGTGGCCGGGCGGGCCCAGCTGATGGTCGTCGGCCGCCGCGCTCACCGCACCGCCGTGGGCGCCCGGATCGGCTCGGTGGCACACGGCGTGCTGCACCACGCGGACTGCCCCGTGGCCGTGATCCCGCACGACTGAGTCACACGGTCGGCGGGCTACTCGGGAGTTGTCGGCACCAGCGTCTCGCGCGCCTTCGGCAGGATGTTCTCGATGTAGTCCGCGACCGCGACCTCGAGCCCGATGTCGTGCTGGGCGTGCTCCGACATGAACCAGCGGTGCTCGAGGAGCTCGTGGTAGATCTCCGCCGGGTCCATGGAGCCCCGCAGCTCGACCGGCACCGCCCGCACCGTGGGACGGAAGACGTCCCGCACCCAGCGGTGGGCGAGCACCTCGGGGCGGGCGGCGAGCGGATCACCGGGCGCGTAGTCCTCCTGGGTGGCCATCCAGCTCTCCAGGTCGTTCAGCAGCCGCCGCGCCTGGTTCTCCTCGGTGTCCAGACCGGTCAGGCGCAGCAGCTGCCGCTGGTGGTGACCGGCGTCGACGACCTTGGGCACGAAGGTGACCGTGTCGCCGTTGGAGGAGTGCTCGATCTGCATCTCCGCCACGTCGAACCCGAGCTCGTTCAGCCGCCGGATCCGGCGCTCGATGTAGTGGTACTTGCCCGCCGGGTAGACCGAGGTGCGGGTCAGCTCCTCCCACAGGCTCCCGTAGCGGCCGCAGATCTCCGTGCCGAAGTCGATCGGGTCCACCGAGGGGTGCAGCGCCCCGGACGCCTCCAGGTCGAGCAGCTCGCCGCTGATGTTGACGCGCGCGAGGTCGAGGTCGTACTCGCGCTGCCCGGTGCTCAGCTGCGGATGCAGGTCGCCGGTCTCCGCGTCCACGAGATACGCGGCGTAGGCGCCCGCGTCGCGCCGGAAGAGCGTGTTGGACAGCGAGCAGTCGCCCCAGGCGAACCCGGCGAGGTGCAGGCGGACCAGCAGCACGGCCAGCGCGTCCATCAGGCGGTGCATGGTCGCCGGGCGCATCGTCGTCTCGAACATCGACCGGTACGGCATCGACCCGCCGAGGTGCCGGGTGATCAGCACAGGCTCCAGCGGCTCGCCCGCCTCGTCGAGGCGACCGGTGACCACGGCGAGCGGGTCCACCGAGGGGATGCCGATCCGGTCGAGGTCGCGCAGCAGCTCGTACTCGCGCAGCGCGGGCCGCTCGGCGAGCTCCTTGACGGCGATCACCTCGTCGCCGGCGCGCGCGTAGCGCACGACGTGGCGGGAGATGCCGCGCGGCAGCGGCACGAGGTATTCCTCGGGCCACTCCTCCAACGGCAGGTGCCATGGCAGGGTGAGCAGGAGCGTGGGGTGCTCCGGATTCGTGGCGCTGATCTGCAATGCCATGGCCCGACCTTAAACCGCGAGCTCGCGTGCGCGCTGTGCCGCGAGTCGCACGGTGCCCCGGTGCACCGGTCCGTGCCCCGGCAGCAGCAGGTCGCCCGCCAGCTCTTCGAGTACGCCCAGGGAGGCGACGGCACGGTCGCGCTCGTGGTGGAACATGTCGGGCAGCAGCTGCGGGCCCTGCTCGCGCGAGGTGGGGTGGCCGCTCACCAGGGCGTCGCCGGAGATCAGCACCCCCGCGTCGGGCAGGTGGAAGGCGCAGTGCCCCAGGGTGTGACCGGGGGTGTGCACGGGCACGGGCCGGCCGGGCAGGTCGAGCGCGCCGGACGCCGGGAACGGCTCGGGGGCGGTCACCGGCACCTTCGCGGTGCCGCCGGACCGGATCGCGTGCACCGCCCACGGCAGCACACCCGGCCGCCAGCCGTTCTTCAGGACCTCGCCGACAGTGACCTGGTGCAGGAAATCCCGGCGCGCGTGCGGGACTTCGGCCTCGTGGAGGTATACCGGCGCGCCATGCGCGGCGCGCAGGTACTCCGCCGAGCCCAGGTGGTCGTTGTGGGCGTGGGTGATCAGCACCGCCGCGACCGCCTCGGGTGAACTGCCCGCCTGGGCCAGGGAGTCGAGGACCAGCTCGCGGTCGCCGGGGTAGCCCGTGTCGACCAGCGTGGCCGAGTCCCCCTCGGTGAGGATCACCCAGTTGGTGTTGCTGCCGTGCACCAGATGGATGCCGTCGGCGACTTGCTGCACATCTGCCCGCATGATCGTCCCGCGTGGTGAGGTCCGTGCCCGACGGGAGACAGCAAAGCAGATCAGGGAACCGGCCTGGTCGGCGGGTCGGGGCGCGCTCCGGCGTCGGGACGCATCCCGAACAGCAACCGCGTCACCCGGGTCCGGCGCACCACGCACTCGTACACCACGAGGATCACCGCCAGCGAAGCGGCCACGATCACTGCGTACTTGACGGTGATCGGCGCGGGCCAGCCGACCACGCCGTAGGCGAAGGCGACGACGATCGGCTGGTGGAGCACGTACAACGGCAGTGCGGCGACTACGAGATGACCCATGACCGGGTTCGCTCGTCGCTGCTCCTGTGAACGCTGCTCGTGAGGCCGGTCCAGGCGGCCGAGGATCGCCACCACCAGACACCAGCCCGCCGCGCTGAACAGCGCCCGGCTGACCATCGCGACCGGCGTCCAGGCGGTGAAGGGGTCGTCCTCGGTCAGGAAGCCGGGTGCTGTCGCCAGGAACAGCAGCAGGCCGGCCACCCCGGCCGGGACGGCCAGGCGGCGCATCGCGGCGCGGACCCGGTCGTCGTCGGCGAGGGCGAAGCCGTACAGGAAGAAGAGCAGGTAGGCCCAGCGGTGCCAGCCCGCGAAGCTCTCCTCCAGGCCCAGCAGCGTGTTGATGAGGGCGAGCGGCAGCGCGGGCAGGAACAGCAGGAACGGGCGGTGGGACACGGCGTCGGCCATTCGCGCGCCACCGGCCGACAGGCGCGCCGCGACCGGGGCCAGGAGCAGACAGAAGGCGAGGAGCAGCACGACGAACCACAGATGGCCGGTCTCGAAGTGCTCCCCTTCGAGGACGAAGGGGAAGTCGGCCGGGTCGGGGCGCACCGTGAGGAAGCGGGGCCAGAACGCCCAGTACGACTCGTGATGGTCGGAGTCGGCGGCTCGCAGCCGCAGCCACTGGGGGAGAGGGCACAGGACGACCGTCGCGAAGACCAGCGGGACGCCCAGGCGCAGCAGGCGCTCCCGGGCGAAGCCGCCCGGTCCACGGCGGCGGATCGAGTGCCGGGCGCCCAGGCCGGCGACGAGGAACAGCAGCGGCATCGCCCACACCACGCCGAGTCCGGCCAGGACGGTCACCGCGTCGGTCGTCTCGGCGTTCTTGACGTAGAAGTCGTCGTCGGGGGAGAAGACCAGACCGGCGTGGAAGAAGACGAGACCGAGCACGACCAGCGCACGCAGTACGTCCAGCTCCCCGCGCCGGGGAGCGGTGGTGGGTCGTTCGGACTCCGCCCTCACACGGCCTCCCCGTCCTCGGCCCAGTGTCGGGGAAGGCGCGTACGGACGACAGCGTTCCGGGGCCCGGGGCGCCCCTACTGCACGCCGTGCGGGCGGAATTGGATGCTGATGCGCGGTCCCGTGGCGCGTGTGCTCTTCGGTACGGCGTGCTCCCAGGTCCGCTGGCAGGAGCCGCCCATCACGATCAGGTCGCCGTGCCCGAGCGGGTGCCGTACGGCCGTGCCGCCGCCCACCGGGCGCAGCAGCAGGTCACGGGGCGCGCCCACGGAGAGGATGGCGACCATGGTGTCCTCGTGCGCGCCCCGCCCGGTCCGGTCACCGTGCCAGGCGACGCTGTCCCGGCCGTCGCGGTAGTAGCACAGGCCCGCTGTGGTGAAGGGCTCGCCGAGTTCCTCGGCGTAGTGCGCGGAGAGAGTCCGGCGCGCATCGGCCAGCACCGGGTGGGGGAGCGGATCCTCCGGACCGTAGAAGCAGAGCAGTCGGGGGACGTCGACGACGTGGTCGTACATCTTCCGGCGCTCGGCGCGCCACGGCACCTCGGCCACCAACTGTTCGAACAGTGCGTCCGATCCGGTGAGCCAGCCGGGCAGCAGGTCGAGCCAGGCGCCGCGGCCGAGCTCGGTCCGGCGGATCCCGGCGAGGGGGCCCAGCCGCAACTCGTCGGCCTGGTCGAAGAGGGAGCCCTGGAGGTGCGCGGCCATGCGCTCCAGCCTACCCCCGTGAATCGAAAATGTGTTCCCTGGACAATCCTCTTTTCGATACAACAATGTATCGGATACATTCCTGTATCGAACGGGAGGGCGAGACATGGCGGCACAGCAGACCAGGGGTCGGGTGACCAAGCGCCGTGTCCGCACGCGCGCCAACCTCCTCGACGCCGCGTTCGCCGTGTTCGCCGCCAAGGGGTTCGGCCGGGTCTCGATCGAGGAGGTCTGCGAGGCCGCCGGTTACAGCCGGGGCGCCTTCTACTCCAACTTCGACAGCCTGGACGAGCTGTTCTTCGCGCTCTACCAGGAGCGCGCCGACCTCATCGCCCAGCAGGTCGCTGATGCCCTCGCCGGCGACGGGCCGGACCTCGACGTGCCCGCCTCCGTGGACCGGGTCACCGAGGTGCTGCTCCTCGACCTGGACTGGCTGCTGGTGAAGACGGACTTCCTGGTGCACGCCGCCCGGGACCCAGCTGTCGCGCAGTCCCTCCTTGAGCACCGGGCCAGGCTGCGCCGCGCGGTCGCCGACCGGCTCGCCCGCGCCCGGGGACACACCGCACTGCCCGCCGTCCTCGGCGACGCCGACGCCGCCGCCCACGCGGTCGTCGCAGCGTACGACGGGGTCACCACCCAACTGCTGCTCGACAAGGACGTGGACCACGCCCGCGGCTGGCTCAAGCAACTGCTCACCGCGCTGCTGACGGACGGCAGCGGCACCCCGGACTGACCTCTCGGACTGACCTCTCGGTCTGACACCCAGTCAGGCACCTCGGAATGACATCTTCAGGAGAAAGGGCAACGGTCGCCATGGATGCGGACGTCATCGTCGTCGGAGCCGGCCTCGCGGGCCTGGTCGCGGCGCACGAACTCACCAGCAGGGGCAGGCGCGTCGCCCTGGTCGACCAGGAGAACGCCGCCAACCTCGGCGGCCAGGCGTTCTGGTCCTTCGGCGGGCTCTTCCTCGTCGACTCCCCGGAACAGCGCCGCCTCGGCATCAAGGACTCCTTCGACCTCGCCTGGAACGACTGGCAGGGCAGCGCGCGGTTCGACCGCGTCGAGGACGAGGACTCCTGGGCGGTGCGCTGGGCGCGTTCCTACGTCGAGTTCGCGGCGGGCGAGAAGCGGTCGTGGCTGGAGGGGCACGGCATCAAGCTGCTGCCCACCGTCGGCTGGGCGGAGCGTGGCGACCTGCGCGCCGACGGACACGGCAACTCCGTACCGCGCTTCCACGTCGCCTGGGGCACCGGCACCGGCGTGGTGGAGCCGTTCGTCGACTACGCGAAGCAGGCCTCGCGCGACGGGCTCCTCACCTTCCACCACCGCCATCGCGTCGACGCCCTCGTCATCGAGGACGGCGTGGCGCGCGGCGTGCGCGGCACCGTGCTCGCCGACGACGACTCGCCGCGCGGTGTCGCCTCCAACCGGGACGCGATCGGCGAGTTCGAGCTGACCGCGCAGGCCGTGATCGTCACCAGCGGCGGCATCGGCGCCAACCACGACATCGTCCGCCGCTACTGGCCCGAGCGGCTGGGCACCCCGCCCGCCGAGATGGTCACCGGCGTCCCCGCCTACGTCGACGGCCGCATGCTCGACATCAGCGCCGACGCCGGCGTCCGGCTGGTCAACCGCGACCGCATGTGGCACTACACCGAGGGCATCCAGAACTGGGACTCCGTCTGGCCCGGCCACGGCATCCGTATCCTGCCGGGCCCCTCCTCGATGTGGTTCGACGCCCTCGGCCGCCGACTGCCGGAGCCGTGCCTGCCGGGCTACGACACCCTGGGCACCCTCAAGCACCTGCGCACCACCGAGGACATCGCGGACCACGACCACTCCTGGTTCATCCTCACCCGGAAGATCGTGGAGAAGGAGTTCGCGCTCTCCGGCTCCGAGCAGAACCCCGACATCACCGCGAAGGACCGCAGGGCCGTCCTGCGCGACCGCCTCCTCGGCAAGGGCGCGCCCGCCCCGGTCCAGGCGTTCCTGCGCAAGGGCGCGGACTTCGTGATCGCCGACACCCTCGAACAACTCGTCGAGAAGATGAACGGGCTGACCGACAAGGCACTCCTCGACGCCGCCGAGGTGCGCCGCCAGATCGAGGCCCGTGACCTCCAGATCGCCAACCCGTACGCCAAGGACGCCCAGATCCAGGGCATCCGCAACGCCCGCCGCTACGTCGGCGACCGCCTCGGCCGCGTCGCCACCCCGCACCGCATCCTCGACCCCGAGGCGGGCCCGCTGATCGGCGTCAAGCTGCACATCCTCACCCGCAAGACCCTCGGCGGCATCCAGACCGACCTCGACTCCCGCGCCCTCGGCACCGACGGGAAGCCCGTCGAGGGGCTGTACGCGGCGGGCGAGGTCGCCGGCTTCGGCGGCGGCGGCGTGCACGGCTACAACGCCCTGGAAGGCACCTTCCTCGGCGGCTGCCTCTTCTCCGGCCGTGCGGCAGGACGGGCGGCGGCCAAGCAGACGGGCTGAGCCTCAGCGCCGGTCCGCCTTCCCAGGCTCGAGGAGGCGGACCAGCACCGCCACATGACTCTGCTCCGGCTCCTTGGCGGAGGTCAGCAGCGTCACCGTGCCCTCGCGGGCCATGTCACGGACGTGATCGAGGAGTTCGGACGCCTCCGCCGCGGCGAGCTCCGCCTCGTACCGGCCGGCGAACTCCTCGTACGACGCCTCGCCCGCGTGGTACCAGCGGCGCAGCTCCGTGGAGGGGGTGAGCCCCTTGGGCCACTCGTCGACCTGCGCCGCGTCCTTGGAGACGCCCCGGGGCCACAGCCGGTCCACGAGGACACGCACGCCGTCGTCGGGCTCGGGTGGATCGTAGACGCGACGCACTCGGACGCTCACGGGGCGGCCTTTCTCACGGGGCGGGTCGTGCCGGGAGCGTACTGCCGTGCCCCCCCGGCGGCGGCGCCGCGGCGCGGGCGACGCGCGCGGAACTTGACCTGAACGAGGGGCGATCGGCGGTGGGGCGCACCTGGGGCGTGTTGCGAACGTCCCGCCTGCCCTGCGACGCCCGGCACGCGCGCTCGCCGCGTTGTCGGGTCGCCCACGTACGCCCAGTACGCGGGCGACCCTCCGCCTTGCGATCGCACGCACCGGACGCCGCAGGGCCCGCCCTTCGGGCGGACGACGGGACGTTCGCAACACGCCCTAGTCTGAGGGCGACCACCCCTACCCCCCAAGGAGCGCATGTGACGCACCCCGCCAGACGCGCCCATGTCCTGCGCCGAGAGGCCGTCGTCGTGACCGTCCCCGTCGCCCTCGCCGCGCTGCTCGCGGCCGCCGGACCCGCAGCGGCCGGGACGACCGGTGGCGCAGGCGTCGGCGACCCCTACTTCCCGCTCGCCGGCAACGGCGGCTACCACGTCGGCCACTACGACCTGACCCTCCGTTACGACCCGCGCAGCCGCCACCTCGACGGCACAGCGGTCCTCACCGCCCGCGCCACCCAGCGGCTCACCCGGTTCGACCTCGACTTCCAGGGGCTGAAGGTCACCGGACTCACTGTCGACCACGCCAGGGCCGACCACCGCCGCGCCGGCCAGGAACTCGTCGTCACCCCCCGCCGTGCCCTGCACAAGGGCCAGTGGTTCCGCGTCACCGTCACCTACACGGGTAAGCCCGGCCCGGTCACCGACCCCGACGGCTCCCTGGACGGCTGGATCCCCACCGACGACGGCGCGTTCGTCGCCGGGGAGCCGCAGGGCGCCATGACGTGGTTCCCCGGCAACAACCACCCCACGGACAAGGCGTCGTACGACTTCACGGTCACCGTCCCCGAAGGGCACACGGCGGTCGCCAACGGCACCCTCCTCGGCCGGCGGACCGCCCACGGCAGGACCACCTTCCGCTGGCACCAGCCGGAACCGATGGCCGCCTACCTCGCCACGGCGACCGTGGGGAAGTTCAAGGTGGAGCAGTACACGACCCGCGACGGCGTCAGGGTCTACAACGCCGTGGACCCCCGCGAGGCCACCGCCGCGGCCCCGGTGCTCAAGAAGCTGCCGTCCGTCCTGGAGTGGGAGAGCAGGCTGTTCGGCCCCTACCCGTACCGCGCAGCCGGATCGATCGTCGACCGCGCCCCGAACGTCGGGTTCGCGCTGGAGACCCAGACCCGGCCCGTGTACGACTCCGCGCCGAGCCTGTCCACCCTCGTCCACGAGAGCGCCCACCAGTGGTTCGGCGACTCCGTCAGCCTCACCTCCTGGAAGGACATCTGGCTCAACGAGGGCTTCGCCACCTACACCGAGTGGCTCTACGCCGAACAGCACGGTGGCGACAGTGCGCAGAAGACGTTCGACGCCCTGTACGCCCGCCCGGCCGACGACGCCCTGTGGGAGTTCCCGCCCGGTGACCCCGGCAGCGGCGCCAACATCTTCGGCACCCCGGTCTACGCCCGTGGCGCCATGGCCCTGCACGCCCTGCGCACCGCCGTCGGCGACCGCGCCTTCCAGCGGATCCTGCGGGCCTGGGCGACCGGGCGCCGCGACGGCCATGGCACGACCGCACAGTTCATCACCCTGTCGGAAGGTGTGTCCGGCAAGAACCTGGACAGGCTGTTCCAGAAATGGCTCTACACTCCCGGCAAACCCAACAGACCCTAGAAGTTGACGAGTTCCTCACCCCTGTCGTCCAAGGTCGAGGCATGATCAGACGCAGTTCCCGTGTCGCGCTGCTGGCCGCGTCCCTCCTGCTCACCGGATGCGGCGGCACCGCGGCCATGCCTTCCGCGACCTCGCACGCGCCCGCACCCGGCCCCGAGGTCTTCCGCGACGTGGCCCCGCACCAGGTGCCCGGTGTGGGCCCCAGGACCTGGGCCGAGGTTCCGCGCGAGTCCCGGCAGGTCGTCCTGGTGACCGGGCGCGACAAGAACTCCCCGCAATCGACGGTCGTCCTGTACGAGCGCACCGGGGCCGGCTGGCAGGCGGACGCGAGCTGGCCCGCGCACAACGCGCTCAAGGGCTGGACCGACCACCACACCGACGGCGACCTGCGCTCACCCATCGGCGTCTACACCCTCACCGACGCGGGCGGCCTCCTGCCCGACCCCGGCACCAGGCTGCCGTACGACCACTCCCACGGCTTCACCGCACCCGGGACCGGCTTCGAGGGCGAGCCCCTGACCGGCTCCTTCGACTACGTCATCGCCATCAACTACAACCGCAAGCCCGGCACATCGCCTCTGGACTGGACTCGCCCCCTCGGCGCGGACCGCGGCGGCGGCATCTGGCTGCACGTCGACCACGACGGCCCCACCCACGGCTGCGTCAGCATCGACCAGGAACACATGAAGGACCTCCTCCTCGCACTCGATCCCGACGCCCACCCCGTCGTCGTCATGGGCGACCGGGCCTCGCTGGCCCGCTGAACGTCCAGGATCCGCTCGGGAGGCCGGTGCCGGAGGACGAGTGCGGCGCGCCTACGCCTTTTCCCGCATCCCCCACGGCGAGCCGTACTCCGTCAGCAGGTGCAGGAAGGGGCGGGCCGGGAACGCCTCCGGGCCGAGGACGCCCGAACCGGTCCAGGCACCCGTGGCGAGCAGCTCCAGCGCGACCACGGGGTTGACGGCGGTCTGCCACACCACCGCCTGGCTGCCGTACTCCGCCATGGACCACTGGTTGTCGACCACGTGGTACAGGTACACCTCGCGCGGCGCCCCGTCCTTGAGACCCCGCACCCAGGTGCCCGCGCACGTCTTGCCGTGCATCCGCTCGCCCAGCGTCGCGGGGTCGGGCAGACAGGCGGCGACGACGTCCCGGGGCGAGACGGCCACCGGTCCCGCCGCGCTCGGCACGGTCACCGGGTCGGTGCGGTCCAGTCCGAGCAGATGCAGCGTCTTCAGCGTCTCGACGAACTCGCGACCGAGGCCGTACTTGAAGGTGACGCGCCGCGCGTCGACCCAGCGCGGCACGAGCAGCACCTCCTCGTGCTCCACGTTCACGCACTCCACCGGGCCGATGCCCTCGGGGAAGTCGAACACCTCGGGCTCGCTGAACGGCTCCGTCGTGAACCAGCCGCGCTCTGCCTCGTAGACCACCGGCGGGTTCAGACACTCCTCGATCGTGGTCCAGATGCTGAAGGAGGGGGCGAAGTCGTAACCGTCCACCGTGAGGTTCGCGCCGTCCCGGACGCCGATCTCCTCGATCTCGTCGAACAACTCGTCGGCGGCGAACCGCGCGAACACATCCGACAGACCCGGCTCCACCCCCATCCCGACCAGGGCCAGAGCGCCCGCCTTCGCCCAGTCGGCGGCCCGCTCGAACTGCGCGTCGCCGAGCTTGACCCCGCACTCCTCGTACGGGCGCTCGGTGTGCGGGCGCGACAGCGACATCGCCATGTCGACATAGGTGGCACCGGTGCTCAACGCGGCCTGGAACAGCGGCATGACGAAGCGCGGGTCGGTGGCGTTCAGGAGCACGTCACAGTCGTGCCGCTCCAGCAGCCGTACCACCGCCGCCTCGTCGGCCGCGTCGACGCGCTCGGCACGGAACCGGCCCCCGCCCCCACCGAGCGCCGCCACGGCGGCCTCGGCGCGGGCCCGGTCGTAGTCGGCCACCACCATCGCGTCGAAGAAGGGACGCCGGGCCGCGATCCGGGTGACGGCGGTGCCCACGCCACCGGCGCCCACGAGCAGTACGCGCATGACAAGAACTCCTCGGTCGAGGTCGAAGGATGTGCGAGACGGGGCCCCGGCCGAGATACAACGCCCCGCCCTCGCATAAGGTCAATGGCGTTGGCATAAGGAGGACGGCTGTGCCGAAGCCCGTGGTGCCCGAGGAGAAACGACGCCGGCGCCGGCCGACCCGGAGCGGCACCGTGCTGTCCGAGCGGCTGATCGTCGACACCGCGCTGCGCCTGCTGCGCGAACACGGCAGCGCCGGACTCACCGCCCGCCGCCTCGGCCTCGTCCTCGACTGCGACCCGAGCACCCTCTACCGCTACTTCCGGGGCATGGACGAGCTGACCCTCGCCATCGGCGACGCCCTCATCGGGCAGGCCCTGCGGGGCTGGGAGCCGACGGGGGAGTGGCGGGCCGACCTGCACGCCATCGGGCTGCGCATCCACGCCGCGTACCTCGAGCACCCGCAGGCGGCCCAGCTGACGGCGAGCCGTGTCACCGGCCGCGCGAACGAACTCGCCGCCGACGAGGCCATCCTGGACGTCCTGCGCACGGCCGGGTTCCCCCTCCCGGACACCGTCCGCATCTACCACGCCTTCATCGACCAGACCCTGGCCTTCGCCGCCCTGGACGCGGCCTCGCTGGCCCTGCCGAGCGCCGCGCTGCGCGCCGACGAGGACATGTGGCGCTCCACGTACGCCCGCCTGCCCCGCACCACCCACCCCCGCATCGCAGAGGCGGCACCCCTCCTCGCCTCCCGCATGGTGACCAGCGCCTACCCGACCGCCCTGGAGATGCTCCTGGACAGCGCGGCGGGCCGGCTCGCGACGCGCGAAGCGTAGCCGCCGTCTCGGCCGGTGGAATCTCCCGCGGCGCGTCGAGCGAGCCCTGCCATAGTGATCCCCGAATCGAAAGATGTAACGAGCAACCAGGAAGCGCGTGGACACCAGCGAGAGCAGCACCGCACCGGGGACCGAGGACGAGAACGCCCGGGGACAGGAGAGGGCGGCGCGGCGTGGCTGGCGTCGGTGGGCGATGGACACCCGGCCGCTGCGCCGCCCGGCCTACCGCAGGCTGTGGTCCTCGACCATCGTCACGGCCGTCGGCAGCCAGCTCACCGCCGTCGCCGTGCCCAAGCAGATCTACGACATCACCGGCTCCTCGGCATGGGTCGGCTACGCCAGCCTCGCCGGCCTCGTGCCCATGGTGCTGTTCGCACTGTGGGGCGGCGCGGTCGCCGACACCGTGGACCGCCGCAAGCTGCTGCTGGTCACCAACGGCGGTATCGCCGTCACCTCGGTGCTGTTCTGGCTGCAGGCCGTCGGCGGGCTCGACTCGGTGGCGACCCTGATGGTCCTGCTCGCTGTACAGCAGGCGTTCTTCGGCCTCAACTCGCCCGCCCGCAACGCCTCCATCGCCCGGCTGGTCCCCGCCGACGAACTGGCCGCCGCGAACGCGCTCGGCTCGACCGTCATGCAGACCGGACTGGTCGCCGGACCGCTGCTCGCCGGCGCCCTCATCCCTGTCGTCGGCCTGCCCGAGCTGTATCTCATCGACGCCGTCGCGCTGTGCGTCACGCTGTGGGCGGTGCTGCGCCTGCCCCCGCTGCCCCCGCTGGTGGCCACGACCGTGCGCCGGGCGGGGATACGGCAGATCGCGGAGGGCTTCCGCTACATCGCCGGGCACAAGGTGCTGCTGCTGTCCTTCCTCGCCGACATCATCGCCATGGTCTTCGGCATGCCCCGCGCCCTGTTCCCGCAACTCGCCGCCGAGACCTACGCGTCGTACGGCGAAGGACTCGCCCTGGGCCTGCTGTTCGCGGCGATCCCCATCGGCGCGGTCCTCGGCGGGCTGTTCTCCGGCACCTTCTCGCGGGCCGGGCGGCACGGCTGGATGGTCATCGGCGCGGTCGTCGCCTGGGGCGCCGCGATCACGGGCTTCGGGCTGAGCGGCAGTCTGTGGCTCGCGGTGGTGTTCCTGGCCGTCGCGGGGATCGCCGACATGGTCTCGATGGTCTTCCGCGGGGCGATCCTGCTGTCCGCCGCCACCGACGAGATGCGCGGCCGGATGCAGGGCGTCTTCACCGTCGTCGTGGCGGGCGGCCCCCGCCTCGCCGACGTCCTGCACGGCACGGCGGGCTCGGCCTTCGGCCCGCGCGCGGCCGTCGCGGGCGGCGGCCTGCTGGTGGTCGCCCTCATGCTGGGCCTGGCCGCGGCGGCACCCGCCCTGCGCCGCTACCGGATCTGACGCGCGCGGGAAGGCCCTACAGCCGGCCGCGCCGCGGTGTCGAGTACACCTCCAGCAGTTTGCCCCGGGTCATCTCCAGCCGGTGCGCCAGGATCTCGGCGACGATCCGCACCAGCGACAGCCCCAGCGCCGGCTCCTCCTCGCACAGCTTGAGCACCGGCTGAGCCTCGAACTCGTAGGCCCGTACGGGACTGAAGGCCTCCGCGCTGAAGTCCCACTGGTACGGAGGGAAGAGCCAGGACCAGCCGAGCATGTCACCCGCGCTGAGGCCGGCGACGGTCACCCACTGCCGCGACGTCACCTCCTGGACGAGGGAGACCGCGCCCGAGCGGATCACCCAGAAGCGGTCGGCGGTGCCACCCGCGTCGAAGATGCGGGCGTCCTCGCGGAACTGCACCTCCCGTGCGAGTGTCATCAGGCGCTGGCGCTGAGGCGGGGGAAGGGCGGTCAGGAGTTTGGTCGCTTTGGTCATGGCGCGCAGCTCCTCGCCGACGAGCGGATGCGGTGCTTTCCCTACGCCCATTTCAGCCGCTGACGGCGCCACGGGCACCTCGGCGTGCGGGAGGTCTCCTCGCGGGCATGAAAAAGCCCTGGCTGGACGGGGGAGGCCAGCCAGGGCCGTCAAGGGTGGCGCCGGGGGACGGATACCGTCGGCCCCGTGACCACTTATGAATGAACGGTAAACCATCTACGCGGATTTCGCGTACTCGAAACCCGGCCGCGTGACCTGTTTCACTTCGCGGCGCTCCGATGTCACGTCATGTGCCCGCGACCTCACTCGGCGTCCCTCGCCGCTACCCTGACGGTCTCCAGTTCCGGGTCGCCGGGGTCGGGCAGGTGCATGCCCGCCGCGAGCCCGGTGCGCAGATAGCGCAGCACCGGTTCGGTGAGCCGTTCACCGGGGAGGACCGCCGGGATCCCGGGCGGGTACGGCGTCACCATCTCCGCCGCGATCCGCCCGGCGGCCTCGCCCACGGGCACGTCCTCGGCGGGCCCGAAGAACGCGTCCCGAGGCAACATGGCCTGCTCCAGGCGCAGTTCGGACGGCGGCGGAACGTCCACCCGCGGCGCCGGGGCCAGGTCCGGCGCGGCCCGCGCGAGGTCCTTGAGCGCGGCGAGCAGCTCGCCGGTCGTCTCCCGGTCGTCCCCGTGGGTGATCTGCGCACCGATGCGGCGGTGGTCGGTGAGGTGGGCGTCCAGACGCCGTTCCTCGCGCAGCCAGTCCGCCGCCTGGAAGCCGGTGATCCCGAGCCCGGTCACGTCGATGACGCCGGGCAACGGGTCGAAGTCGTCGGCCAGCCCGGGCCCGCAGAAGTCGGCGCGGTCGTTGACGTGCAGCCCGTCGATCTCCTCGATCGCCGCCCCGACCTCCGCGGCGAGGGCCAGCGTGCCGCCCATGATCTCCTGACCGCGCAGCGCCATCTGCCGACGCCAGCCGTCCAGACCCGCGAAGATCAGCACCGACGGGCTGGTCGTGCCCAGCAGGTCCGCGCGGTTCTTCAGCAGCTGCGGCGGGACCAGGTCGCCCTGGACGTGGAAGACGGATCCCTGCTCCAGGCCGCTGCCCATCTTGTGGATGCTCGTCACACAGATGTCGGCGCCCGCGTCCATCGCCCACGACGGCAGATCGGGGTGGAAGGGCAGATGGGCGCCCCACGCCTCGTCCACGATCAGCGGCACCGAGCGCCGGTGACAGACCTCGGCCACCGACCGCAGATCGGCGCAGGTGCCGTACGGCGTCGGACTGGTGATCAGCGCGCCCTTCGCGTCCGGGTGCGCCTGGAACGCGGCCTCGTACTCCTCGGCCGACGGGGGATGGGCGAGGTGGCGCCGCGCGTCCCAGCGGGGCTCGACCCAGACCGGCTCGATGCCGGAGATGATCAGTCCCGACACCACCGACTTGTGCGCGTCCCGCCCGACCAGCAGCTTCTCGTGCGGGCCCGCGACGGACAGCATCGCCGCCTTGACGGACAAAGAGCTTCCACACGTCGTGAAGAACGTGTGCTCGGCATGGACCGCGTCGGCCATCAACTGCTCGGCCTTCTCCAGCACCTGCCCCCGCGTGAGCCGGTCGTCGAGACCGCCCGAGGCCAGGACGTCACCGAGGAAGACCGCGTCCCCCAGCACCTGCCGTACCGCCGGGTCGGCGCCACGGGCCTGCTTGTGCCCGGGCGGCGTGAACGACAGCCGCCCCTTGCGGCGATAGTCGGTCAGGGCTTCCAGGATCGGTGCGCGGGTGTGATCGACAGCCATGGGGGGCGGGTTCCCTGGCCGACGGCCCCCAATCAGCGCGCGCCGCCGGCCGCCGGTCCGGCCTCCTCGGTGTGCGCCCCGGGCGTGACGATCTCGTCCAGCACCCTGAGCACCGCCTCGTAGGCCAGCCCCCGCACGACCGCCTCGCGCGCACCTCCTGGATCGGTCAGCTCCAGTTCCTCTCCCCGCGCCCGCCAGGTACGCGTCTCCTCTTCCGCGCAGGCCCTGGCGCGCTGGATACGGCGCAGCAGTTCGTCTGAGTCCACGACATCCGTCATGGCGTCCGCCTACCCCTTCGACGCACTTCGATGACCCCCCGATCACCTCTGGCTCAAAGGAAGCGGAACGGGCGGAAGGGGACGGAATGAAGCGCCGGGTCCGGTTTGACCAGCCACCGAACGGTGAGCCGGACAGAGGGACCTCTGCCGGGCCCGGCACTTCCAGACCAGCGAGGCAGCACGACTCAGGGAGCGAAGGGGATGCGTGCGAAGTACAGGACCGAACCCATCGACACGCCGGATGCCCGGGGCCGGCCCCACGGGCACGGACCGTGTCGTCCGGCCGACGTACGCAGGGCCATACGGTGCGCCGTGGCGTGCCGCTGCCGGGACACCGGCTCGCCGTGCGACGAGGACGGCCTCTCCGACGCGCTGCTCGTCGCCTCGGAGCTGACCACCAACGCCATCCTGCACGGTGGCGGCGTCACGGAGTACGACGTCCAGGTCGACGGACAGGCTGTGCGGGTGTCCGTCAGCGACCGCAGCGATCGACTGCCCGTGGCCACCGATCCTTTCGACGAACGGGGGCGCAGGCGCCCCGGCGGCCGCGGCTGGCCGATCGTCTGCCGGCTCTCGCGTGACGTCCGTGTGTCCGATCTGCCCGCCGGGGGGAAACGCATCACGGCCGTGGTGCCCGTGTTCTGAACTCGCCCTCACACACGTGTGTTTGCCGTGAAGGGCGGGGGGCAGACGCTGTGTCGTGCTTCGGACCGGAGGCGCGCCCGCGGAGCGGTACCACCGCATCGAGCGCCTTCATGGCGGTCCGGACGGTGTCCACGTCTCCGCGGTGTTCTCGATCGGTGTGACACCCCGAACGGACCCAAGGAGCGACACAGATGCTGAGGCCCCATCCCGCCGTCCTGCGCCGGCTCGTCGAGGAGTACGAGGCGTTGCTGGCAGTGGAGCAGACCACACGCGGGTCCATGTCGAACCCGCGGGCCCAGGACCTGGCGTACACCCTGTGCGTGTCGACCGGGACGCGTGACGTGAGACATGCCCTTCAGGCCGCCCGCCGCTGGCTCGCGGCGGCCGACCCCGCCGCCGAACGCGGTCCCCTGACCGGAGCGACGTCGGGGGCCGAATGACCCGGTAGTGGCTGGATGAACATCCTCCGGCCCCGCCCGCGCCCTTGGCCGGGCGGGGCCGCGTATGTCCGCCCCGGCCCGGGGCATCCGGATTTTCGGGAGGCCGAGATGAATACGAGGGTCATGGCACGCACCGGCCGCAGGGAGGCCGAGCGGGCGGCGAAGGGTTCGGTGGCGGAGGGTGCCGCCAGGGCGGGGTTCACCGCGAGGGGAGTGATCTACCTCCTGGTCGGTGTGCTGGCCCTGCAGATCGCCTTCGGCGACAAGGGAGAGCAGGCGGACCGGCGCGGCGCCCTCGCCGAGATCGCGCAGAAGCCCTTCGGCGCCGTCATGCTGTGGGCGCTGGGCATCGGAGTGGTGGGCATGGCGGTGTGGCGGCTGTCCGAGGCGCTGTTCGGCTCGACCGGCCCGAACGGCCGCAAGGCGCGCAAGCGGCTGCTGTCGCTGGTCCGGTGCGTCTTCTACGCGTTCGTCGCGTACTCCGTACTGGCGTTCGCAGCGGGGGCCGGGAACGGCGGCGGATCCAGCGACAAGCAGTCCAAGGACGTCACGGCCGAGGTCCTGCGGTGGCCCGCCGGACAGTGGCTCGTCGCCGTGGTCGGCGTCGGCGTCGTGGTGGCGGGCGTGTGGATCGCCGTACAGGCGCTGCGCCGGTCGTACCACGACAAGCTCAAGTTCGGTGAGCTGTCGGCCCGCGCGCGGCGGCTGGTGGACGTGACGGGCGTGGGTGGTGGCGTGGCCCGCGGCGCGGTGTTCGCGGCGGCGGGAGCCTTCGCGGTGCGTGCGGCGGTCGACTACGAACCCGACAAGGCCAAGGGCCTGGACGACACCCTGCGCACCTTCGCCGCCACCCCGCTGGGACCGTGGCTGCTGGTCTGCGTCGCGGTCGGGCTCGTCCTGTTCGGGCTGTTCTCCTTCGCGATGGCACGCTGGCGCCGGGTGTGACCCGGCAGGGGGCCGGGCCGGGCGGGATCACCGCTTCGGCTCGGCCACCGGCACCTTCAGCGGCCTGGCCAGGCCGACCACGCCCTCGTCGAGGCGCTGCAGATGCCGCAGCACCCGGTCGGTGACGCGCCCGTACCGCGAGGAGCCGGGGACGTCGGGCCCGAGCAGGGACGCGATGCTGGATCCCGTCCCGACCTCGCCCGCGTCCGGCTCGTTGGCCACGTGCGCGGCGATGACCTCCAGGTTGCGCGCGATGCGCCGGCCCGCCCTGCGCAGCCGGGGATCCGCCGCTATCGACGGATGGGTGGGCAGCAGCTCGGCCGTCGCGGCCAGGGAGCGCGCGTGGTACGCGCAGGTCTCGAGGAGCGCGACCACGTACAGCGCGGTGTCGCGACGGGTCCGCAACGGGGTGATCGGGTGGGTCAGCGGCTTCGTGGACGCCCGCAGATCGGCCACCGCCGTGTCCAGGTCCCGCGCCTTGTCCAGCAGTTCGGTCGCGGGCTCGCCGCTGAGCTGGTCGACGGCCGCCTCGGTGACGTCGGAGAGCCGGTCCAGCGCCGTGGCGAGCAACTCGTTGGTACGGCGGTCCGTGTGCACCGGCAGCACCAGCGCCGCCGCGACGACCCCGCAGGCCGCACCGAGCGCCGTCTCCTCCACCCGCAGCACCAGCACCGACATGCTGTAGGTGTGCAGCAGGGTGTAGAGCAGCCCCAGCATCGCGGTCACGAAGAACGACATCAGCGTGTACGACAGCGGCGCCGAGTAGAACATCGCGAAGATCAGCAGCAGCACCAGCCCGAACGCCGTCCAGGTGTGCTGCCCGACCACTCCCGCCAGCACGATGCCGGCGACGACGCCGAACACGGTGCCCAGCAGCCGACGGTACCCCTTGACCAGGATCTCGCCGGTGGAGGCTGTGTTGAGGAAGACGATCCAGCAGGTCAGCACCGCCCAGTACCAGCGATGGGTGGAGAGCAGCTCACCGCCGACGATGGCGAGCGCCGACCCCACCGCGACCTGCACGGCGGCACGGGTGGTCGGGCGTCGCAGCCCGGTGTCCCGCGCCTCCTCGTCCTCGCTCTCCTCGCCCGCGCCGATGGCCGCGTCCTCGGCGTCCAGCTCCTCGCGCGAGCGGGTCGTCGCGGGGGAGTCGTCGGACTCGTCGGACTCGTCCAGCGGTCCCTCCAGCGCGATCCTCAGGCCCAGGACGGCCCGCGCGCTCTCGCCGACGCCCCGGAAGGCGTCCTGGACGGCCGGTGACGCCGGCGGGAGGTTCTCCTCGTCGCGGTAGCCGAGGAGCCGGTTGCGGATCTGGGCCAGCGCGGTGCTCAGGCCCGCGCCGCCGGGCCGCAGCACGAGCAGCCGCAGCGACTGAAGGTCCCGGCGCAGCGTGACGGTGGCCTCGTCCCGCTCGGGCAGCGGCGCCGCCGCGGGAAAGGAGGCGCCCGGCAGATGCATGGTGAGCGTGTCCGCCCGCTCGGCGCTGCGCAGGTTCAGCAGGAGCAGGCCCAGCCGCTCGGCGGTGATCTCGGCGTCGGCGATCCGGCGCTGCACCAGCCGGGCCACGGCCTCGTCGGAGGTGCCCTCGCCCAGCCGGGCCTGGATCATCAGCGCGCTTTCGTGCAATCGCGCGGTCTTCTCGCGGGCGTCGTCCAGCGCCTTCTCCAGGTCGTCCGGATCCGCGTCCAGCAACTCGATCTGCGCGGTCAGCAGCTGGGCGAGCCGGGCCCGGAACGCCTTGCGCAGCCGCTCCAGGACACCGGTGGGCGTCTCCGGGACCAGGACGAAGCGTGCCAGCGCGCTGCATCCGAAGGCCACCGTGATCGCCGCGTACAGCTCGGGCAGTTGCCCGAGGGTGGCGCCGACGAACAGGGACAGGAAGTAGATCTGGAACCCGATCAGCCCGAGCGCCGTGCCGCGGTCGCCGAACCGGCGGATGTAGACCGCGCCGAAGATCAGCGCGACGAAGAACAGGTCACCGACGACGACACGCGTGTTGAGCAGCGCGCTCAGCGACACCGAGGCCAGCGCCACGGGCAGGCCCAGGGCGAGCGTGACGGCCTGCGGGCCGCGCTGCTTCTCGCGGATGGCGAAGGTGGAGACCATCGCCGCCATGGCCCCGGCCACCAGATGCGTCACATCGGCCCGCAGCAGGCTGAGGACGACCAGCGTCAGCACGATCGCCGACACGGTTCTGAGCCCGGCCGCCAGCCGCAGCAGCCCCGGATCGGACGCCGCGGCCCGATCCCGCAGCCCCGCCCACACCGACCGTCCCGCCACCCTCACGCCGTCGCGCTCTCCCGCCTAGCCTCGCACCAAGATCCCGCTGCCAGCATGGCATGCGACGCCCGACGAGTCCCGTCCGGGCACCGGTAACGGACGCCCCGGGGCCCGCCCGCCCGGCGAACGCCGTGTCGGACGGGCCCCGGCAGCCTGTCGGACGCTTCCCGACAGGCCTGTCACAGCTCCCGCTTCGGCGCCGCCTCCACCTGTTCCCGTACCTGCTCCGGTGTCAGATACGCGTCCGTGTACTCGAAGTCCTTGAGCGTGGCGGGCTTGCGGGCCTGGAAGCCGGTGCGTACGAAATCGTCGCCGGCCAGGGCGTTGAGCGTCCAGTTGGTCAGGACGCGGGCCTTGGCGACGTTCGTGCGCAGCGCCGACCAGTGGTAGCCGCGGGCGACGGCCTGCGCGGGCAGGCCCCGCAGTTCGATGCCGAGCGGCTTGGAGACGGCGTCGGTGCCGCCGAGGTCGACGACGAGGCCCAGGTCCTTGTGCACGTACGGCTCCAGGGGCCGGCCGCGCAGCGTGGCGATGACGTTGTCCGCCACATGCTTGCCCTGCCGCATGGCGTGCTGCGCGGTCGGCGGGCAGACGGCGGCCTCGTCGCCCTTCGCCTTGTCGGGCACGGCGGCGGCGTCACCGAGCGCGAAGACACCGTCGTTGCCGGGCAGGTTCATCTCGGCGGTGACCGCGAGCCGCCCGCGCACCGTCTCCGCCCCGAGCGTGCCCATCAGCGGACTGGCGGCCACACCGGCCGTCCAGATCAGCGTGCGGGTGGGTACCACCCGGCCGTCGGTGAAGGTGACCTCGTCCGGGCCCGCCTTGTCCAGGGAGACACCCAGGGAGATCTCGATGCCGCGTCGGCGCAGGATCTCCTGGGCGCTGCGGCCCAGCTTGTCGCCCAGCTCGGGCATCAGCTTCGGGGCGATGTCGATCAGATGCCACTTGATCAGCGACGGGTCGATGCGCGGATAGCGCTTGACGGCCGCGTGCGTCAGCCGTTGCAGACAGGCCGCGGTCTCGGTCCCCGCGTAACCGCCGCCGACCACCACGAACTGCAGCCGGGAGGCGCGCTCCGCCGGGTCGTTGCTCGCGTCGGCCAGGTCGAGCTGGGAGATGACGTGGTCGCGGACGTAGGCGGCCTCCGCGAGTGTCTTCATGCCGAAGGCGTGGTCGGTGAGGCCGGGGATGTCGAAGGTGCGGGTGATGCTGCCGGGAGCCAGCACGATGTAGTCGTACGGCTCGTTGACTATCTGTTCGGTGATGGTGCGGATGACGCAGACCTTGGACTTGAGGTCCACGCCGATCGCGCCGCCCGGAATGATCCGGGTGCGGTACCTGCGGCTGCGGCGCAGGGAGACGGCGATCGACTGGGGTGTCAGCACACCCGAGGCGACCTGGGGCAGCAGGGGCAGGTAGAGCTGGTAGGAGAACGGCGTCACCAGGGTGACGTCGGCCTCGTCAGGGGCGAGTTTGCGTTCCAGACGCCGTACGCACTCCACGCCGGCGAAGCCCGCGCCCACCACCAGGATCCTGGGTCGTGTCACGATGTTCCATCCCTTCTGCGGCTCCAGGCGGTATGCCTCAACGCCATTCGCGTGCCCTCGGATCGCGTCTTG
This sequence comes from Streptomyces sp. NPDC043427, assembly GCF_056436655.1. Taxonomy (NCBI): domain Bacteria; kingdom Bacillati; phylum Actinomycetota; class Actinomycetes; order Kitasatosporales; family Streptomycetaceae; genus Streptomyces; species Streptomyces sp. NPDC043427. Next base: position 9,352 of record NZ_JBWKCC010000045.1, on the reverse strand, counting down.
GCACCTCATTGATCCCAACGCGCACGGAGCCTTCCCGCCAGCCGGGCACGGCAGGCAGACGAACGCGTGCGCCCAGCATGATCCTCGGCCGGGAAAAGGGGAACCGCTCCTACCGGAACACGTTGTCCGAGTCGTCCCAGCTCAGTACGTCTTCGACCGGGTTCTGCCGGGGCAGCGGAGCGCGTGCTTGGTACATCGCCTCGATCTCCGCCGCGTAGTGCTGCACGATCGAGTCCCGGCGCAGCTTCATCGACGGCGTCAGCAGCCCGTTGGACAGGTCGAACGGCTCCGGCAGCACCCGGAAGGCGCGGATGGACTCCGAGCGGGAGACGGCGCTGTTGGCCGCGGCCACCGCCCGCCCGATCTCGTCCCGCAGCGCGTTCTCCTCCCGTGCCTCCCGGCTGGGCGTGTCGCCCTGTATGGCCAGCCGGCCGCGCCAGTGCGCCAAGAAGTCCGGGTCCAGGGTGATCAGCGCGCCCACGCAGGGCCGGTTGTCGCCCACGACCACCGCCTGGTGGACGAGTGGATGCATCCGCAGCCGCTGTTCCAGCAGGGCCGGGGCCACGCTCGTGCCGCCGCTGGTGATGATGACGTCCTTCTTGCGCCCGGTGATGGTGAGATAGCCCTCGGAGTCCAGATGCCCGAGGTCACCGGTCGCCAGCCAGCCGCCCCACAGGGCCGCCCGGGTCGCGGCCTCGTCGCCCACGTAGCCCTGGAACACCGAAGGACCGCGCACCAGGATCTCGCCGTCCTCGGCCACCGCGATCTCCGAGCCCGGCAGGGCCTGCCCGACCGTGCCCGACTTCTCCCGGCCCAGCGGCTGCATGGTGATGCCGCCGCTGGTCTCGGTCAGCCCGTAGCCGTCGTGCACGTAGATGCCGATGCCCTCGTAGAAGAGGGACAGCTCGCGGTTGAGCGGGGAGCCGCCCGACACCGCGCGGATCACCCGGCCGCCGAACGCGGCGCGCAGCCTGCGGTACACCGTCCGCTCGTACAGCGCGTGCTGCAGCCGCAGGTCGAGACCGGGACCCGACCCCCGGCCCAGCCGCTGCCGTTCCAGGGCCGCGGCGAAGTCCCGTGCCGTCTCGGCGGCCCGCTCGAACAGCGCGCCCCGGCCCGCCTGTTCGGCGGTGCGCAGGAACGTCTTGTAGATCTTCTCGAACACGGACGGCACGGCGTAGAAGTACGTCGGCCGGAACGACCGCAGCGCCGACGCCAGTGCCTCCTCGCCCAGTTCGGGCTCATGCCCCAGCAGCAGACCGCCGCGCAGACACAGGCCCTGGATCATCAGGCCGTAGACGTGGGAGAACGGCAGGAAGGCGAGGACGGCCGGCTGCTCTCCCGGCCGCGCCGCCGTGTGGCCCCAGCCCGCGAGGAGCGTGTCGCACGGGTTCGCCAGGCCCCGGTGGCTCAGCGCGCAGCCCAGCGGGCGGCCCGAGGAGCCGGAGGTGTAGGCGACGACCGCGGTGGAGTCCGGCATCACGATCCGGCGCAGCGAGTCCACAGTGGCGAGCGGTACGTCCTCGCCCCGCGCCACCAGCTGCTCCAGCGCCCCGGCGTCCAGTTGCCACACGTGCCGCAGCGTCGGCAGCATCGCGCACACCGAGCCCACCGTCATGACGGTCTGCTCGTCCTCGACGACCACGCCGACGCAGCCGGAGTCCCGCAGGATGAACTCCACCTGGTCGCGCGACGACGCGGGCGGGATCGGGACGACCTCGGCGCCCACCGCCCACAGGGCGTACGCCAGCACCGTCCACTCGTACCGGGTGCGGGCCATCACCGCCACGCGCTGCCCCGGGGAGATTCCGGAGGCGATCAGACCTTTGGCCAGATCGACCACTTGGTCACGCAGTTCGATCGCGGTCACCGCCTCCCACCTGGCAGAGGCGGGATCGGACCGACGCGCCAGCACCGGCAGGGCGGGGGCGCGGTCCGCGGTCTCGAAGACGCTGTCGGCGAGCCCTCCGGCCAGGGGCGAGACGACTGGGGGAGCGAGAGCGAAGTCGCGCATGCACTGCTCCTGACGTGTACGGGGTGTGACTCCACCGACGAGAACCGTCATCGGCGGTGGTCGAATGTAGCCCAGGTGAGATCCGGATGGTGCCGGGAATCAAGAAGTATTCCGACGGTGGGTGGTCCGGGGCGGATCGGGGGACTCGGACGGCATGAGTCACATCAATCCCGATCCCGAGCCCGAACGCACCACCGGTCTCGAACCCGGTGGGGGCGTACCCCCGGGCGAAACCCCACCCGCGGAGAGCAGCCTCCCAGGGGCCGGACCGCGGGAGACGCACAACCCTCCCAAGGGCTGGGCGAAGGCGCCACTGACCCTGATCCTCGGCCTCGTCGTGCTGATCGCGGCCTTCTTCCTGGTCTACGCGCTCATCCTGATCCTCTGACCTCAGCCGGCCTGGGTCTGGCGCACGCACTCCGTGACGACGTCCCGCAGGCTGCCCGTCCGCTCCAGCAACGCGCGCTGTATCTGGGCCCCGTTGCCGTGCCGCAGCAGATCCCGGCAGGTCGTGCGGGCGAGGTCGAGGTCCCCGGTGTCGCCGAGCGCGTCCTCGACGTGCTCCAGCAGCGCCCGTACGACGATCTCGGCGGGCGTGCGCCGCATGGTCGTCGGGTGCAGCAGCTCGCCGGTGAGGCCGGAGCGGGCGGCCCGCCAGTCGGCCAGCCGCAGCAGGCTCACGCTGTGGTCGACCGGCTCCCGGCCGGCCCGCCACTCCCGGGCGGCCGTCTCGACGAGGCCGCGGGCGAGCGCCGCTATCAGGACGGCCGTGTCGGCGTGCAGACACACGTCCGACACGCGGATCTCCACCGTGGGATAGCGGGGGGACAACCGGGCGTCGAAGTAGATCATGCCCTCGTCGAGGATGGTGCCCGTGGCCACCATGTCGGCGACCCGCCGGTGATAGCGCTCCGGTGAGTGGAACAGCTCCGTGGGACCGGCCGACGGCCAGCGCTGCCACACCCGGCTGCGATAGCTGCTGTAGCCCGAGTCCCGGCCCATCCAGAAGGGCGAGTTGGTACTCAGTGCCATCAGTACCGACAGCCACGGCCGGACCCGGTCGACGACCGCCACCGCCTCCTCGTCCGACTCGACCGACACATGCACATGACAGCCCATGACGAGCTGTTCACGGGTCGCGATCCCGTAGTGGTCCGCCATCCACCGGTAGCGGCGGTTCATGCCCACCGCGGGGCTCACCGGCAGCGGAGACGTCGCGAGCGCGGCGACCGCGCACCCGGTCTCCCGGGCGTGCCGGGCCGCCTCCTTCCGGCAGCGGACGATCTCCTCGCCCAGCGCCTCCATGCCCGACTGCGGATGCGTGGCGAACTCCAGCATCTGGTCGTGGAGTTCCTTCTCGAAGACGTCCTGCTCCTTCTCCTCCCGCTCGGCGTGGGCGAGGACAGCGGCGGAGAGCGCCTGCGGTTCGCCGGTCTCCGGGTCGACCAGGAGGAGTTCCTCCTCCACTCCGACGGTGCGCACGGGATGCAGCCCTTTCTGCTGGCCTACTGCGGCGACGACGGGGACGCCCCGGTCGTACGCCCCCGAATGCCCCGTCGGGCGTGGTTCACACGGGGTAAGGCATCAACCACACCGTGGCAAGAGGTGGCAGCGTGAGCCCGATCGACCCGTCCACCGGCTTCACCGGGTCCGGGTTGGTCACGTCGCTGCCGCCGTAGCGGGCGGCGTCGGTGTTGAGGACCTCCAGCCAGGCGGGGACGTCGTCGGGGATGCCGAGGCGGTAGTCGTGGCGCACCACGGGAGAGAAGTTGCTCACCGCGAGGAGCGGGGTGCCGTCGGCGTCGTACCGCAGGAAGGCGAAGACGTTGTCGTCGGCGGAGTGGCAGGCCACCCACCTGAAGCCCGACGGGTCGGTGTCCCGCTGCCACAGGGCCGGGGTGTGGCGGTAGAGGACGTTGAGGTCGCGGACGAGGTCACGCACACCCCGGTGGTCCGGCTCGGCGCTGTACGCCGGGTCGAGCAGCCACCAGTCGGGACCGTGGGCCTCCGACCACTCGCCGCCCTGTGCGAACTCCTGCCCCATGAAGAGCAGTTGCTTGCCGGGGTGGGCCCACATGAAGCCCAGGTAGGCACGGTGGTTGGCGCGCCGCTGCCACCAGTCGCCCGGCATCTTGGAGACGAGGGCCTGCTTGCCGTGGACGACCTCGTCGTGGGAGATCGGCAGGACGTAGTTCTCGCTGTAGGCGTACACCATCGAGAAGGTCATCTCGTGGTGGTGGTACTTGCGGTGCACCGGCTCGTGCCTGATGTACTCCAGCGAGTCGTTCATCCAGCCCATGTTCCACTTCAGGCCGAAGCCGAGACCGCCGCCGTCGGTCGGCCGGGTCACCCCGCCCCAGGCGGTGGACTCCTCGGCGATGGTCACGACACCCGGCACCCGCCGGTACACGGTCGCGTTCATCTCCTGCAGGAACGTCATCGCGGCCAGGTCCTCCCGGCCGCCGTGGGCGTTCGCCTCCCACTGCCCGGACTCCCGCGAGTAGTCGAGGTACAGCATCGAGGCGACCGCGTCCACGCGCAGGCCGTCGATGTGGAACTCCTCGCACCAGTACACCGCGTTGGCGACCAGGAAGTTGCGCACCTCGGTGCGCCCGTAGTCGAACTCGTAGGTGCCCCAGTCCGGGTGCTCCGCGCGGCGCGAGTCCCCGGGCTCGTACAGCGCGTCCCCGTCGAAGCGGGCCAACGCCCAGTCGTCCTTGGGGAAGTGGGCCGGAACCCAGTCCATGATCACACCGATGCCGGCCCGGTGCAGGGAGTCGATCAGATACCGGAAGTCGTCCGGCGTGCCCAGCCGCGAGGTCGGCGCGTAGAAGCCGGTGACCTGGTAGCCCCAGGAGCCGCCGAAGGGATGCTCGGCGACCGGCATCAGCTCGACATGCGTGAAGCCGAGGTCCTTGACGTACGGCGGCAGCTGCTCGGCGAGGTCACGGTACGTCAGCCCCTGCCGCCAGGACGGAAGGTGCACCTCGTACACCGAGAACGGGGCCTCGTGCACCGGCGTGTCACCGCGGTGGGCCAGCCACTCCGCGTCGCCCCACTCGTAGTGGGAGGCCGTCACGATCGACGCCGTGTCCGGCGGCACCTCCGTGCGCCGCGCCATCGGGTCGGCCTTGAGGAACCGCTCGCCGTACCGCGAGGTGATCTCGAACTTGTACTTCGTGCCCTCGCCGACGCCCGGCAGGAACAGCTCCCACACCCCGCACGCGCCGAGCGACCGCATCGGGAACGCCGTCCCGTCCCAGCACGTGAAGTCCGCGGCGACCCGCACGCCCTGCGCGTTCGGCGCCCACACCGTGAACCGGGTGCCGTCCACGCCCTGGTGCGTCATCGGCTCGGCCCCGAGCGCCTGCCACAACTGCTCGTGCCGCCCCTCCCGGATCAGATGCAGGTCCAGCTCACCGAGCGCCGGCAGGAAACGGTACGGGTCGTGCACCTCGTGCTCGTCGCCGCCGTACACCACCACCAGCGTGTACGCCGGGATCGCGTCGAGCGGAAGTACGGCGGAGAACAGGCCCTCGCCCTCCGAGGTGAGCGCCGTGCGCTCGCCGTCGATCACGACGCTCACGGCGTCGGCGAACGGGCGCAGGGCACGGAAGGCGACCCCGTCCGGCACCGGATGCGCGCCCAGCAGGGCGTGCGGGTCGTGATGGGCACCCGACAGCAGGCGCGCACGCTCGCCGGCGTCCAGGGCGGGGGCCGTCGGCGGGATCGGGCCCGCCGACTCGGGGAGCGACGTGTCGCGCAGTGCCACCATCGGGGTCAGCCTCCTCGGACGGCGAGACGTTCGATCGCCGCCATCGGTACGGGAAGCCAGGCGGGACGGTGCCGGGCCTCGTAGAGAACCTCGTACACGGCCCGGTCCGTCTCGTAGGCACGGAGCAGGGCGTGCTTCTTGCGCGGGTCCCAGCCCGCTCGTACGGCGTAACCGGCGCAGTAGGCCTCGCGGCAGCGGCGCGCCCACCCGGGCCGCCAGGGGCGGCGCTGCCGGGCGGCGTAGTCGAAGGAGCGCAGCATGCCGGCGATGTCCCGCACGGGGGAGTGGACACTGCGCCGCTCGGCCAGCGGACGGGACGGCTCGCCCTCGAAGTCGATGACGAACCACTCGCGCCCCGCCCGCAGCACCTGACCCAGGTGCAGGTCGCCGTGGATGCGCTGGGCGCTCGGCCCGGAGTCGCAGGCGACGAGGGCGGCGAACGCGGTCCGCAGCCCGGGCACGAACGGCCGCAGGGCGGGCACGGCGAGCGCGGCCGCCTCCAGCCGCTCGGTCATCGCCGTCGCCATCGCCCCGCCCCCGCCGGGGTCACCCCCGGGGAAGGCCGCGGCCAGCGCCAGGTGTACGTCGGCGGTCGCCCGCCCCAGCTCGTGCGCCTCCGCCGTGAAGTCCTCGCCCCGGGACAGCGCGTGCAGGGCCAGCGTCCAGCCGTCCGAGGCGTCGGGCAGGAACGGCTGGAGCACGCCGAGCGTCGCCTCCTGCGGCTGCGTCGTGCGGAACCAGGCCACCGGCGCGGGCACCCGCCCACAGCCCTGGCCGGCCAGCGCGACCGGCACCTCCAGGTCGGGGTTGACGCCCGGCTGGATGCGCCGGAAGACCTTCAGGATGAACGCGTCGCCGTACACCAGCGAGGTGTTGGACTGCTCGGCGTCCAACAGCCGCGGCGCGAGGCCGGAGGGCAGCGGCACCGCCGGGTCCGAGTGGAAGTGCAGGGGACCCAGCGTGCCGGGGTGCCGCATCCGCTCAAGGAGCAGATGCGCCGAACGGGGGTCCAGGAGCGCGTCGTAGACCGTCAGACCGGCGAACGGACCGCTGTCCGCCCGTCCGATCAGGGCCCGGCCGAGACGCGGCGACAGATGCTCCTGCACTCCGATGAGGAGCTGGTAGCAGTCGCCGCCGGGCGTGGGGGTGCCGCCGCCCGGAGTGGGGACCGGCGCGTGGTCCGCCTGCACCAGCAGGTGCAGACAGCCCGGATACAGCTCGGTCATGGACAGCAGACGCAGATCCGTGACCGGTCGGTCCTTGCCGGCGAACCAGCGCTGCCGCGGCAGCCACTCGCGCAACAACTCCCCGAGCGACGCCATCGGCTGGGCGATGCCGGTACTGCTCGGGTCGAGAGATGCGGTCTTCGGCATGGTGACGCGTCCTTTCCTCGGCGCACGCTCAGTGGCGGCGGCCGATGCGGGATGCGACTCGGGCGAGCCGGAACCAGTAGAAGCCGTGGCCCGCGAGAGTGAGCAGGTACGGCAGTTCGCCGATGGCGGGGAAGCGCACCCCGCCGAACAGCTCGACCGGGTGGCGTCCCTCGAACTCGCGCAGGTCCAGCTCGGTGGGCTGCGAGAACCGGGAGAAGTTGTTCACGCACAGCACCAGGTCGTCCCCTCCGTCCTGTGTCGAGGGGGCCTCCCGCAGGAACGCCAGGACCGCGGGATTGGAGGAGTGCAGCTCGGTGTAGGACCCCAGTCCGAAGGCAGGATTCTGCTTGCGGATCTCGATCATGCGGCGGGTCCAGTGCAGCAGCGACGAGGGCGAGCACATGGATGCCTCGACGTTGGTGACCTGGTAACCGTGGACCGGGTCCATGATGGTCGGCAGGTAGAGGCGGCCGGGATCGGCCGTGGAGAAGCCCGCGTTGCGGTCGGGAGTCCACTGCATCGGCGTGCGCACCGCGTCGCGGTCGCCGAGCCAGATGTTGTCGCCCATGCCGATCTCGTCGCCGTAGTAGAGGATCGGCGAGCCGGGCAGGGAGAGCAGCAGGGCGGTGAACAGCTCGATCTGGTTGCGGTCGTTGTCGAGGAGGGGCGCGAGGCGGCGGCGGATGCCGATGTTGGCGCGCATGCGCGGGTCTTTGGCGTACTCCGCGTACATGTAGTCGCGCTCTTCGTCGGTGACCATTTCGAGCGTGAGCTCGTCGTGGTTGCGCAGGAAGATGCCCCACTGGCAGCTGGAGGGGATCGCCGGGGTCTTGGCGAGGATTTCCGAGACCGGGTAGCGCGACTCGCGGCGCACGGCCATGAAGATGCGGGGCATGACGGGGAAGTGGAACGCCATGTGGCACTCGTCGCCGCCGGAGGCGTAGTCGCCGAAGTAGTCGACGACGTCCTCGGGCCACTGGTTGGCCTCCGCCAGCAGCACGGTGTCCGGGTAGTGGGCGTCGATGTCCTTGCGCACCCGCTTGAGGAACTCGTGGGTGGCCGGGAGGTTCTCGCAGTTGGTGCCCTCTTCGGCGTAGAGATAGGGCACGGCGTCGAGCCGGAAGCCGTCGATGCCCAGATCCAGCCAGAAGCGCAGGGCCGCCAGGATCTCCTCCTGCACGGCGGGGTTCTCGTAGTTGAGGTCCGGCTGGTGGGAGAAGAAGCGGTGGAAGAAGTACTGCCCGCGCACCGGGTCGTACGTCCAGTTGGACACCTCGGTGTCGACGAAGATGATCCGCGCGTCCTGGTACTGCTTGTCGTCGTCGGCCCACATGTAGTAGTCGCCGTAGGGCCCGTCCGGGTTGGCGCGGGACTCCTGGAACCACGGGTGCTGGTCGCTGGTGTGGTTCATGACGAAGTCGATGATGACGCGCATGCCGCGCTGGTGGGCGGCGTCGACGAACTCGACGAAGTCGGCGAGGTCACCGAACTCGGGCAGGACGGCCGTGTAGTCGGAGACGTCGTAGCCGCCGTCCCGCAGGGGTGACTTGAAGAAGGGCGGCAGCCAGAGGCAGTCGACGCCGAGCCACTGGAGGTAGTCGAGCTTGGCGGTCAGGCCCTTGAGGTCGCCGATTCCGTCGCCGTTGCTGTCCTGGAAGGAGCGGACGAGGACCTCGTAGAAGACGGCGCGCTTGAACCAGTCCGGATCCCGGTCCTTGGCCGGTGTGTCCTCGAAGGTGTCCGGAACGGGCGAGTTGACAGTCATGACGCTCTTGACCCTCCGATCTGCGGTGCGGCTCGCCTGACGTGGAGCACATGGGCCGGCGCCCGGCCGGGATCCAGGCACACGTAGTTGGTGCTGCCCCACTGGTAGGTGGCACCCGTCAGCTCGTCGTGCACGGACAGGGACGCGCCCTGGTCCAGGCCGAGGTGCGGCATGTCCAACGAGACCGTCGCCTCCTGGGTGTGGTGGGGGTCGAGGTTGACGACCACGATCACCGTGTCGGCCCCAGTGCGCTTGCTGTAGGCGATGACGGCGTCGTTGTCGGTGTGGTGGAAGCGGAGGTTCCTGAGCCGCTGCAACGCGGGGTGGTGGCGTCGGATGGTGTTGAGTTTGGTGATGAGGGGGGCGATGGTGCGGCCCTCGCGGGCGGCGGCCTCCCAGTCGCGGGGGCGTAGCTGGTACTTCTC
>NZ_JBWKCC010000044.1:0-68049 GCF_056436655.1 Streptomyces sp. NPDC043427 | reverse complement strand
GGATCAGGGAGCGGGGTCCGGTGCCGTGCATCGCAAGGCGGAGGAGGGCGGCAGGGCGGAGCCCTGCCAACCGACGACAACGCGGCGAGGCGCGGCACCGGGGCCCGCGAGCCCGGCCTGATCCAAACGAGAGGCCCTAGCCGCGCGCCGCTCCACGGTCCGTCACCGCGCGGTCACCCAGAGAACCCCTGTTCCCGGCCTGTCACACCGGACCGCTACGCTGCCCTTCGACACCCCGCGATCACCGCACGCGGCGGCCCGGTGTGTCCATCGCCCTTTCCACGATCGGCACTTGGACTCCGTAACTTCATGTCTTGGTTTGAATCCCTCATCCTCGGACTCGTCCAGGGGTTGACCGAGTTCCTGCCGGTCTCCTCGAGCGCGCACCTGCGGCTGACCGCCGCCTTCTCGGGCTGGAAGGACCCAGGGGCCGCCTTCACGGCGATCACCCAGATCGGCACGGAGGCCGCGGTGCTGATCTACTTCCGCAAGGACATCGGCCGGATCATCTCGGCGTGGACCCGCTCGCTGGCCGACAAGTCGATGCGCAGCGACCACGACGCCCAGATGGGCTGGCTGGTGATCGTGGGCTCGATCCCGATCGGCGTGCTCGGCGTGACGCTGAAGGACCAGATCGAGGGCCCGTTCCGCGATCTGCGGATCACCGCGACGATGCTCATCGTCGTCGGCATCGTCATCGGCATCGCCGACCGGCTGGCCGCGCGCGACGAGACGGGTGGCAAGCACCGTGCGCCCAAGCAGCGCAAGTCCCTCGAGGACCTGAGCGTCAAGGACGGCCTGATCTTCGGCCTGTGCCAGGCCTGCGCACTCATCCCGGGCGTCTCGCGCTCCGGCGCCACGATCAGCGGCGGCCTCTTCATGGGCTACCGTCGCGAGTCCGCGGCCCGCTACTCCTTCCTGCTCGCCATCCCCGCGGTGCTGGCCTCCGGGGCCTTCGAGCTCAAGGACGCGATGGAGAGCAACCACGTGTCGTGGGGGCCTACGATCTTCGCGACGGTGATCGCCTTCGTGACCGGATACGCCGTCATCGCGTGGTTCATGAAATTCATCTCGAACAAGAGCTTCATGCCGTTCGTCTGGTACCGCATCGCGCTCGGCATCCTGATCATCGTCCTGGTGGCGACGGGCGCACTGAGCCCGCACGCGGCGGAGTCGGCGGGCTGACGAGCCCTCTTCTGGACGGTCGCGGTCACGTGGCACTCACCCAGCAGTTCGCACGCGTCTCCCCCGCATACCTGTCGCGTTGCCAGGAGTCGGCCCTCGACTCCCCTGGCGCCGCCCCGGGGTGGAACCCTCCTGATGACGATGTCCTCGACGCGGACTGGGGAGTCTGGGGCCTCATCTGGTACTGCCGCTCCCGAGGCGCGCCCCCCGACGTGATCGCCCTGCTGCAACGCGCGGTCGACGGCGACCCGGGCGCAGACGTGGGCTTCCTCGACCACGACGAGGTGTACGACGGCTTCGACGGCCCGCCCAGGGCGCTCACCCCGGCCGCGGTCGCGGACATGGCCCGCGCGCTGGAGGCGTTGGACGTCGACGCCCTCCTCGCGGACCTGCCCACCGGCAGCGCCGAGGCCGCGGCCGCCTGCGGGTTCGGTGAGGGATTCAACGGTGATGTACGGGCGTACCTGACCCACCACTTCACCGCGATGCGGGAGTTCTACGGCGAGGCGGCGCGACGGGGCTGGTGCGTCGTCACGTGGGTCGACTGACCGCCGGGACAGCGGCGCAGGGGCCCTCTGTCCGCGGTGCCGCGAGCCCGTGACCAACCCCATACGGTTTGCGTAGCGGCCTGGTGGCGCACCGTCAGTTCTTGGCCCTACGCTTGTCGGCATGTCCCCCGAATCCGATGCTCTTGGTTCCGTGCGGTCTCCTGAAGAAGTGAACGAGCAGATCCGTGCCCTCTGGCAGCGCGCGGGCGGCTCCCTCTCGGCCCAGGAGCGCGCGGAGTACGAGCTGTTGGTGGTGGAGTGGGCGGCCGCGATCCGTAGCGAGGTCATCGCGGCGGCCTGACACTCACCGCCCGCCGGCCACGCGCAGTACCGCGCCCGTGGTGTACGACGCGTCCGGGGACATCAGCCAGGCCACGGCGGCGGCGATCTCCTCGGCCTGCCCCGGGCGGCGCAGCGGAATCGCGCCGGAGGCCCGCCGCGCGCGGTCCGGGTCGCCCATCGCCGCGTGCATCTCGGTGTCGATCATGCCGGGTGCGACCGCGTTCACGCGGATGCCGTGCGGGCCGAGTTCCTTGGACAGGCCCAGGGTCAGGGCGTCGACGGCGGCCTTGGTCGCCGCGTAGTGGACGTAGTCGTCGGGACTGCCGAGCGTGGCGGCCGCCGAGGAGACGTTGACGATCACGCCCTTGCCGCGGGGCGTCATGAGCTGGGCCGCGCGCCGCGCGCACAGCAGCGTGCCGAGGAGGTTGACGTCGACGACCCGGCGCAGATCTGCGGTTCCGGCGTCGGCGAGGCGTCCCAGCGGGCCGGTCACCCCGGCGTTGTTCACCAGCCCGGTCACCGCCCCCAACTCCCGCTCCGCCGTGGCGAAGAGCCCCTCCACATCCGCCTCGACCGACGTGTCCACCCGCACGGTGACACAGTGTCCGCCGGCCTCACGCACCCCGTCGGCCACCTCCTCTGCGGCCGCGCGGTCCCGGACGTACCCCACCGCCACGTCGTGCCCGTCCTCCGCGAGACGCAGACAGGTCGCGGCCCCGATCCCCCGGCTGCCGCCGGTGACGACTGTGACGGGACGGGTCATGCGGGGCCTCCAGCTTCCCTGGGACAGCGGTTCCGACGGACGCTGCCACGCGGGTGGGCAGTCCGTCATGATCGTACTGTCCCCCGCTTGGGGCAACGCCCGGTATGACAACACCCGGGAGGGCACCGAAATACCGGCATGCCCCTTGGATCCGCGCGGTGGATGGCCAACACTCGGCCCATGACGCAGCGTGTGGAGCTCGCTACCGTGATGGACCGGCTGGCCGTGGACGGGCTGATCACCGACTACGCGGTGGCCGTCGACGACGGGGACTGGGAGGCCTACCGGGGTCTGTTCACCCCGGACGGACGGGCGGACTACCGCTCGGCCGGCGGCATCGAGGGGGACGCGGGGAAGGTCGCCGCGTGGCTGGCGGAGAGCATGCGGCTGTTTCCCATGCGCCAGCATCTGATCGTGAACCGGAGAGTGCGGTTCGGGGTACTGGAACGGGACACCGGGGACACGGCCCTGGTCCGGGCCGACTACGTCAATCCGATGCGTTTCGCCGCCGAGGGCGACGGCCCCTCCGCACCCGACTTCGTGTGCGGAGGCCGCTACGCCTTCGGGCTGCGGCGCACGGGCGACGGGTGGCGGCTGCGCGAGGTGATCGTCCAGGAGAAGTGGCGTCGACTGCCCGAACGGCCGACGGCATCGGTGGCCGGATAACGAGGGCCAACTGTCGTAGATCGTCTTTGAGGCGCACACTGGAGCCACCCACTGGGTAGAAGAGACGCCATATGAAGACGTTCGACCCTTGGCTCACCTCCCCGTGGCGGCGCTCGACCGTCGCCGCACTGTCCGGCGCCCTGCCCGTCCTGGCCTATCCCGCCCCGTCACTGTGGTGGATCGCACCCGTGGCACTGGTCCCCTGGATCCTGCTCACGCGGACCGCGCCCACCTGGCGACGAGCGGCGTACGACGGCTGGTGGGGCGGGGCCGGCTTCATGCTGGCCATGCACCACTGGCTGATGCCGTTCCTCCATGTGTTCACCCTGGTCATCGCGGTGCTGCTGGGCGTGCTGTGGGCGCCGTGGGGCGTTCTCGTACGCCGCTTCCTGGGCGGTGGTCCCTCGCGGGGGCGCACCGCAGCCGCCCTGGCCGTGCTGCCGTCGGGCTGGCTGGCGATCGAACTGGTGCGCTCCTGGCAGGGGCTCGGCGGCCCCTGGGGGATGATCGGCTCCAGCCAGTGGAAGGTGGAGCCCGCGCTGCGGCTGGCCTCGGTCGGCGGGGTGTGGCTGCTGAGCTTCCTGGTGGTGGCCGTCAACGTCGCCGTCGCCGTGCTGATCGCGGTGCGCGAGTCCCGGGTGCCGGCCCTGGCCGGCCTGGTCGCCACGGCCGCCGCGACCTCCGCGGCCTGGGTGTGGTCGCCGCGCCCCGACGTCGACGGCCGGGCCCGGATCGCCGTCGTCCAGGCCGGTGTCCTCGACGGCGCCGACCGCCGGTTCGACCGCGAGGAACGGCTGACCCGCGAACTCGCCGGACAAGACGTCGACCTGATCGTCTGGGGCGAGAGCAGCGTCGGCTACGACCTGGAGGACCGGCCCGGCCTGGCCCGGCGCATCGCGGCCCTGTCCCGTGAGACTGGCGCGGACATCCTCGTCAATGTGGACGCCCGCCGCTCCGACCGACCCGGCATCTACAAGAGCTCGATCCTGGTCGGCGCCGACGGCCTCACCGGCGACCGCTACGACAAGATGCGGCTCGTCCCGTTCGGCGAGTACGTCCCGGCCCGCTCGCTGCTCGGCTGGGCGACCTCCGTCGGCAAGGCGGCCGGAGAGGACCGCCGACGCGGAACCGAGCAGGTGGTGATGGACGCCGGGCGCGGGCTGCGCATCGGCCCGATGGTCTGCTTCGAGACAGCGTTCCCCGACATGACCCGTCACCTCGCCGAGGACGGCGCCGACGTCCTGGTCGGGCAGTCCTCCACGTCGACGTTCCAGCACAGCTGGGCCCCCGAGCAGCACGCCTCGCTCGCCGCGCTGCGCGCCGCGGAGACCGGCCGCCCGATGGTGCACGCGACGCTGACGGGTGTGTCCGCCGTCTACGGCCCCAGCGGGGAACGCATCGGCCCCTGGCTCGGGACGGACGTGAGCACGAACGCCGTCTACGAAGTACCGATGGCCGACGGTGTCACCCCGTACGTCCGCTTCGGCGACTGGCCGGTGCACCTGGCCGTGCTGGTGCTCGCCGCCATGGCCCTGGTGGAGGGCGGCCGGGCGGTCAGGCTGCGCCGGCGTGCTCCCGCACCGCAGACACCACCCGCTCGCACAGTTCATGGGTCGCCAGTGCGTCCCGGGCGCTGAGCACCTTGCCCGCGCGCACGGCGTCCAGGAAGGCGAGGACGGCCTGCTCGATACCGCGCTGGCGGGCGACCGGCACCCAGTCGCCGCGCCGCCGCACGGTCGGCTGGCCCTTGTGGTCGATCACCTCGGCGAGATTGAGCACCTGGCGCTTGGTGTCCTGCCCGGAGACCTCCAGGATCTCCTCCGCCGAGCCGCTGAGCCGGTTCATCACCCCCAGCGCGGTGAACCCCTCACCGGAGAGCTGGAGCACGACGTGGTGCACCAGTCCGCCCTCCACTCGGGCGCGCACGGTCACGTCGTCGACCGGCCCGGGCACCAGGAAGCGCAGGGTGTCGACGACGTGGATGAAGTCGTCGAGGATCATCGTGCGGGGCTCCTCGGGCAGCCCGACACGGTTCTTCTGCATGAGGATCAGCTCGCGCGGGTGGTCGGCGCACTGCGCGTAGGCCGGAGCGTGGCGCCGGTTGAACCCGACGGCGAGCGAGACACCACGCTCCTCGGCGAGCCCCACCAGCCGCTCGGACTCCTCCAGTCGGTACGCGAGCGGCTTGTCGACGTAGGTCGGTACGCCCGCCTCCAGCAACCGGGTGACGATCTCGGGGTGGGCCGCGGTCGGCGCGTGCACGAAGGCGGCGTCGAGGCCCTGGGCCAGCAGGGAGTCGAGGTCCCGGTGCCGCTGTGTCTCGGGCAGGTGCAGGCTGTCGGCGACCCGGGTGAGGGTCGCCGGGGTCCGGGTCTGCACATGGAGTACGACCCCGGGCTGCACGCCGAGCACCGGCAGGTACGCCTTCTGCGCGATGTCGCCGAGTCCGATGCAGCCGACCTTCACGAGGGCTCCCTCACTGCTTGCCTGCGCCTGCTCCACGGCAGCATACGGCGGCTGCGGCGACGCACTGCCGGAGGCCGTGCTCGCCACGTGGAAACACATGGTCGGGTCAAGGGAGTTGAGCGAGGATTGCCTACATGACGACTCAGCGCCCGCAACCCGCCCAGAACGCCGACGAACGGAGCATGCTGGAGGGTCGGCTGGACTACCACCGGCAGACCCTCGCGTGGAAGTGCGAGGGACTGACCGACGCGCAGCTCAGGACGGCCGCCGTTGAGCCCTCCGAACTGTCCCTGATGGGCCTGGTGCGGCACATGGCCGAGGTGGAGCGCTCATGGTTCCGCAAGGTGCTCGTGGGCGACGATCCGGGTCCGGTCTATCGCACCGACGAGGACCCTGACGGCGAGTTTCACCCCACCGGGACGGACACCTGGCAGGAGGCGTACGCCACGTGGCAGGGCGAGATCGAGATCGCCCGACGGTACGCGGCCGACTTCCGTCTGGACGATCTCTCCAAGGGGCCGAGCAGGTTCACCGACGAGCCGTTCAGCCTCCGCTGGATCTACACCCACATGATCGAGGAGTACGCGCGTCACAACGGGCACGCCGATCTGATCCGCGAGCGCATCGACGGCGCGACCGGCGAGTGAGTCAGCGCGGCGGACCCGCGTCGCTCGTACGGGGGCCCGAATCACCCGTGTGGGGCATTGTCCGCTCGTCCGCCGGGCCCCGGCATGCCGGACCCACCAGAGTGACGCGGGTGCATCGAACGACGACCACCGCAACGCTCCTGGTCACCGTGGCTGTCTCGGCCCTCGCCGGCTGCGTGACGATCCAGCAGCCACCCGCGCCCGTGCAGCCGTCGGCACCGGCCAGGCCGTCCGTACCCCCGCGGCAGCAGCCCGTACTCCCGCCGCCGGCCCCCGAGGCGGAACCACAGATCGTCCAGGCACCGGCACGCGAAGCCCTGGAGATGGTCGGCTCACCCCGGCGCTCGGCCCCCACCCCGCCCGCCCCGGCCGGGGCACCCCCCGCCCCACACCGTCCACACCCGCACCCTCACCAGGACCAACACCCGCATCCCCACGCCCCACATCCCCGAGGCCCACGCCACCCCGAGCAACGCCGACACCCCCACCCCGAGATCCCCCACGTCCCCGACACGCCGCCCAAGAACTCCGACGTCTGCTCCCTGGGCCGAAAGTACGGCGGCTGGCGCCAGGACAGCCCGGAGTCCACGATCTGCGACCAGACGTACGGCCGCTGAGACCCGGGATTCCCGACCTGGGTGGACGTGCCGCCACGAGGGACGATCAGTGGTGGTGGCCCTGTCTGCCGAGGGTGTCCACGGGAGTCGCGCCGGGGCGGGTCCACTGTGGTACGGGGCGGCTGGTCGGGCCCCAGGTGGCGTTCCCGTCCGCGTCCGAGCGCCAGGACCAGCACGGGCTGTTCCCCTCGGGCCGGCCCTCGGGGTTGTCCTCCCACGCCTCGCCGCGGCCGTAGGGCGTCATGTCGAGCAGGCCGAGGGAACCGTTGACCCGCTCGTTGCCGCGGCCCGTCGTGGAGTAGGTGAGGAACACGCGGTCACCGTCGCGCAGGTAGCAGGTGAGGTAACCCATGTCGCCACCGACCGGCGCGTCCACGCCCCGCACCGAGTACCAGGGCTGGGTGTAGCCCATGAACTCGACGTAGGAGGCCACCTCGTCCCACGGGCCCGTGGTCAGGACGGCGAACGAGACGTCGCGGGCGTTGAGGTAGACCGCGTCCTTCAGGTGCCAGGCCGTGGTGGTGCAGCCCTCACACTGCCCCTGATGCGGCGCGCCGTCGTACCACATGTGCTTGTACACCACGAGCTCGTCGCGGCCCTGGAACAGGTCCAGGAACGGGACCGGGCCGTCGGGTCCGACGACCTCGACCGTCCCGTCGAACTCCACCATCGGCAGCCGGCGGCGGGCCGCGGCGAGGGCGTCGCCCTCCCGGGTGTGGGCCTTCTCGCGGACCAGCAGCTCGTCACGGGCGGCCTGCCAGGTGGCCAGGTCGACCACGGCCGGGCGGCCGGGCAGCGCGGTGGTCGGGTCATCCGGCGTGGTCGTCATGGTGTCCTCCGTGGTGTCTCGTGCCGGGCAGCGTCGTACGACGCCCTGCGACGGTCACCAGAACAGACTCCCGACCCGGCCGGAACTCATCGCGTGCGCGCTGAGACGTATGACGGGAGGGGCGAGGTGGGTGGGGCGCGGACGACGTACTGCGGCGGCGGGCGGGGTTGAAGCGCAGGACGGCCGTTGAACGGGCACTCGTGGCCACACAGGCGGGGGGAACGTGGCGTGCCCACGGCCGCGGACGAGGCAACCGCTGGCGCCGCTGCCGCCGCTGGCGCGCTCCTACGGTCGCTGCCACGGCGGCCCCCAGCTCCGCCCGCCGCTCCCACTGCCACTCCCGCCACCGGGGCCTTCGCCGAGGCCACCGCCGGAGCCGCCCTCCTCCCCCGGCCGCGAGCCCAACAGTGACTCCAGTCGGCTGATCTCCGCCCGTACGCCGTCGCCGTAGCGGTCGTCGCCCAGCACGTCAGCCGCGCCGCGGGCCCGGCGCACGTGGACGCGGGCTGCTTCGCGGCGCCCGAGTCTCACGTAGTCGGCGGCGAGGTTCAGATGCAGGGAGGGGTAGAGCGCCCGTACCGCCGAGGCGCCCTCGTGCTCGGGCTCCTCCACGGTGAGCCGGTCGTCGGTGAGTTCCTCGGCGGCCGTCAACGCCCTCAGGTCCCAGGCAAGTTCGTCCGCGGGGTCGTCCTGGGTGTCGGCGAGGTAGTGCGCCAGGGTGCAGCGGTGCAGGGGGTCGCCGTGCTCGCCGATCTCCGCCCACAGCTCCAGAAAACGGCGCCGGGCCTCCTCCCGGTCCCCTCCGTGATGCAACATCACGACCTGCCCGATCCGCGTCAACACCGCGTCCGGCACCCCCGCCTGCCCCTGCCGCTCCGCCACCACGTCCTCCGCGCCTTCGCCGACTGTCCTGCGACGACGCTAACGGCAGCCACCCCCGAACCCGCTCAGACACCACCGCCCCGGCCCACCGACCGCGCACCCGCGGGCACCCTCGGCAGCGCTTGGGCCTCCGGGGCCCGGGCCGCCCACCGGCCCGCAGACACACGACCGGCGACCGCCAAGCCACAGCCGCCCGCCACCCACGACACAGGGCACACCCCGCCGAAACCGCGGCACCGCCTGCGTCCGGCCGCACAGCGACAGGGGCCGCCGAGCCCCAGGCGTACGACGCCGGAGCCCCCCAAGCCGCAGCCACACGTTGTCGCCCAAGACGCGCGCCCACCCGCACAGGACATGGGGCCGGCGACTGGACGCCGTTCCGTCGCAGGGCCCGGCCCGGCCACCACCCGCCCGGACACCGGGCGTCGGCACCGGCACCCTCACCGCCGACCCGGCCCGCGCCTGCCGTACCCACGCCGACCGGTCAAGCCAGCAGGACCCGCCCCACCGCAGCTCACGCCAAGTTCGGGATCGTCCAGTCGATCGGGGTGTGGCCCTGCTGGGCGACCGCCTCGTTGATCTGGGTGAACGGGTGGGAGCCGAAGAACTTCTTGGCCGAGAGGGGGGAGGGGTGGGCGCCCTTGACCACCGTGTGGCGGGACTCGTCGATGAGGGGGAGCTTCTTCTGGGCGTAGTTGCCCCACAGCACGAAGACCGCGGGGTCGGGCCGCTCGGCCACCGCGCGGATGACCGCGTCGGTGAACTTCTCCCAGCCCTTGCCCTTGTGGGAGTTCGCCTCACCGGAGCGCACGGTGAGCACCGCGTTGAGCAGCAGCACACCCTGCTGGGCCCACGGCATCAGGTAGCCGTTGTCCGGGATCGGCGTGCCCAGCTCCTCGTGCATCTCCTTGTAGATGTTGCGCAGCGACGGCGGGATCTTCACACCGGGGCGGACGGAGAAGCACAGGCCATGGCCCTGCCCTTCGCCGTGGTACGGGTCCTGACCGAGGATCAGGACCTTGACCTGCTCGTACGGCGTAGCGTCGAGCGCGGCGAACACCTCCTCGCGCGGAGGATAGACGGGCCCCCTGCCCCGCTCCTCCTCGACGAACTCCGTCAGCTCCTTGAAGTAGGGCTGCTGAAGCTCCTCACCCAGGACCCCGCGCCAGGACTCGGGCAGCATGGAGGTGTCGGTCACGTCAACGTCCTTCAGTCGTACGGTCGGTTCCAGGTCACAGAACCTACAGGCGGCCACTGACATCCGGCCGCCCGGACCGTCACCCTGCGACCTACCAGCTCATCTTCCGGGACAACTCCCACACCATCATGATGGTCGAGGGATCCAGCGCCCGCTCGGCGCCGGAGACGTCCTCGTTCACGGCCAGGTACTGCTTGCCCTGCCACAGCGGAATCAGCCGCGCGTCGTTCACGAGGATCTGCTGGGCCTCCTCGAAGTCCTGCTCCACCTCGGCGCGGTCGCTCACCTGCCGGGAGCGGGGCAGCAGCACCTTGGTGATCTTCGGGGTGTCGTAGGGCGTACCGAGGGCGTTCTGCTCGCCGACGAACGGCGCGATGAAGTTGTCGGCGTCCGGGAAGTCCGGGAACCAGCCGCGCCCGAACACCGGGTACTCGCCCTTCTGGTAGCCCTGCACGTAGGTCTTCCAGGGACGGCTCTTGAGCGTGATCTTGAACAGGCCGGAGGCCTCCAGCTGCCGCTTGAGCTCCTTGAACTCGGTGGCGGTCTCGGAGCCGTAGCGGTCGGTGGTGTACCAGAGGGTGAGCGGGACGGTCTCGGTGATGCCCGCGTCGGTGAGGAACTTGCGGGCCTTGCCGGTGTCCGGCTCGCCGTAGTCGTCGAAGAAGGCGGTGGTGTGGCCGGTCAGGCCCTTCGGGACCATGGAGTAGAGCGGGTCCACGGTGTCCTTGTAGATCTTGTGCGTGATCGCCGGACGGTCGACGATCTGGGCGACGGCCTTACGGACCGCGGTCTTTCTCGCCCATGGGTCCTTGGGGTTGAACACCAGGTAGTTGATGTCGGTGCCCGAGCCCTCGACCAGCTCGAGGCCGTCGGCGTCGGGGCCCTTCTTCTGGAGGGCGACGATGTCGTCGGCGCCGAGACCTCGGTAGGTCGCGTCGATCTTCTTGTCCCGCAGGGCCTTGACCATGCCGCCGGAGTCCTGGAAGTAGCGGATGGTCACCGCGTCGTTCTTGCGCTCCGCGAAACCCTTGTACTTGTCGTTGCGGGTGAGTTCGGCCTGCTTGCCCTCGTCGTAGGAGGCGAGCGTGTAGGGGCCGGAGCCGGCGATGCCGCCGTCCTCGCGCAGCTTGTCGGCCGGGTAGTCCTCGGGGTCGACGATGGACATGGCCGGGGTGGCGAGGACGAAGGGGAAGGTCGCGTCGGACTGGTTGAGGTGGAAGATCACCTCGCGGTCGCCGCGCACCTGGACGCGTTCGAGGCTGCCGAGGAGACCGGCGGGGCCGCCGGAGACGTTGATCTTGCGGATGCGGTCTATCGAGTACTTGACGGCCTGCGCGTCGAGCGTGTGGCCGTCGGAGAAGGTCAGGCCCTCGCGCAGCTCGCACTGGTACGTGCGCTTGGAGTCGTCCGTGAACTCACAGCTCTTCGCCGCGTCGGGCCGGGGGTCGGTCGCCCCGACCGGGTAGGCGAGCAGCGTCTGGTAGACGTTGCGGAACAGCTCCCAGGAACTGTCCCAGGCGGCCGCGGGGTCCAGCGTGCTGGGCGAGCTGGTCGTGCCCACGACTATCGGCCCGGCGTCGTCGGACGCCTCGTCCCCGAAAACACCACATCCGGTCGCGAAGGATGTCGCGAGGGATATGGACACGACAGCCGCCACCTGCTGCAGGCATCGGTTCCGGTTGAACACGCGCACGCTCCTCGATCTGCCATACCAAGGGTCGGCAGACCATACCGCAGTGCCACGCCGGACGAACCGGGCCGTCCACGGGGGCTGGGTCACCCCGTCCGTGACGACGTTGTCATCGTCCTGTGCGCGTTTCGCGTGTCTCGTACGTCCAGATATGTCCCGTGTATCGGCAGGGGCGCCGTTTCCCGTCGAGGAAACGGCGCCCCTGCCGGGCCGGCACCTGTCAGGCGACGCCGGCGTTGAGGAAGATGCCGCCGTCCACGACGAGGGTCTGGCCGGTGATCCAGTCGGACTGCGTCGAGGTGAGGAACGCGGCGGTGCCGCCGATGTCGGAGGGCACACCGAGGCGGGCCAGCGGATAGGCCGCGGCGGCCTCCGCCTCCCGGCCCTCGTACAGGGCCTGCGCGAACTTGGTCTTCACGACGGCCGGGGCGATCGCGTTGACCCGCACCTTGGGCGCGAACTCGTGCGCCAGCTGCTGGGTCAGGTTGATCATCGCGGCCTTGCTGACGCCGTACGCGCCGATGAACGGCGAGGCCGACAGGCCCGCGACGGAGGCGATGTTGACGATCGCGCCGCCGTTGTCCTTCTGCCAGGCGTGCCAGGTGCGCTGGGCGAAGCCGAGCGCCGAGATCACGTTGGTCTCGAAGACCTTGCGCGCGACCTGGAGGTCGAGGTCGGCGATCGGGCCGAACACCGGGTTCGTGCCGGCGTTGTTGACCAGGAAGTCGACGCGACCGAACGCCTCCATGGTGCGCTCGACGGTCTCGGCCTGGTGGGCCTCGTCGTGCGCCTTGCCGGCGACGCCGATGGCGCGGTCGGAGCCGAGCTTCTCGACGGCCTCCTTCAGGGCTTCTTCATTGCGGCCGGTGATGCAGACGCGGTCGCCGCGCGCGACGAGCGCTTCGGCGACGCCGTAGCCGATGCCTCGGCTGGCGCCCGTGACCAGGGCGACCTTGCCGGAGAGTTCCACAGTCATGTTCCCGATCCCTAGTTCAGCGGTCCGCCGGCGACGTACAGCACCTGGCCGGAGACGAATCCGGCCGCGTCGGCGGTGAAGAAGGCGATGGCGTTGGCGATGTCCTCGGGCTCGCCGACGCGCTGGACGGGGATCTGGGTGGCGGCGGCGGCCTTGAAGTCGTCGAAGCCCATGCCGACGCGGTCGGCGGTCGCCTTGGTCATCTCGGTGGCGATGAAGCCGGGGGCGACGGCGTTGGCGGTGATGCCGAACTTGCCGAGCTCGATGGCGAGGGTCTTGGTGAAGCCCTGCAGACCGGCCTTGGCGGCGGAGTAGTTGGCCTGGCCGCGGTTGCCGAGCGCGGAGGACGAGGACAGGTTGACGACGCGGCCGAAGCCCGCGTCCACCATGTGCTTCTGGACTGCCTTGGTCATCAGGAACGAGCCACGCAGGTGCACGTTCAGGACGGTGTCCCAGTCCGAGGCGCTCATCTTGAACAGCAGGTTGTCGCGCAGGACGCCCGCGTTGTTGACGAGGATCGTCGGCGCGCCGAGCTCCTCGACGACGCGCGCGATCGCCGCCTCGACCTGGGCCTCGTCCGAGACGTCGGCGCCGACCGCGATGGCCCTGCCGCCCGCCGCGGTGATCTTCTCCACGGTGTCCTTGCAGGCGGCCTCGTCGAGGTCGATCACGGCGACCGCGCGGCCCTCGGCGGCCAGTCGTACGGCGGTGGCCGCGCCGATACCGCGCGCCGCGCCGGTGACCACGGCGACCCGCTGCTCAGTGGTGGACATTCGCTGTTCTCCTCGCCCTAGAGAGAGTGCGCCCTTGGTGAGCGACCGCTTAGTACCTTCAGCAGACGTGACGCTAGAAGCCCTGGCACCCGGTGTCAACGGCACACCCGGTGCGTGTGATCCATTACCTCACCAGGAGGTCCAGCAAGCGGTCCGTCTCGGCGGCCGGATCGGTGGTGAGTCCGGTGTGCACGGGCCCGGGCTGCACGACCGTCGAGCGGGGCGCGATCAGCCAGCGGAAGCGCCGCCCCGGGTCGTCCCCGGCCGCCTGCCCGGCCGCCGCACCGCCGGCGCACACGCCCTCCACCGCACCGAGCGCGGCCCGCACGCCGGCCACGTCAGCGTCGGGGTCGAGCGCGAGCAGCCGGGCCTCGTCGAGGTGGGTGCGGGCGCCGACGTAGGCCTGCGCACGACAGTAGACGACCACGCCGGCGTTGATGCACTCCCCGCGTTCGACGCGCGGTACGACGCGGAGGAGGGCGTACTCGAAGACGTCCCGGCCACCGCCCTGGCCGGCCCTGGTGATGTGGCGGTCGGTCACTTGGTCCCCTCGATGCCGTGGATGCGCTCGTGGATGATCGCGGCCCGCGCGAGCAGCGGGCGGGCGTAGGCACGCCTCAGGTCGTCGGGCGTGTCGAAGCCGGGCTCGTCCGTCAGCCAGGCGTCGGGGATCCCCGCGGTGACCTCGGCGAGGAGTTCTTCGGTGATGAGGGGCGCCAACTGCGCCGCGGCGGTCGCGACATCCGGCCGGAAGGGCGCGAGCGCGTGGTCGGAGGCGTCGTAGGGGCGGGCGGCGGAGGTCTCGGCGCCGGGCCAGTTGTGGTGCCAGATCATGGTGGCGCCGTGGTCGATGAGCCACGGTTCGCCCCGCCACACCAGCAGGTTGGGGTTGCGCCAGGAACGGTCCACGTTGTTGACCAGCGCGTCGAACCAGACGATCCGTCCGGCCTCCTCGGGGCCGACGGGGAAGGCGAGCGGGTCGAAGCCGAGGGCGCCGGAGAGGAAGTCCATGCCGAGGTTGGCGCCGCCGCTGGACCTGAGCAGCTCCTGCACCTGCTGGTCGGGCTCCCCGAGCCCGAGCACGGGGTCGAGGCCTACGATGACCAGGCGGGGCATCCTGAAGCCGAGCCGGCGGGCGAGTTCACCGCAGACGACCTCGGCGACGAGGGTCTTGCGGCCCTGCCCCGCACCGGTGAACTTGATGACGTAGGTCCCGAGATCGTCGGCCTCGACGAGTCCCGGCAGCGAACCCCCCTCACGCAGGGGCGTGATGTAGCGGGTCGCGATGACTTCCTTGAGCATCGCCCCAGGTTACTGGGCTGTCGGGCGTGGGCCGTGAGGCGCCGGGGCCGGGCGACAGCACACCGACAGCTCTGATTTACCCCCAGCACACGTCGAACAGGTTTAGATCTCGACACAGTCTGAACAGCCCGGGCCCTCGGCCCGTACCTGTGCACAGATCATGAACCTCCCCCCGAAGGGAACGTCTGCAAATGACCAGCGCCTCGTTCAAGCCCGCGTCCGGACCTGCCCGTCGAGCCGTCGTGGCCGCGGCCGGAGCCGCGGGACTCACCGCCGCGCTGACCGCGTGCGGAGGCTCTGACGACAGTTCCTCCAGCTCGACCGACACGTCCTCGTCCGCGGGTTCCGCCGGTTCGACCGGTAGCACCGACGCGGGCAGCAGCCCGAGCGGTGCGGCGTCGAGCGGCTCGAACGGCGGTGCCGCGCTCACGACGACCGCCGAGATCCCGGAGGGCGGCGGCAAGGTCTTCGAGGCCCAGAAGGTGGTCGTCGTCCAGCCCAAGGCGGGCGAGTTCAAGGCCTTCTCGGCCGTCTGCACCCACCAGGGCTGCGCGGTGAAGAGCATCGCCGACGGCGTGATCAACTGCCCCTGCCACAACAGCAACTTCTCCGTCACCGACGGCAGTGTGAAGAGCGGCCCGGCGAAGCAGCCGCTGCCCGCCGTCAAGATCACCGTGAGCGGGGACCAGATCACCCTCGCCTGACGCCTGCACGCTGCCGCTCGAAGCAGGCCAGCACCTCGTCCGTGGTCGCGACCGTGGCGACCAACGCGAGGGTGTGGCGGATCATGGCGGGGGTGTACTCGGCGGGCACCCCCGCGACGGCGTCCGTGGGCACGACCGCGGTGTATCCGCGGTTCACCGCGTCGAAGACGGCGTTGGGGATCGCCACGTTGGCGGAGACGCCGGTGACGACCAGTGTGCGGCAGCCCAGGTTGCGCAGCAGCGCGTCGACGTCGGTGCCCGCGAGGGGCGACAGTCCGTGCAGCCGTCGTACGACGATGTCCTCGTCGGCGACTTCGATCGGGGCCGCCACGCGTACCGCCGATGTCCCGGAGAGCTGCTGGACCGGCAGCCGTGCCGCGGCGCGGAAGAGCCGCGCGTTGCGGCTGGCGCCGCGGCCGTCGGGACGGCGTTCCGCGATGGCGTGGATCACCTGGATCCCGCTGTCGTGCGCCCCTGCCACCAGCCGGGCGACATTGGCGAGGGCCCCCGAGTCACGTGCCTCGCGGGCGAGTTCGGGCAGGGCGCTGTCGGGCCCGACGACGCCCTGTTGGCACTCGACGGTGAGCAGGGCCGTGGTCGCCGGGTCGAGGAGTTCACCGAGCTGTTCGTACGAGGGCATGGTTCCCCCTGGTCGCCTTCGGTGTGAGGCGGGTGAGCGTAGTCACCATTGCTTGTTGGGGGAAGACGACCCATCCTTTTCTGACGTGATGTCAGAGGATCTCCTCTGGCACGACGTGGGAGAAGGAAGAGGGGGCCGCATGACCGCTACTCAGCGCCGGGGCCGGAAGATCATGATGACGCCGGGCGAGCTGGACGATTTCCTGACCGCCCAGCGCACCTGCCGGGTGGCCACCGTCTCGGCGGACGGCGCACCGCACGTGAGCACCCTGTGGTTCGCGTGGGACGGTGTCTCGATATGGCTGTACTCGGTGGTACGCAGCAAGCGCTGGACCGACCTGCGCCGCGACCCCAGAGTCGCGATCGTGGTGGACACGGGCGAGGAGTACGACGAGCTGCAGGGCGTCGAGCTGTCGGGAACCGTGGACTTCGTCGGTGAACACCCGCGCATCGGGGAGTTGTGCGCCGAACTCGACGTTCCGGAGACGCTGTTCGCCCGCAAGAACTTCCGCTTGGAGGAAATGCCGCACGACGGCCGGCACGCGTGGATCCGGCTGACACCGGAGAAGGTCGTCTCGTGGGACTTCCGCAAGCTGGGCGGGGCGTAGCAGTCCCTGAGGCGTGTTGCGAAAGTCCCGCCCGCCCTGCGACGCCCGGCACGGGCGGACGACGGGACTTTTCGAGACGGGCTCTAGCCCACGCGCTCTGCCGCAGCCCGCAGGGACTGGACCGCCGCGCGGATCGAGGGGCGGCGGTCGGCGTCGGCGCGCCAGATGACGTAGACATGGCGGCGCACGCGCTGCCGGAGCGGGACGGTGACCACACCGGGGGGCGTCGGATGGCGGCCGAGCAGTGGGGCGATACACACGCCGAGTCCCGCCGCCACCAGCTGCAACTGGGTGTGCGTCTCGCCGGCGCGGTGGCCGATGATCGGCTCGATGCCCCGGGAGCGCAGGGTGAACATCAGCCACTCGTGGCAGAACTCGCCCTCGCCCCAGGTGATCCACTCGTCGTCGGCGAACTCCCCGAGGTCCACCTCGTCGCGGTCGGCGAGCGGATGCCCGGCCGGCATCGCCACCTCGGCGGGGTCGTCCAGGAGGGACGCCTTGACCAGACCGTCGGGCAGTGCCATCGGCTTGTTGTACCAGTCGAGGACGACGGCCAGGTCGAGGTCCCCGCGGATGACGGCGGCGATGCCGGCCTCCGGCTCCAGCTCGCAGGAACGCACCCGCAGCGCCGGATGCTCGGCGCGCAACGCGGCCAGCGCGGTCGGGAACAGCCCGCGCGCGGCGGTCGGGAACGCCGAGAGCCTGAGCTCTCCGACGACCTGGCCGCGTTGTGCCTCCAGGTCGGACTGGGCGAGCTGCACCTGCGACAGGATGCGTCCCGCGTGCTCGGCGAGCAGCCGGCCCGCGTCCGTCAGACGCACACCCCGCCCGTTCTTGGCGAGCAGTTGCTGCCCGACCTCCCGCTCCAGCTTGGCCAACTGCTGCGAGACGGCCGAGGTCGTGACGTGCAGTCCCGCAGCTGCGCCGCTGACGGAGCCGTGCCGGGCGAGGGCGTCGAGGGTGCGCAGACGCTCGAGATTCAGCATGTGCCCGATGCTACGAGATACATAAACGTTGCTACGAGGTACAGCGGGCGATTTCTCGATTGTGCTACGAGATTGTCTCCAGCATCGTTGGCGGCATGACCACCGCCACGACTCCTCGCAGCCAGGCCCGTACAGACCCCGCCCGCCCCCGTCGCGCCCTCGACTGGCGTCTGCGCTTCGGCGTGCTGTCGCTGATCTGGGGCTTCAGCTTCCTCCTGATCAAGGTGGGCACCGAGGGGTACGCGCCCTTCCAGGTCACCCTCGGCCGTCTGGTGTTCGGCACGGCGGTGGTGGCGGCCGCGTTGGTGGTGAAGCGGCAGCGGCTGCCGCGCGGCGCGCGGACCTGGGCTCATCTGACGGTCGCCGCCTTCCTGCTCAACGCGCTGCCGTTCTCCCTGTTCGCCTATGCGGAGCTGACGATCCCGTCCACGCTGGCGGGCATCTGCAACGCGACCTCACCGCTGTGGGGCATGGCCCTGTCCCTGGTCGCCCTCTCCGAGGACCGGCCCACACGCCTCAGGGTCGCCGGGCTGGGCCTCGGGTTCCTCGGCGTGCTGACGGTGCTCGGCGCGTGGCAGGGTTTCGACGGCCTGGATGTCGCGGGCACCGCGATGGCCCTGCTGGCCTCGCTCAGCTATCCGATCGGCTGGATCTACGTCCGCCGCACGCTCGCCGGGTCCTCCGAGTCGCACCTGTCTCTGACGGGCGCGCAGCTGATGCTGGCCACGCTCCAACTGGCGGTGGTCACCCCGCTGTTCACCACCCTGCCCACGAGTTTCCCCGTCGTCCCCTTGCTGGCGGTCGCCGCGCTGGGCGCGCTCGGCACCGGGCTCGCCGTCCTCCTCCAGTACGGCCTGGTCGCCGAGGTCGGTCCGACCACGGCCCAGATGGTCACGTACTTCATCCCGGTCATCGCCACGGCCGCGGGCGTCGCGATCCTAGGCGAGTCGCTGAGCTGGTCGACACCGGTCGGAGCGGTGATCGTGCTGGCGGGGGCGGCGCTGACGCAGGGGCGGGCGCGTCGCTGACACAGGTGCGCGCCCGAGCTGATCGCCTGGGGCACCCTTGGGCCTGTCGTTCGGATCAGGACGCAGGGAATCGAGGCCGGCTGGTCAGCACCGGTGAACGGGGTCATGAGGTCCCCCCGCGCGAGCGAGGCCGAGCGTGGGGGGAGCGTGCGGCTGCGAGGCCGAGGAGGGCGTCGATGCGGAGCATCGGCAACCGACGGCGACGCGGGTGGGGGTACCTCCCGCTCGAGCGAATCGGCAGGGGGGAGGGCGTGCCAGACCCCGTGCCTGTGGCGGCATCCAGGCGACAGGCCCTAGGGCGCGTATCGAGTCGTGATCCTGTGGGGGCATCTCGCGTCGAGGCCTGTATCCGGTAGACCTCCTTGCGTGACGCGAGTGCAACTGACGGACAAGGAATGGGAGTTCATCGGGCCGTACCTGCCG
Organism: Streptomyces sp. NPDC043427; assembly: GCF_056436655.1. NCBI lineage: Bacteria > Bacillati > Actinomycetota > Actinomycetes > Kitasatosporales > Streptomycetaceae > Streptomyces > Streptomyces sp. NPDC043427. The sequence continues at coordinate 48,837 of NZ_JBWKCC010000044.1, read as the reverse complement.
ATCGGCGAGTACGGCCCGTACCCCGTGCGCCTGCGGCAGCAGTTCGAGGGCGTGATCTGGCGGTTCAAGACGGGCGGGCAGTGGCGGGAGATGCCGCAGGATTCGGCGCCTGGTCGACCGTCCACAACCGCTTCCGGCAATGGTGTGACGTCGGCGTCTTCGAGGCCCTGCTGGAGGGCCTGATCGCGGAAGCTGCGAAGCGGGGTGAGGTGGACCTGTCTTTGGTCAGTGTCGACTCCACCATCGCGCGCGCTCACCACGACGCGGCCTGACTGGGCCGATCGCGCCAGCTCGGAAGGGGGCGTCGAACCCGACCGCAGCAGTTCGCCCTTCCAAAGACTCCGCCCCTGGCGTCGCTGACGCCGGGGCGGAACCTCCATAGCCGTTGTTGCGCAGCCGTGTCGCAAGAAGCTGCAAGGTGGGTACGTTCCGGCTCAGCCTCCGAACACCTCCGGCGGCACTCCCAGTTCCTTGGGTCCGACAAGCCCGAACGAGGGACCTCGGGTGAGCCAGAGCAGCATGGGCAGAGCACGGTCGGGGTGTCGGCGGCTCATCTCGCGGGCGATGTCGGCGACGGGTACCCGTGGCTTGGCCACCTCCTGGTAGTCCTCCAGCCAGGCGCGGGTGTCGTCGATCACCTCTTCCCCGCCAACCGGGCCATGGCCCGGGACCACGATCCGGTGTTCTCCCAGTGCCTGGACCTGATCCAGGGCGGTAAGCCATGAAGCGGGATTGTTGGTGTCCGCCATGTAGCAGTGCGAGTGGTGGTTGAGCAGGTCCCCGGCGACCACGGCTTGCGCGTCGGGCACGTGAAAGGCGGTCGCGTGCACCGTCTCGGCCACCGGGAGGTCCACGAAGACCACTGCATGCCCCTCCAGCGAATATCTGTCCCCGGTCAGCGGCTCGGGCACCGGCATCTCGTCCGGGATCTGGTCGCCGTAGGCTTCCTGCCAGTGCAGGCGTTTGGCCGGCCACTCCAGGATCCCGTCGATGACGCCCTGCCGGGCCAGGATCGGGGCGTTGGGGAAGGCGGAGGCGATCTCCCCCATGCCGCCGTAGTGGTCCGGGTGCGCGTGCGTGATGAAGGCCGCCTTGAGCTGCTTACCGCTGTCACGAACGCGGTCGGCGAGTTCGCGTGCCTCGTCGATGACGAACTGCACGTCGATCAGGATCGCGTCGTGCTCGCCGCTGATGAGGACGCAGTTCGGCGACAGAGCCGCTTCGGAACCCGCGAACACATCGAAACGAAGCCCGTTTCGCTGCTCCGAGAAGATAGTGGTGAGCATGGGTCATTCCTCTCTGACCGGCCCTTTTCGTTCCACTCAGTGCGTGGCATCCTCTGAGCCGTGCGGTTACGCTAAGGAAACCTGGGAATCCGTGACATGACTGGGAACGCGCCGTTTCCGGCACCACAGCGCAGCGACGACGCCGGTGCGGACGCCGAGCGGCGTTTCACCACGCTCGGCCTGGACCATGACCAGTGGGACTACTGGAGCGAGGTGACCCGTACGGCATTCGTCGCCATGCGCGCGGCCGCGCTGCCCGGCGCGGTCCCCGTCTCCGCGAAGCACGGCTTCGCCGCTTCCGCTGTCGCCCGGGTGACTGGCGGGCTGCTGGTCAGCACCATGCGGGCGGATCCGCATGAGGCCGCTCGTACGCCTGACCTGGTCAGGAGAGCGGCAGGAGAGGACTTCTTCCTCACGCTGCTCACCGAGGGGTCGGCCAGGCTCCGGCAAGGCGACCGCGCCGCTGAGGTGGGTCCCGGCGACTTCGCCCTCGTGGACAGCGCCCACCCCTACGTGTTCCGCTTCGACCGCCCGTTCCGCTCGGTGGTCCTGCAGATACCCCGCGCGATGCTCACCTCCCGCTGCGCCGTCGCCGAGCACGTCACCGCCGTACCGTTCCGGACCGCGCGCGGCATGGGTGCCTTCGTCAGTCCCCTCCTGTGCGCCCTGGCCGAACAAGGTCATGACCTTGGCGAGGCGACCGCCGCATCGTTCATGAGGAACCTTCTCGATCTCCTGGCCACCGCGTGCGACGCGCTCGGCTCGGACATCTCCGGGAAAGCGAGTGCGGCCGCTCATCGACGTGATCTTCGGCGAGCCAAGGCCTACCTCGCCGACCGGCTCCACGACCCCGGCCTGACGCTGCTCGCCGCCAGCCACCACCTGGGCTTTTCACTGCGTTATCTGCACGAGCTGTTCCGCGAGGCCGACACCACACCTCGCGCATGGCTCTACACCCAGAGGCTCGACCGCGCCCGCACGATGCTGTCGGGGGCCGGATCCGACGCTCAGAACGTCAGCAGCATCGCGCTGCGCGTCGGGTTCAAGGACGCTTCCCACTTCTCCCGGGCGTTCAAGTCCCGCTTCGGGACCAGCCCCGCCACCTACCGCAGGACGGCCGTAAGGGCACCGTCGGGGAACGTTTGATCCGGATCGCTGCCGCGGCGTGCGCCCAGGACGGCCACAGAGAGTGCACGTGCGTCCTGCAGGACGATCTGCCACCCAGGCCCCACCGTGAGGGCGAATCCCGCAGATTGATCACGACTCGATACGCGCCCTAGACGTAACGGCGTACCGGCGCCGGTCCCACCGCCGCGGCGATCGCGTCGGCCAGGGGTTCGATCTCGTCGGCGGTCAGGGTCGAGACGGTGATCCGGATGCCGGGTGGTGCGCTCATTCGGAAGCGGGCACCGGGGGCGACGGCCCAGCCCGCGTGCAGCAGGCGGGCGACGGCTCCGGTCTCGTCCCGGACGGGCACCCACACGTTCATGCCGCTGCGCCCGTACGCGGCGATCCCCCGCCGGGCGAGCGCGTCGATCAGCGCGTCACGGCGCTGCCCGTACGACCGGGCGACGGCCTGGGTGTCCACCGCGCCGTCAGCCCACAGCCGCAGCACCGCGCGCTGCGTGATCCAGCTCAGCCAGCCCGGCCCGAGCCTTTGGCGTCCGCCGACCCGGTCGAGCGTGACGGCGTCTCCGGTGAGGACGGCGAGCCGCAGGTCGGGGCCGTACGCCTTGGCGACCGAACGTACGAAGGCCCAGTGGTGTGTGACCCCCGCGAGGGGATGCAGGGGCAGGTCGACGATGCCGTGGCCGTGGTCGTCCTCGACCAGCAGGGTCGCGGGGTACTGCGCGAGGACGGAACGCAGGGCACGCGCGCGTGCGGCGCTCAGCGCGGCACCCGTGGGGTTCTGCGCCCGGTCGGTGACGACGAGGGCGCGCGCTCCGCCGGCGAGGGCACGGCGGACGTCCTCGGGCAGCGGTCCGTCGTCGTCGAGGCCGACGGGGACCGTGCGCAGCCCGAGCGCCGGGACGAGGTCCACCACGCTGCCCCACCCGGGGTCCTCGACGGCGACGGTGTCCCCGGGCCTGAGGTGGGCGGCGAGGACCCGCTCTATGGCGTCCAGCGCCCCGGAGGTGACGGCCACCGGCCCCTCGGGCACCCCGTCGGCGTCGAGGCGGGCCCGGGCGGCGCGGGCCAGCTCGGGCTCCACGGGTGCGTCGCCGTAGAGGACCGGTTGCCGGTCGCTCTGTGCGGCGGCCTCGGCGAACGCCGGGGCCAGCGGCGGCAGCAGCGTCGCATCCGGGTTGCCGCTGGCCAGGTCACGTACGCCTTCCGGCACGTCCAGCCGGATGAACTCACGGCTCGTCGTGGCCGGCGCGGACCGTACGCGGCTGCCGCGCCGCCCTGCCGTCTCGATGACCCCGCGCTCGCGCAGCATGCGATACGCGGCCGCGACGGTGTTGGGGTTCACCCCGAGCCTGTCGGCCAACTCCCGCATGGGCGGCAGGAGTTGCCCGGGCTTTAGCTCACCCGCGCCCACCGCGCTCTCGATGCTCGCCGAAATCTCTACTGCGCGCCGGCCCTTGATCGGATAGTCTCCTAGCACAAAGCTAATTATGCACTAGTGCAATGGAGAGCGCCATGCAGGGGACCCCTCAGACGACGACGCCCGCCTACACGCCGTCCCAGCGCACCGTCCCCACGCGCGCCCCCGAGCGTGCGTCGTACGACAAGGAGTTGGTGCACGCGATCCTCGACGAGGGCTACGTCTGTCACCTCGGCTTCGTCCGCGACGGCGTGCCGGTCGTGCTGCCGACGCTGTACGGCCGGGTCGGCGAGCGGCTCTACGTGCACGGCTCGACGGGTTCGCGCCCGCTGCGGATGACCGGCCGGAGCGACCCCGGCCTTCCGGTGTGCCTCACCGTCACTCACGTCGACGCGCTGATCCTGGCCCGCTCGGCCTTCCACCACTCGATCAACTACCGCTCGGTCGTGGTGCACGGCATCGCCCACGACGTGACGGACCCCGAGGAGAAGCGGGCCGCGCTGGACGCCTTGGTCGATCACGTCGTGCCGGGGCGTGCCGCGGACTCCCGGCCCGCCAACAAGAAGGAGCTGGCCGCGACCGCGGTGATCCGCCTCGACCTGAACGAGGTCTCCGCCAAGCTGCGCACGGGCGGGGTGAACGACGAGCCCGAGGACCTCGCCCTCCCCCACTGGGCCGGTGTGGTCCCGCTGAACAAGGGCTACGGCGCCCCGGTGGCGGACCCCGACCTGGCACCGGGCACGGAGGTGCCCGACTACCTGGCGGCTCCGTGACGCCGTATGGAGCAGTTTCTTCCAGGAAGCCATGCCCCTGGCTATGAAGCCGTCTCCCGGGCGGACGCCTCCCGGCCCGGGACGCCCTTGGCCACCGGGTCCGGGGACGCCTTCGCGGGGGTCGTCGTCTGGGCGATGAAGGCACCGGCCAGGACCAGCGCACCGCCCACGACCTGGGGTGCCGAGAGGTGTTCACCGAGGAGGGTCCAGGCCAGGACGGTCGCGACCAACGCCTCCAGGCAGGCGACGACCCCCGCGACCTGCGGGGAGAGTCGGCGTACGGCGACCACGCCGGTGACGTAGGCCACGACCGTCGCGACGAGCACGACCCAGGCGAGGAGCAGCCAGGCGGGGACCGGCGTGCCGTCCATGTCGGCGGAGTGCGCGAGCACGGACCCGTCCATGGTCCAGGGGCGGACGGTGGCGGTCAGCAGTACGGCGGCGACGAGCAGTCCGTAGGCGACGACCCCGAGCGGGTCGGGGGCGTCGTCGCCCGAGTCGCCGCCCTGGTCGGACAGGACGAAGTAGCCGACCTGGCAGCAGGCTGCGCCGAGCGCGAGGAGCAGTCCGAGGGCGTCGAAGCGCAGCCCCGCCCAGACCTCCACGACACACGCGAGTCCACCGACGGCGAGGACCACACCGAGTGCCGCGGCCCGCGTCACCGGCCTGCGCTGCACGAACCGTACCCAGAGGAGGACGAGGGCGGGCCCGAGGTACTCGACGAGCAACGCGACGCCGACGGGAATGCGGGAGATCGCGGCGAAGTAGCAGGCCTGGACGCCGGCCGCGGCGATACCGAACGCGAGGAGCAGCGCGGGCCTGCGGCGCACGAGTCCGCGGTGCCGCACGGCGACCGGCAGCATCATCAGGGCGGCGCCCGCCACCCGCAGCCACACCACGTGCAGCGGGTCGAGCCCCGCGTCGATCAGCGGTTTGGCCGCGACGCCGGATCCGCCGAAGGCGATCGCCGACGCGACCGCGAGACCGAGCCCGACGCCCTTGCCGTGGCCGGCCTGACTGCTCCCAGACGTATGCACGGTACGCATGATGACAGGCGACGACATGAGCGTCACCCCCGATGACACCTGTCTCACCAGATGGGCGGCCCCCGGCGGGACGACACGCCTCAGCGTCCGCCGCGGCCGACACCTCAGCGCCCCGGCTCGCCGTCCCCCGCGTACTCCTGGGGCCCGCGCTCGATGCGGGCCGACAGCCGGCCCGCGTCGACGCCGGCCCGCGCCAACACCTCGACGGCCCGCGCCTGTGGATCCCTGACGATCGCCGCGAGCAGGTCGAGTCCATGGGCGGGGACGTCGCCACGGCGGGCGGCGCGGGTGCGGGCGTCCGCCATCGCGGCGGCGGCCAGCGGCGAGAGGCCCGCGACGTCGGTCACGACGGGTACGCCGCCGGAGTCCTCGACGCTGACCTGCCAGCGCAGGCCGTAGCCGATGCTGCGTTGGACGAGGTAACCGAGGAGCCGGGCGATCTGCGTACCGTCGCCGTCGATGACGGCGCGTACCTCGGGGTCGTACTCCAGGAGCGAGTGGAGCAGATGGGCGGTGTCGATCTGCCGGTCCCCGTCCCGGACGGCACGTCGGCGAGCCGCGTCCAGCACGGCCGCCAGCTCGGCACCGAGCCCGCCACCGGGGGCCGCGTCGTGGGGGCTCAGGTCACCGGGGCCCAGGTCACCGGGGCCCTGGGCGCGGTGGCGGTGCGCGGGGAGGCCGTGGGCACCGGCCGACTGCCGGGGAATACGGGGTTGCACATCCCCACCTCATCAGTCCCGGCAGGTGCGGGGCATCCCCGGCGGGGAGCATTTCCGCATCCCACGCGGAGTGGACAACGCCCGGCACGCTCTCCTCCCTACGGAGGAGAGCAGCCTTTTCTGACGGTTCATCAGTATTGAATGTTGCGGGCTCTGCGGCTACGTTCCGCGACACCGTAGCCCGTCACGAAGAGGTGGTCGCATGGCCGAAGTCAGCGCGGAGGCACGCATCGGGGCACCGGCCGAGAAGGTCTGGACGCAGCTCACGAACTGGCCGGCGTACGGAGAGTGGAACGCGACGCACACGAGCTTCCCCAAGGGCGGCCCCGAGACCCTCGAACTGGGCGCGACCTTCCAGGAGAACATGAAGCTGATGGGCTTCCCGGCCGAGGTCGACTGGACCGTCGAGGAGTTGGAGCCGTCGAGGGTGCTCGCCATCCGGGGCAAGGGCCCGATGGCGGTGACCGTCGCCACGCGCTACACACTGACGCCCGAGGGCGACGCCACGACGGTGCGCATCGACGGCGAGTTCACGGGCGCGGCCGTGTCGCTCATGGCGGGCAAGCTGAAGGACTCGGCGACGGCGGCGCTCAACGAGTCGCTGCGCAAGCTGGACGGACTGGTGGCCTGACGGCCTGTCGGCCGGGCATGCGAAGGCGCCCCACGGAGGGTCTCCGCGGGGCGCCTGCCACGACCATCGGGTGGTCAGCCCTCGTCGGCGAGGATCAGATACAGCTTCTTGCGGGCTTCGTTGATCACGGCCAGCGCCTTGTCGCGCTGCTCCTTGCTGCCGGTCTTCCAGACCTGGCCGAAGGCCTCCATCAGTCCGAACCCGGCCTGCCGGATCTCCCCGAGGGCCTCCCAGTCGACCCCGCGCCCGGCTTCCTCCCAGGGCGCCTCGGGCCCCTCGTCGGCCGCCGCGCGGCCCGCCTCGGTGAGGGAGAACAGCTTCTTGCCGCCCTCGCTCGCGCTGGCGATCAGCCCCTCGTCCTCCAGCAGTTGGAGGGTGGGGTACACCGAGCCGGGGCTGGGCTTCCACGCCCCGCCACTGCGCTCGGCGATCTCCTGGATCATCTCGTAACCGTGCATCGGCCGATCCCTCAACAGGGCCAGGATCGACGCCCGCACGTCTCCGCGCCGCGCCCTCCCCCTGGGCCCGCCACGCCCCCGTCCGCCCCACGGGCCACCGGGCCCGAACCCGGGCCCTCCGGAACCGAAGGGCCCACCGCCGCCCGGCCCGAAGGGCCCGAAAGCGGCACGCCGACCCTCGAAGCCACCCCGACCGCGCCCGGAGGGGCCGTCCTGTCGATGTCCACGCTCGAATCCGTGGCTGCGCATCACCATCACTCCATTCCATCGTTGATCTGTCGCGATGCTTCAACGATATATCGGAACAGTTGGCAAGGCAAGGCCCTGGCATGCTCGCGCGGATGTCCCCTCTCACTCGATCGTTTCCTCAGCCAAGCGAGTCGTTCGGGCTTCTGTCTGAGCGAACCTAGTCGCGCAGCTGAGTGCGTTGGGGTGCTGGATGGCTGTACCGGCTGGGGTGGATCAGGCAGGACCGTGCGTCGAGTTGCCGTACGTCGACGCGGTACACGAGCGTCGTCGGCGTCCGATGCAGGACTGCGTGACGAGCCGGTTCGAGGATGTCGATCCGGTACGTACGTTCCGCTGGTCGCGCGGTGAGCGTCACTCCCCGGGCTGGTACTGGTCGGCGACGACCGGGCGGCATATCGGCTTCGGACTTCGACCCCAAGGTGGTGGGGATCTGCTCGCAGCCGTTCTGGCTGCACTGGCATGACGGTGAGCGGGAGCGTCGGCACGCCCCGGACTACTTCGTGCGCCGCATTGACGGCTCAGCGTTGGTCGTCGATGTGCGTGCGGACGAGCGGATCGAGCCGAAGGACGCCGAAGCGTTTGAGATGACGCGCTTGGTCTGCGCCCAGTCCGGGTGGAGGTTCGAGCGGTTGGGGACACCGAATGCGGTGCTCCTCGCGAATGTCCGGTGTCAGCCCACCCACATCGCTGAGGACGTCGCCTCCGCGATCAACCACGCCATCAGAACGTCGGGATAGGCGCCCGTCCCGTCTCAAGTGATCCGGTCCGAAGCCGCCACTGTGACCTGGGGCGACCAGAACGGTTGAGACACCTGGGTGGGCGAAAATCTCAGTTGATCTGGACCCTGGCGTATGAATACTGGCTGTCGTCTCGGTTGATCTGGTCGGCTTCCGGCGTTTCGAATTGGACTAGTGGGAGGGCCTGCGAGAATGACTATGCACGATGACCAGGTGGAGCTGACCACCGACATCGTTGCGACCTTGATCCAAGAACAGTTCCCTCAGTGGAGCGGCAAGCCGATCCGACCCCTGTCGTCGACCGGGACGGTCCACGCCATCTTCCGCATCGGGAACGACCTCTCCGCGCGTTTCCCACTGCGTCTGGTCGATGCCGCCGAGGCGCTGGCTGTTCTGGAGCAGGAAGCCCAGGCGAGCGCGGAGCTGGCACAGGTGTCCCGGTTCCCCGCCCCGGAACCCGTCGCCTTGGGAAAGCCCGGAGCGGGTTACCCCATGCCGTGGTCGGTGCAGACATGGCTGCCGGGAACGGTCGCCTTTGATGCCGACCCGAGTGGGTCGGACGCTTTTGCCGAGGACCTTGCGGCCTTCATCGCAGGCCTGCGGGACGCCGAGACGCGGGGGCGGCTTTTCAGCGGCGATAATCGGGGCGGCGTTCTCACCGACCACGACGATTGGATGACGAAGTGCTTCGCGGAGAGTGAGGGGCTGCTCGACGTGCCCCGGCTGCGCCAGATGTGGAGCCACTTTCGGGAGTTGCCACGCACGGGTGCCGACGTGATGAGCCATGGTGACTTGATTCCCGGCAATGTACTGGTCGCGGGAGACCGGCTCAGCGGCGTACTCGACACCGGCGGCTTCGGCCCGGCCGACCCCGCGCTGGATCTGGTCAGTGCCTGGCACCTGTTGCAGCCAGGCCCGCGGGAAGTGCTCCGACGGACACTGGCCTGTGACGATCTGGAGTGGGAGCGCGGCAAGGCATGGGCGTTCGAACAGTCGATGGGTGTTGTCTGGTACTACGCCGAGAGCAATCCGACGATGAGCAGCATGGGGCGTCGGACACTCGACCGCATGCTGGAGTCGATGGAGTGATGTCGCCCCGATCGTACGCACCTGGCGGGCGGGAAGTTCCTGCGGCACAGCGCGTGGGCTCTGCTACGGCTGCCGTATGGCTCGTCGAGACGCTGGTGGAGGCAGATCCGCGTACCACCCGTCCCGTTCCTGACGGCATGGCAATCGTCAGGGACACTCTGCTCCGTCGTCCCAGCGGGGCAGGAGTCGAGGCTTCGGATCTGTCCTGACCATGCCGTTTCCTACACTGACCGGATGAACAACTACACGTGCACCCATTGCGGCACCGTCGGTCTGATGGAGGGTTTCATCGAAGACGCCGGCGAGCACTCGCGCGGGTACGCGCGCTGGATCGAGGGCGCGTTGGAGCGGGGGATTCTCGGGGGTGCCAAGCGGATGGGCCGGCCCCGGCGGCAAATAGAGGCGTTCCGCTGCCCCAAGTGCGGACACCTCGAGCTGTTCGCCACCGGTGAGGTGTAGGGGCCGTCGCCGACGCCCTGGCCATCCGTCAGGAGTTGCTGCCGCTCATCCTCGACCTCGTCGATGGAGGACGTCACCGACCAGTTCTTCCTCGGTGCCGACCTGATCGTCGCTCCGGTCCGGCGCAGAGGAGCGACGGACAGGCAGGTCGTCCGGCCCACCGGAACCTGGCGGGCCGGACGACCTTGCGGGGTGGGCCGCACTACACCGGCTGCGGAGCGAAGGGCAGCAGCTCGTCCGCACCGCTCTGGACGACCCCGTAGCTGCTCTCGGGCACCTCGTTCCAGACTCCGGGGAGGTCGCCGAGGGGTTCGGAGACGATGAGGCGGGTCTCGTCGGACACCTCGCGCAGGTAGGCCAGTTCGGGGTGGAGGGCGCGCAGGGACTCCACCTCGGTGCTGTAGTAGAGGGAGCGCGAGGCGCCCTGGGTGGAGTAGCGGAAGGCCCACATGCTTTCCCCGTCGGTCACGGCGATCGTCATCTGGAGCGGGAACTCCACACCGTGCCGGCGGCCGGTCGCCTCAACGAAGCCGGCCATCCGCGCGACGGCGCCCGGCGGATCCTGCTCCAGACCGAAGGTGAGCGCCAGATAGAACATCGTCTCGGAGTCCGTCGAGCCCTCGATGCCGGGAAAGAGTTCCGGGTCGACGGCCAGGGCGAGGTCGCGCCGGATCCGGTGGAACTCGGCGATCGACCCGTTGTGCATCCACATCCAGCGGCCGTGGCGGAACGGATGGCAGTTGGTCTGCTGCACGGCGGTACCGGTGGAGGCCCTGATGTGCGCGAAGAAGTGCGGGGAGCGGACATGGTCGGCGAGCTCCCGCAGGTTGCGGTTGTTCCACGCCGGCCCGATGTCCCGGTAGACCGCGGGGGTGTCGACATCGGGCGCGTACCAGCCGACGCCGAACCCGTCACCGTTGGTCGTCTCCACGCCCAAACGGGAGTGCAGACTCTGGTCGATCAGCGAGTGCTGCGGCTTGTACAGGATGGTGTCGAGCAGGACAGGGGTTCCCGAGTACGCCAGCCACCGGCACATGGCTACCGCCTTTCCGGGTCGGAGGCCTCGTCCTGCCGCACCACGCACAGCGCCCAGATGATGAACCCCGAGAACGCGATCATCACGATCGACCAGACCGGGTAGTACGGCAGGGACAGGAAGTTGGCGATGATGACGAACCCGGCGATGGCCACTCCGGCCACGCGCGCCCACATCGACGCCTGGAAGAGCCCGAAACTGACGACCACGGCGAGCGCGCCCAGGATCAGGTGGACCCAGCCCCAGCCGGTGAGGTCGAACTCGAAGACGTACTGACGTGTCGTGACGAAGACGTCGTCCTCGGCGATGGCCATGATGCCCCGGCAGACGTCGAGCAGGCCGACGATCATGAGCATGACTGCTGCGAAAACGGTCATCCCCTGCGCCCAGTCCTGTCTGGCGGTGTGCGGGGGCGCGGTGTGTGTCGTGGTCATCCTGCTGCCTCGATTCAGTGACGGGTGAGGACCAGTTCCTTGGCCCGCTGGAACTCCTCGTCCGAGATGTCGCCGCGAGCGCGGATCTCGGAGAGCCTCGCGAGCTCGTCGACACTGGACCCGCCGCCCTTGGCCACCTCACGGACGTAGGAGTCGAAGGCCTCCTGCTGTGCCCGGGCCTGCGCCCTCTCGCGACGTCCCATGTTCTTGCCCCGGGCGACCACGTAGACGAAGACACCCAGGAAGGGCAGGACGATGGCAAACACCAGCCATCCGGTCTTGGCCCAGCCGCTCAGGTCGTCGTCACGGATGATGTCGACGACGACCCGGAAGAGGAGGATGAACCACATGATCCACAGGAAGAACCACAGCATGGACCAGAAGACGCTCAGCAGCGGAAAGTCATAGGCAAGGTACATCCCACTCATCTCTCTCCTCCGTCGCGGGCCGTGGCCCGGCAGCCGTTCCGTGCCACTCTCAGCGTGCGCACGGCAAGCAGGGGCCGTCCTCACCCGGGGCGGGTGAGTCAGGGCACCGCTCGTCCCGGTTCATGGGCGCCGTCGCCCTGGGTGGGGTTCGCGGCGGCGAGCACCGCCATGACGGCCAGGGCGATCAGGACCAGGCCCACGACGAGCACCACCGCACCGACCGTGGGACGGTTCCAGATCACGAGCGCCAGGGCGCCGGCCCCGATGGCGACGCCGGTGGTCCAGGAGCGGTGGGTGGCCAGCCAGCGTCCTGTCGACCCGGTGCGCAGGCCGGCGCCGCTCAGTGCCTCCCCGGCCGCCGTGGCCCCCCGCTGGGACAGCCCCCGCACACCGCGAGCGACCCGCCCCGGGCCGTACAGGTAGGCGGCCAGGGCCGTGATCACGGAGACGACGAGCAGCGTGCGCGTACTGTCACGCAGGAAGCGGACGAAGGTGTCGTAGATCGACGCGGCCGCGTCCCCGGGCAGCGTCGAGGGGGGCACCGCGTCCAGGTAGACCCGTCGTACGACGGCCAGCCCGACCAGCAGCACCACCATCATCACGCCGAGGCCCACCGCCGTGATCAACAGCATCACTCGATGCCCCGGAGCGGTCCATACGGCGAGGGCGGCGAGGGCGACGGTCAGCACGGGAAGCCAGGTGCCCATGATGTCCAGCAGCCGCAGCGCGTCCTGTGCCTCGCTCAGCTTGTCCGTCTCGAACAGCGTGACCTTCTTGTCGGGGTCGGGGATGGCCGAGGCCTTGTCGAAGCCCGCGTCGACGAGGCGCTGTTTCACCTCGTCGACCACGGTGCCGAGGTCGAGCTGGATGGTGTCGCCCGTGGCGCGGACGGCGCCCTCCTGCGATCCGGTCAGCATGCTCACCACGGCCGCGTGGGCCTGCCGGTTGGCGGTCACCCAGGCCTGCTGGAAGAAGTCACTGGTGATCACACGGGTGATGTTGCGCTGTACGACGGTCTGGACCGCGGAGCGCAGCGGAGCGGCGAGGGCGTCGGCGCCGTCCACCACGCGTGGCGGCGCCCCGGCGTCCTGGAGCACCTTCTTGAGCGAGTCCGTCACCGCGTTGACGTCCACGTTCGCCACCACGCGGGCGGTGAGCTTGTCGATCACGACCTTCTGCACGTCGGGGTCGGAGGCCAGCGGCTCGACCGTCTGTACGTACCGGTCGGTGTCGGCGACCTCGTCGTCGACCCAGGCCGCGACGACGGCCAGCGGCGCGAGCAGGAGGGTCACCACCAGCAGAAGCGCGGCGCCCACCTTGCGCAGTCGCCGGTGGCGTACTCCGGCGGCGCGGCGCAACCGCTCGTACTCGGCGCGTTCCGCCGGGGTCAGCTCATGACCGCTCTCCGGGGTCCCGCCGGGGTGGGGCGAGCCTGGGGTTTTGCCCGGGACCATGGCCTCTCCTTGCTCGTGCGTGCCGTCCGGTCTCGGCGTGGCGCGTCGCCGGCGGTGGGTGTTCCGTCCGGTGCGGCTCGCCGACGCCAGCGTCCCGCGGGCCGTCGGCCACCGGGTCACCCGAGGGGGGTGATCCCCGTGCGCCGCGGCGGGCGGTGAACTGGTGCCCGGAGCCGCGCGCAGACGCGTGGCGGAACGGACGTAGAGACACGAGATGAACGATCCAGCGGCTTCCCGGAACGAGCCCGACCGACCGGAGCGGACGACGCCTCCGGAGCGGGTGGGGGCGCGGGCGTCGGCCGTGTCGATCGCAAGGGCCGTGGGCGTCGCGGCTCTTGTCCTCACCGCGTACTACCTGCTCCCCATGGACAGAGCCGACAGCGGCGGTGACACGGCGCTGCTCTCGTGCGGCCTGCTGGCGGTCGTCCTGGTCTTCCTGTGGGAACTGCGGGCCACCGTGCGCTCGGCCCATCCCCGCCTGCGGGCCGTCGAGGCCCTGACCGCCACGCTGGCGCTGTACCTCGTGCTCTTCGCCGGCACGTACTACCTCGTGGAGCGCTCCTCCCCCGGCTCCTTCAGTGAGCCGCTGACCAGGACGGACGCCCTGTACTTCACGCTCACCACGTTCAGTACCGTCGGCTACGGCGACATCACCGCGCGGTCCCAGACGGGGCGGGTGCTGACGATGCTCCAGATGACCGGGGGGTTGCTGATCGTGGGGGTCGCCGCACGCGTACTCGCCGGCGCGGTCCGAGCGGGCCTGCGGAGGCAGGGCCGGGACACGCCGCCGGACTGAGGCCCCCTCAGTCAGGTCACTCCAGTCGCCCCAGTCACTCCGGCCCAGTCACTCCGGCAGCTGACGCATCTCCAGCACCCGCAATCCCAGTGACTGGCAGCGGGCCAGCAGCCCGTACAGGTGCGCCTCGTCGATGATGGAGCCGTACAGGACCGTCTGACCGGACATCACCACGTGGTCCAGCTCCGGGAAGGCTCTGGTCAGCGTCTCCGACAGGTGTCCGTCGACGCGGATCTCATAGCGCATGGAGTGCTCTCCGCCGGGTGTCCTGGGAGGGGTGGGTCGCGGCCTTTCCCTGCGATCCTCCGCTCCGGTACACCGCCCGGCCTCACCCTGTGGAGGTGATACGGCCGTCCGGCGGACCACCTGCGTCAGCGCATGGGGACAGGCTGGGGGCAGTGCAGGGTCAGATCCATCAGGGGGTCGGCGCCCCGGGCGTCCCGGCGTCGCTCCCAGCCAGCGTGATGACGGCCTGAATGGCGGTGACCTCGGTGTCGAAGTCCTCGACGAGTCGGCTGATGGAGACGTTCATGACGGACGTGTCCAGGACCATCGGGAACGGGGCCGTGCCCAGGACGATCAGAGGCCGCCAATCTCTCGTCAGAGCAATCGCAACTCGCGCGCGCGACGCACGGCGTCGTTGCGCCGGTTCACCGCGAGCTTCCGGTAGACGCTTTTGAGGTGGGTCTTGACCGTGTTCACCGACACGTACAGGTCGGCGGCGATCTCCTCCGTCGACATCATCCGGGACAGCCGGACCAGCACATCGCGCTCGCGTCCGCTGAGCGCCTCCACGACCGGCGGCGGCTGGCCGTCGGGCGGCCGCGGATCACGAGCGGGCGAGGCGGGGGTGAGCGGAGCCGGGGTCAGCGACGCGGGCGGCAGCGGCGCGGGGGTGAGCCAGCCCGCTGCCAGCCCTCGCAGGGGCGCGGTGCCCAGCAGGGGTCGGATCCAAGGTCCGGCCTCGATGAAGGGGCGGCGCAGCTGTTCGCGCCGTGCCTCGTGGAGAGCCCGGGCGACGAGCCTGCGCGAGGTGGCCTGGTCCCCGCCCGCGTCCGCGGCCTGCGCCCGCACCAGCAGGGCCCGTACAGTCACCGCGGGGCCGGTGCGGCCCTCCGGGTGCGCTCGGTCGAGCAGGTCGATCGCCGCGCTGGGCCGGCCCGCGGCGAGCTGCGCCCGTGCGGCGCCCACCACGCAGGCCGGCTGGTCGTCGGGGAGCGCCCGCAACAGCCGGGCGGCCGTCTCCGGCCGGCCCGCGGCGAGGTGGGCGGCGGAGGCGACCAGCGCCGTGTGGCCCCGGGCCCAGGGTGAGACCACGTCGGCGGTGAGGGTCGGCTCCGCCGCGTCGAGCGCGGCGCGCGTGTTGCCGCGGGCCAGCAGCAGGCGTGCGGTGGCGATGGCCCGGCCCGCCGCCAGAACCGGGTCCCGCGTCACGGGGTCCGATTTCGCGACCGTGTCGAGGAGGGCCTGCGCCCGGGCCAGTTCGTCGCGGTCGACGGCCACCGCGGCCAGGACCAGTCGCCCGATGCCGGAGCCGGACGACTGCGGCAGGCTGAACCGTCCCGTCTCGGTCATCGCCGCCCGTGCCTTGCGCTCCGCCCTGCCGAGCCAGCCGTTCAGGTAGTCGATCAGGGCCAGGCAGCCCAGGGAGTCCTCGCGCGGGAGCGCCGTCGACGCTCCGCCTGCCCCCTCGGCCACCGCGGACAACGCGGCCCGGGCCTCCCGGAAGTGTCCGGCCCACAGTCTCGCCGACCCCAGATGCGTCAACAGCAGGGCCGTGAGTTCGGGATGCTTGTCCAGCAGGTGGGCGGGGACCGCACCCTGGAGTTCCTCGGCCGCCTCGGCAGCCCGCTCCGCCCGTCCCGGCGCACCGGCCAGCCGGGCCGCCAGGGCTTGCAGCAGGGCGCAGCTCAGCCGGGCCGCCGCGAGGCCGGGCGCGTCCCCCGCCGGGCCGCGCTTCCCGCCCAGGCTCTGCTCCGCGTGGCGCAGGTGGGTCAGGCCGCGGTCGAGGTCGCACCGGGCCAGTTCGCGGGCCGCGCGGACGAGGTCCGTGGCGGGGCTCGTCGCCTCGGGCGCCATGTGCGAGAACAACTCCGCCAGGTCGTCGGAACGCAGGCCGGTGAAGAGCTGGCCGATGGCGAGGTCGTCGACGAGGACCCCGGCGGTGAAGTCCCAGTCGCCCGCGGCGGCACCGTGCCCGAGGGCCTCCGCGAGGGATCCGGAGCGCCGCAGCCACTCCGCGGACGTGCGGTGCAGTAAGGGCTCCAGGCCAGGATGACGTACTCGCAGGTGGGCGCGGAGGATCTCCCCGAACAGTGGGTGGAGGCGGTACCAGGTGTGCCCGAGGTGCTCGACGAACGCGTTCTCGCGGTGCAGACCGGCCAGAATGGGCTCGGCGTCGGTGCGCTCGGTCAGGGCGTTGGCCAGTTCGGGGCAGAAGCGCTCGAGGACGCTGACCCGGAGCAGCAGGTCCTGCGTCTCGGGGGTCTGGCGCTTGAGCACCTCGGCGAGCAGGAAGTCGGCCACCGCGGTGCGGTCGGCCTCGAACTCCTTCAGGTACGTCTCCGGGTCCGGGCTCTCCTGCGCGGCCAGGGCGCACAGCCTGAGGCCCGCGGCCCATCCCCGGGTGCGTTCCACGAGCGCCCGCGCGGCGGGCACCGTGAGGCGCAGCCCGTGCAGCCCCAGCAGAGTGACGGCCTCGTCGGGGGTGAAGGCCAGCTCCGCGTCCCTGACCTCCGTCATGTCGCCGGCCGCCCGGTACCGGTGCAGCGGCAGCAGCGGTTCGGTGCGGGTGACGAGAACCAGGCGCATGCCGGGTCCCGCGTGGTGCAGGACGAACTCCAGTTGTTCCGCGATCTCCGGGGCACTCACCCGGTCGTACTCGTCGAGCACCACGAGCACGGGCTGGTCCCGGTCCCTCAGCGCGGCGGCGAGCCGCGTCAGCAGCGCGCGGTCCACGCGGCCCGCGTCCGCGGGACAGCCGACCTCGCCGGGCAGCGGTACGCCGGATGCGCGCAGGGCCTGGAGGAGATACGCCCAGAACACGCCGGGCGCCTGGTCGGTCGTCTCGACGGTGAGCCACGTGACGGGCCGGTCCCGGCCGGCCGCCCAGTCGGCGACCAGCAGCGTCTTGCCGGCGCCCGCAGCTCCGTTGACCATGGTCAGCGGCGTCAGGAGAGCCTGGTCGAGGTGCTCGACCAGCCGCTCGCGCCGCAGGAACGTGGTGGGCCGGGCCGGTACGGCGAACCGCGTGGTCAGGAACGGATCGCCCAGGGGATCAGCGCGCGGGCCGCTCCGCACCCCCGCATCGTTCACCTCGGACACGGCCATCGAGCTCACCACCACCGCTCATCAGGTCATGGGCAGCGCTCTCAGCTCAGCATCCCAGTGTTCGGCCGGAGCCGCGCGCCGTGCCGGGCGTCGTGCCGACACGGGCGCACCACCCGCCGGGGGTGAACCCGGCCCGCCGCCCGACCCGGAGAAAAAGCGGTCCAGGACTCATGAATTGGCCTTGGCCTGCGGCTTCCCGCAGCCCCTAGCGTCAGCGCCATGCGGATTCGAATCGTCGACGCCTTCACCGACCGCCCCTTCGCCGGAAATCCGGCCGGGGTCCTGCTTCTCGACTCCTTCCCCGACGACGACTGGCTGCAGAAGGTGGCCCTGGAGGTCAATCACGCGGAGACCGCCTTCGCCCACCGGCTCCCGGAGGGCGGCGAGGCCGACTGGGCGCTGCGCTGGTTCACGCCCGCCACGGAGGTCGCGCTGTGCGGCCACGCCACGCTCGCCACGGCCCACGTCCTGCACAGCACGGGCGCCCACGAGGGCCCGGTGCGGTTCGCCACCCGCAGCGGCGTCCTCATCGCCACGCCCGCGCAGGACGGCTCGATCACCCTGGACTTCCCGACGGCCCCGCTCACCCCCGTCGACGTTCCGGACGGGGTGGCCGAAGCCCTGGGCGCCGAACCGCGCGCGGCCTTCGACACCGGCCCGAACGTCGGTGACCTGCTCCTGGAACTCGCCGACGAGAAGACGGTCCACGGCCTGAGCCCCGACCACAAGGCGCTCGCCGCCTACTCCTCGCGCGGCATCATCGCCACCGCCCGCGCCGAGGACCCCGCCCGGGGCTACGACTACGTCTCCCGGTGCTTCTTCCCGAACGTGGGGATCGACGAGGACCCGGTCACCGGCAGCGCCCACACCGCCCTAGCCCCGCACTGGTCCGAGCGCCTCGGCCGCCCCGTCCTCACCGGACTCCAGGCCTCGCCCCGCTCCGGCCGCGTCCGCACGGAACTGCGCGGCGACCGCACCCTGCTGAGCGGACGCGCGGTCACGGTCATCGAGGGCGAGCTGCTGGCGTAACCGCGGGAAGGCGTGTGCGTGCGGAGGGGCGTACGACAGGCCCGTACGCCCCTCTGTCAGCAGCTCACGCCGTCGGCAGCCAGCCCACTTTGCCCGCGAGCAGGGCGTACCCCACGAACGCCCCGATGTCGAGCAGCGAGTGCGCCACGACGAGGGGGCCGACGCGTCCCCAGCGCCGGTACAGATAGACGAAGACGACGCCCATCACCATGTTGCCGATGAAGCCGCCGATGCCCTGGTAGAGGTGGTACGAACCACGCAGTACGGAGCTGGCCACCAGTGCGGCGCCGGGCGTCCAGCCCAACTGGCCGAGCCTGCGGAGCAGATAGCCGACGACGATCACTTCCTCGACGATCGCGTTCTGCAGCGCCGAGAGGATCAGCACCGGGTACTTCCACCACACGTCGGGCAGGGCCTCCGGCACCACGGTGAGGTTGAAGCCGAGGCCGCGGGCGGCGAGGTAGAAGGCGATCCCGGTGCTGCCGATCACGGCCGCGATCCCGGCACCGCGGCCGAGGTCGAACCGGGGGCGGGTGCGGTCGAAGCCGAGGGTGCGCAGGCCGGCCCCCTCGCGAAGGAGGAAGTGGGCCACGAGGGCCACGGGCACCAGCGCCGAGGCGATCCCGAAGAGCTGCCAGGCCAGGTCGAGCCAGGGCCGGCCCGGCGCGGCAGAGGCGTTGAGGGTGGCCGCCTGATCCTTGAGGCCACCCGGTTTGGTGACCGACCCGACAAAGCTGATCAGCGCCGACACCCCGCTGGCGCCGAGCGACAGGCCCAGCACGAGCAGCGTCTCGTCACGGAACACGCGCCGCGAGGGCCGCTCCTGCGGATATGACTCGTCCGCCGCACCAGCCTCCGCCTGCACTCCAGCCTCCAGTCACCCGCCACACCGTGACGTCACAGCATGCCCGACCAGTATGGTCCGCGACTCAGCACCCCCACGCACGCGGCCGGCAGCCGGGCCTCCACACACCTCCCACCCCACACGCACAGCCCCGGCCACCCACGTGCACGTGTCTCCGCCGCCGCGGCGATCCCCCGCAACGGCGCAGCCCGGCAGTGCCGGACACCCCCCGGCCTCGCCCCCGTCTCACACGCCGCTCAGCCCAGAGGCACCGGCTCCGGCAACCCCACCGGCCATGTGTGCACCGGCTCCCCGGTCTCCGTCAGCTCGCGGTATCGGCGAGTCGTGGCGGCCAGGGCCACCTCCCGGCTCAGCCCCATCTCCAGCCCCCGGTGGAACGTCGCGGCCTGCCACTCCGCGCCGTTGAACCGCCGACGGCACCTCTCCTCAATGACCCCGAGATACAGGTCCCGGTCCACGGCCTCGACGCCCCAGGCCTCCAGGCCGGCCTCCGCGAGCGGCAACAGCTCGTCGCGTACCAGGCTCACGGCGTCGACCTGCACCGTGCCCCCGAGCCGCCCGCGCCGCGGCCACTCCAGCCGCGCGTCGATGCCGTACCGGCACGCCGCGTCGAAGTTCGCGGCGGCCGTTTCGAACGGCATCCGGGTCCACACCGGCCGGGACTCCTCGGCGAGGGCGCGGACGAGGCCGTAGTAGAACGCGGCGTTGGCGATGACGTCGGTGACGGTGGGCCCGGCGGGCAGCACCCGGTTCTCCACGCGCAGGTGCGGGACACCGTCCGCGATGCCGTAGACCGGGCGGTTCCAGCGGTACACCGTGCCGTTGTGCAGGACGAGCTCGGCGAGCTTGGGCACACCGCCGGCGTCCAGCACCTCGAGCGGGTCCTCCTCGTCGCAGATCGGCAGCAGGGCCGGGTAGTAGCGCAGGTTCTCCTCGAAGAGCTCGTACGCCGAGGACACCCACCGCTCGCCGAACCAGGTGCGCGGCCGCACGCCCTGCGCCTGGAGTTCGGGCGGGCGGGTGTCGGTGGACTGCTGGAACAGCGGCGGCCGGGACTCACGCCACAGCTCGTGGCCGAACAGGAAGGGCGCGTTGGCGCCCACGGCGACCTGAGCGGCGGCGACGGCCTGTGCGGCGTTCCACACATCGGCGAAGCGGCCGGGGGTGACCTGGAGGTGCAGTTGCACGGAGGTGCAGGCGGCCTCCGGCGCGATGGACCCGGCGGTGCAGGTCAGCCGCTCCACGCCGTCGATGTCGAGGCGGAAGTCCTCGCCGCGGGCCGCCACGATCTGCTCGTTGAGCAGCGCGTAGCGGTCGACGTCGGAGAGGTTGGCGGAGACCAGGTCGTCCCTGTCGAGGGTCGGCAGAATGCCGATCATCACGATTCCGGCGTCGACCTCGCCCGCTTTCCGATCGGCATATGCCAGTGACGTGCGGAGTTCCTCGGCGAGCCGATCGAATACCCTGCCACCCAATCGGTGTGGAGCTATGTTGACTTCCAGGTTGAACATGGCGAGTTCTGTTTGGAAATCGCGACTGGCGATGCGTTCCAGTACTTGCGCATTCAGCATTCTGGGCATGCCGTCGGCTCCGGCGAGATTCAATTCGATCTCGAGCCCCATGAGGTTCTTCGGCCGGTCGAACCGCTCCTCCGCCAGGAGTCGCTCCAGCCCCGTCAGGCATCGCCGGAGCTTGTCGCGGTAGCGCTGGCGATCGGACAGGTCGAACCCACCTGCCACGACCTTCTCCCCCATCGAAGCGTCCCTCCTCGGATGGGCAGGCCGATGGATCCGCCCGCCGGTGGTAGCCCCCGGTGGCCCGGGTCAGGTGGCTTATGCCCAACCGAAGCGATCGATAACGTCCCGGCCGGACGTGACGCCCGCTACTCTGGTGGAACGTGACCGGCGGCACATTCACCGGGCATGGTGCAGTGTGCAGATCCGGGTACCCCCGGGGCCTTGTGAAAAACGCCGACGCCAATTGGCCGACCGCTGCGGGCGCATATCCCGAGGTCACCGCCGCGCGGCGGGCCCTGAATCGGGATGATTCTCTCGAATCGCCGACTGAATGGACTCTTGCGGAGCCCTTCGGAAACGGCTAGATGAAACACAGCCCGAACATGTCTCATATAAACTCCGCGAACAAGGCAGAGAAGGTTGGCGCCCGGTCGATGGAAGCTGCCGTCATGGCGACGTACGGCAGGCCGCATCCGTACCTCTCGTTCCTCTCGTCCACAGACCCCGCCCCGGCCTCTCTGACCCCCGAGAGCTGACAGTGCCGTCCGCCCCCGCCTTGCCCCGCCCTCGCGCCACTGTGCCTGTCGAATGAGAGGCGACCCATCATGCCGCTGCATGTCACCCCGGCTCCCGCGCCCGCGCTCCGCTCCGTCCTCACCGCCCTCGGTTCCCCGACCGCGGTCCTCGAGGCCCGAACTCCCTCCCTGCGCACCGCACAGGGGCCCGTAACCCCCGAGCTCCCGCTGCCCGTGCACGTACTGGACCGGATCACCCCCGAGGGCGTCTCCTCCACCCGGCTGACCGGCTGGCGGTTCCTCATCCGCTGCGGCGACCGTGCGGTGGCCGCGGCCGAGACCATGCTGACCCCCGACGGTTGGGCCTTCTCGCACTTCTTCGAGGGCCCGTACGTCGCCTCCCACGAGCGCGCGCTGCAGCAGGCCGAGTCGCTGCAACAGCCGTACCAGCCGCGCCTGCTGTCCCTGCCGAGTCTGTACATGCTCACGCTCTGGCTGCACGGGGACTGCGACGCGGACGCCGCCGAGCACCACCCGGCCGCCACGGACCTCCTGGTCCCGCTGGCGCCGGCGCCGCCCGGCATCGCGGCCCACCGACCGCACCGGGTCGCCGAGCTGCTCCCGGTACTGACCCACCGGGTGACCCCGCCGACCCCGCTCCTCGGTTCGCCGGCCTGACACTCGCCTTCGCACCCCGCCGCCTGAACGCAAGGCGGCGGTGTGCGTCCGCATGTCCATACACCGTGGCGCTCGTACGAGCGTTTCACCGCTCCGGCGAGCCCGAAAAGCTCCCTCCCCCAGCGGACTAGCCCCATCCGGCCATCACGAACCATCCGAAGTGACCGCCCAGTTGGGATGAACCATCCACGTGAGCAACGCGTCATCAACCTGTGAAGAAGCCGTGCTGCGAAATACCTGCGGATCGACGCCCAGGGGGCAACACTGGGTTCCGACCACATACCGCAACGGGGGGCGGGCATGACCACGACAGAGCGAAAGATCCCACCCATGTGCCAGCACCAGCCACCGTGTCCTTCAGCCGACTCCGCCGACCGGGAATCCGCCCGTCTCGTGGCGCACCACCCGGAGCAGGGCTGGAGCCTGCTGTGCAACGGCGTTCTCCTGTTCGAGGACACCGGTGAGCTCCTGCCGGACGGCCAGATCATCGCCCCGCACCGCCCGCTGGGTGCGGAAAAGGTGATGACGGCAGCCTGAGCACCACCAGGCGGGGCACCGAACCTCGCCCGGGAGACACGAGGGGCCGGCCGCAGACCAGCGCTGCGAACCGGCCCCGACGCATGTCCGCGGACGGTCACGCACCGTAGTTCCGCGACTCGCCCCTCGCGATTGACTTCCCAGGGCCACCCGTTTTCCGGAAGACTCCTGGAAGTTTCGAGAAGGCGTCCGGAACAACGGAGGTGGGGGTATTGGCAGCGCGTGAGGCCGACGCCGAGGCGGCGTCAGAAGGGCGGGGCAAGGTCACGATCACGGAGATCGCCCGGCAGGCCGGGGTTTCCGTGCCCACCGTGTCCCGGGTGGTCAACGGACGGTCCGACGTCTCGCCGCAGACCCGGGCCCGGGTCGAGGACCTGCTGCGCCGGCACGGCTACCGCAAGCGCCCCCAGGCCACCCCCTCGCGCGCCGCCCTGCTCGACCTGGTTTTCAACGACCTCGACAGCCCCTGGGCGGTGGAGATCATCCGCGGGGTCGAGGAGGTCGCCCACGCGGCCGGGGTCGGCACGGTGGTGTCGGCGATCCACGGGCGCTCCGGCGACGCCCGTGAGTGGATGCGCAACCTGCGGGCCCGCGCCTCCGACGGCGTCATCCTGGTCACCTCGGCCCTGGACCCCGTACTGCACGAGCAGTTGCGCATCCTCGGCGTGCCGCTGGTGGTCGTCGACCCCACGGGCTCGCCCGACCTGGACGCCCCGACCGTCGGCGCCGCCAACTGGTCGGGGGGCCTGACCGCCACCGAGCATCTGCTGTCGCTCGGCCACCGCCGGATCGGTCTGATCGCCGGACCGCCCAGGCTGCTGTGCTCACGGGCCCGCTTCGACGGCTACCGCGCCGCCCTGGAGGCCGCCGGCATCCCCGTCGACGCATCGCTCGTCGTCCCCGGCGACTTCCACCCCGAGTCCGGCTTCACCGGCTGCAACACCCTCCTCGACCTGCCCGAGCCGCCGACGGCGGTGTTCGCGGCCAGCGACCAGATGGCGCTCGGCGCGATCGAGGCGCTGCGCCGCCGGGGGCTCAGGGTGCCCGAGGACATGAGCGTGGTGGGCTTCGACGACCTTCCGGAGGTCCGCTGGTCGGCACCGCCCCTGACCACCGTCCGGCAGCCCCTCGCCGACATGGGCAAGGTCGCCGTCCGTACGGTGCTACGGCTGGCCCGGGACGAGCAACCGGACTCGCCCCGGGTCGAGTTGGGCACGGACCTGGTGATCCGCTCCAGCACTGCCGCACCACGCCACTGAGCTAGCTCAGCGCCTCCCTTATCGCGTGGTACGCCGGCTTCGGCCGGAGCTGCTCGTCCCACGGCAGGGCCGCACCCTCCCCCTCGAAGACCGCCGGGATCCACGAGTACTTGTCGGTGTAGTCCCATACCGTGATCCCGACGCACCGGCGCACCGCGAGGCACGCCTTCGTCATGTCCCGGTACCAGTCGGCCTGCTGGGCCAGCTTCTCCTGGGGCGCGGGCAGCAGCATCCGTACGTCGACCTCGGTCAGCGCGGTGTCGAGGCGGAGGCGGGCGAAGCGGCGGAGGTTGTCCTCCAGGGTGGTCGGATAGCCGTACTGGAGGGCGAGATGGGCCTGGAGACCGATGCCGTGCAGCGGGACGCCCTGCGCCTTCAGCTTCTTGGCCAGCGCGTAGTAGGCGTCGCTCTTCGGGCCGACCGCCTCGATGTTGTAGTCGTTCAGGTAGAGCTTGGCGTGCGGGTCGGCCTGGTGGGCCCAGCGCAGGGCGTCGGCGATGTAGCCGGGGCCGAGGGTCTTGTAGAAGATCGTCTCGCGGTAGGTGCCGTCCTCGTTGAACGCCTCGTTGACGACGTCCCAGGCGTAGACCTTGCCGCGGTAGTGCCGTGCCTCGGTCTGGATGTGCTTCTTCAGTACGGCCCTCAGTTCGTCGGCCGTCCAGGTGCGCGAGGTGAGCCAGTCGGGCAGCTGGCTGTGCCAGACCAGGGTGTGGCCCCGGACCCGCTGATGGTTCTTGCGGGCGAGCTTCACGATCTCGTCGCCCTTGGAGAAGTCGAAGACGCCCTGCTGCGGCTCGGTGGCGTACCACTTCATGCCGTTGCCCGGCGTGATCATGTCGAACTGATCGCCGAGGATCTCGGTGTAGGGCTTGTCGGTGAGCTCGGGGTTGTCGGTCGCGCTGCCGAAGTAGCGCCCGTGACGCTGGGCGAGTTCGGCGAGGGTGCGTTCCCTGCCGTGCTGCTCGCCGGCCTGGGCGGCCGGTCCGGTGACGACGCCCGCGGCGACCAGGACGGTGGCGAGGGCGCCGGCGAGTCTGAGCCGGGTGCGGGAGGGGGTGGTCGTGGGCATGGAGCGACTCCTCACGATCGGGGGAGGTGGGTGAGCCGTACGTCCGTCGGCGCGCGTCATCCCTTCGTGGCGCCGGCGGTGAGGCCGCCGACGAGCTGGCGCTCGGCGACCGAGTAGAAGGCGAGGGCGGGGACCATGGCGAGGACCAGGTAGGCGAAGACACGGGCGGTGTCCGACGAGTACTGGCCCTGGAACTGCTGGACGCCGACCGGGATGGTCCACCACTCCGGTTCGCTGAACACCAGCAGCGGCAGGAGGAAGTTGTTCCAGCTGCCGACCACCGCGAGCACCGACACCGTGCCGAGCGCGGGCCGGGCCATGGGCAGCAGGATCCGCCAGAAGAAGCCGAACGGGCCGCAGCCGTCCAGTGTGGCCGCCTCCTCCAGTTCGGCCGGGATCTCCCTGAAGAAGCCACGCAGGATGACGATCGTCATCGGCAGCCCGAAGGCGGCCTGCGGCAGGATCACGCCCAGCGGGTTGTCCAGCAGGTTCATCGAGCGCAGCAACAGGAACAGCGGCAGGACCGCCACCGCGAAGGGGAACATCAGCCCCATGGTGAACAGTGTGAACAACGCCTCCCGCCCCCGGAAGGCGAACCGGGCGAAGGAGAAGGCCGCGAGCGCCGACACCGCGACGACGAGCACGGTCGTGCCCACCGCGATCAGCGTGCTGTTGCCGAGCATCCGCCAGAAGTCGCCCGATCCGAGGATGCCGGTGTAGTTCGAGGACACCCACGGGTCGGGCAGCCCGATCGGGTTGCGGGAGAGCTGGGCGGTGGACTTGAAGCCGGAGAACACCGCGTACAGCAGGGGTACGGCCATCACCGCGCCGACGGTGACGAGCACGACGTGCAGCGGCAGGCCCCTGCCCCGACGTTTCTGACGTACCGTCACTGTCCGCCTCCCCGCATGGTCGTGGTGGCCCCTTCGAGGTCGCGGCGGAGCACGAACCGCTGGTAGGCGAGGGCGAAGACGAGGCTGATGCCGAAGATGACGACGCTGATCGCGCTGGCGTAGCCGACCTGGTAGCGCTTGAAGCCGTACTGGAACATCGTGATGGCCATGGTCTCGGAGTGATGGTCGGGGCCACCCGCGGTGATCACCCACACCAGGTCGAAGAGCTGGATCGACCCGATCACGGACAGGAAGACGCTGATCCTGAGCGTGGGCGCGAGCAGCGGCAGCGTGACGTGGCGGAACCGCTGCCAGGGTCCGGCGCCGTCGACGATCGCGGCCTCGGTCAACTCGGCCGGGATGGACTGGAGTCCAGCCAGGTAGAGCATCATGTGGAAGCCGAAGTACTTCCAGGTCATGACGAGGAAGAGGGTGGCCATGACGGTGGAGGGGTCGGAGAACCACTTCCCGCCGAGCCCGTCCAGACCGATGCCGCCCAGGACGTGGTCGGCGAAACCGTCGTCCGGCGCGAAGATCATCGAGAACAGGACGCCGGTGATCACCTCGGACAGGATGTACGGAGCGAAGAACAGCATCCGGTAGAACGCCCGCCCGCGCAGCCGCTGGTTGAGCAGGACGGCCATGGCGAGCGCGAACGGCAGTTGCAGGGCGAGCGTGAGGGCCACCAGGACGAGGCAGCGCCACAGGTCGCCGAGGAAGACCGGATCGTCGAAGAGCCGCGTGAAGTTGTCCGTGCCGATGGAGTCGGAGGGCATGCCGAAGCCGCCCCACCGGAAGAAGGCGGCGTAGAGCGCGAAGAGCATCGGCAGCAGGACGAGCAGGCCGAACAGCGCGAGCGCGGGCACCTGGAAGGAGACCGCGGTGAGCCAGTGCAGCACGCGCCGCCGTCTGCGCCCCGGCCCCGGCCGGCCGGCCGGGGCCGCCGGCGCGACGTCGGGGCCGGAGCGCTTGTCCGGAAGGAAGGTTGAGGTCATCGCGGCCTACTGCTCTTCCTTCGCGACCTTGGTGATCGACTCGGTGACCTGCTCGGGCGACTTGGAGCCGGCGATCAGCGCGGCGACGCTGTCGTTGATTTCCTGGCCGACGGCGGGCGGGTAGGCCTGGTCGAGGTAGAGCTGGAAGCCGGTGGTGCTCTTCAACTGCTTCTGCACGGCCTTCAGGTTGGGGTTGGTCAGCGCGTCCTCGGCGGCCGTGACCACCGGCAGCACGCTGGTCTTCTTCACCAGTTCGCGGTCGGTGCCGGCCGACGCGAAGAACTTCAGGAAGTCGACGGCCGCCTGTGGAGCGCCCTCGCGCAGGGCGAGTCCGCCGCCTCCGCCGAACACCTCGGTGAGCGCGCCCTTGCCGCCCTCGACCGTGGGGAACGGGAAGAAGCCGAGGTCGGCGCCGAGGCCCTTGCCCTCACTGTCCTGCGTCGAGGGCGCCCACTGCCCCATCAGCTCCATCGCGGCCTTGCGGTTGGCGACGGCGGCGGCCTGCCCGGTGGGTGTGGAGTACGCGGCGCCCAGGAACCCCTTCTGGAACGGCTGGAGCGCGACGAGCTCCTTGAGGTGTTCACCGGCCTCCACGAAGCCGGCCCCGGTGAAGTCCTTGCTGTCGGCGGCCTTCTGCAGGGCGTCGAGTCCGGCGGTGCGCATCGCCAGGTAGGCCCAGTAGTACATGCCGGGCCACTTGTCCTTGCCGGCCAGGGCTATGGGCGCGACCCCGGCGGCCTTCAGCGCGCGTACGGCGTCGAGGAAGCCGGTCCAGGTGGTCGGGGGCGTGGTGATCCCGGCCTTCTTGAAGAGCGCCTTGTTGTACCAGAAGCCGACCATGCCGATGTCGTCCGGGATGCCGTAGACCTTGTCGTCGATCAGGTACGGCTCCTTGGCGACCGGCAGCAGGGTGCCCGTCCAGTCCTTGGTGCGGTCGGTGAGGTCCTCGACGAGGCCCGCTTCGGCCTGCTGTTTCAGGACGCCGCCGCCCCAGGTGTGGAAGATGTCGGGCAGCTTGCCGGAAGCGGTCAGCGCCGTCATCTTCGACTTGTACGCCTCGTTCTCCAGCGCGACGATCTTTATCTTCACGTTGGGGTTCTGCGACTCGAACTGCCGGGCCAGAGAGGCCCAGACGCTCTTGGCCGGCTCGCTGG
Source organism: Streptomyces sp. NPDC043427 (assembly GCF_056436655.1). Classification (NCBI taxonomy): domain Bacteria; kingdom Bacillati; phylum Actinomycetota; class Actinomycetes; order Kitasatosporales; family Streptomycetaceae; genus Streptomyces; species Streptomyces sp. NPDC043427. The sequence continues at coordinate 20,634 of NZ_JBWKCC010000044.1, read as the reverse complement.
TCATGATGTGCCACCACTCCAGGGTGGTCTTGCCCGACGATCCTCCGTCCGAGTCGCCGCCACAGCCGCTCAGTGCTGTGATGCCCAGACCAGCCGCGGCGGACGCCGCCAGGAAACCGCGGCGGGACAGTGCCGGATCGCCCATCATGCACTCCTCAGGTTGCGAAAGTTTCGGAGTTGATCCTGAAAGCTTCGTTGCTGCCGCACCCTAAGGACAGCGTCCGACGGGTGGCAACCCCTCGTACGCGGTGAATCCTTCGACGGCCCTCCGCGAACCCCCCGGGGCTGCGGACAGTCGGGGTCAGGCTGAGGTGTAGTCGAACCAGTCGAAGGTCGCGCTGCCCTCGGTGACGTACATGCCGATGACCCGGCCGGTGAAGCCCAAGGCCACCTGCGTGGACAGGTAACGGCCGTCGAGCTCCGCCAACTTCACGGCCCCGTCCGGCCCTTCGACCGTGCAGCAGATCGTGTCGGGGCCGCCGGCCCGAATGCCGGGAACCTCCTGGTCACCTGCCGTGGCCGTGGGCGGCACTACGTCCGACGTGCGGATGTCGACCGCCAGGGTGAGCGGTCCTGGCGGCACGGGCCGGCGCACGAGGCTCTCCCGCACCGGGCCGATCCGTGCGACGACCTCCACCGCTCCCCCGCCCACCTCGATGTCGTAGTGGTGCGCCTCGTCCATGCGCACGGACAGGCCCGCCCGCCCCGAACCCGGGTCCACCCGGACCGCCGCCCGGCAGTCGGGGTGCTGCTGCCGACGCCCGACGAAGGTGGCGCCGGGCCGGTCGAGGCTGCCGCCCGTCGCGGTCAGCGTCAGCCACCCGGGCCGCTCGCTCAACGACCAGGAGCCCTCCGGCCGACGGCGCGGGGAGAGCCACCGCGGTGCGAGCTCCGGGGCGTCGAAGTCGTCGCGCACCGGCTCGGGTTCAACTGGGTACCAGGCCCCGCGTGGCGCCGGGTGCCGCTCGGTCACGGGTGCGATGCGAGGCCAGCCGTCCACCCACTCCACCGGGGTGAGGAAGGTCTCCCGCCCGAGGACGTGGAACGCCGGGAAGTAGCCGCGCGGACGGGTGGCCAGCAGCATCATCCACCAGCTGCCGTCGGGCGCCTGGACCAGGTCGGCGTGGCCGGTGCACTGGATGGGCGAGTCCGTACTGCGGTGGGAGAGGACGGGGTTGTGCGGGGCCGGTTCGAAGGGCCCGCGCGGCGAGCGCGCCCGGGCGATGGAGACGCTGTGGCCGTGGGCGGTGCCGCCCTCGGCGAGCATGAGGTACCACCAGTCGCCGATCCGGTACAGGTGCGGCGCCTCCGGATGCTCCAGCCCCGTCCCGGACCACACGGGGAACGGCCCTTCGAGCACCTTCCCGGTCGCGGGGTCGATACGGGCCACCCGCACCCCGGACACGGCACACCAGCAGGAGCCGTCCTCGTCCCAGGCCAGGTCGGGGTCGATCCCGGGCAGGTCGATCCACACCGGGTCGGACCAGGGCCCCTCGGGCCGCTCGCTGGTGACGAGGAAATTGCCCCCGCCACCGACGTTGGTGGTGATGACGTGGAAACGGCCGTCGTGGTGGCGGATGGTGGGGGCGTAGATGCCGTCGGACGCGGGCAGGTCGTCCGGCAGCTCCAACTGCCCGGGCCGGTCGAGGACGTTGCCGATCTGCCGCCAGTGCACCAGGTCACGGCTGTGGAAGAGGGGGACGCCGGGAAAATACTCGAAGCTGGAGCACACCAGGTAGTAGTCCTCGCCCACCTGACACACGCTCGGGTCGGGATGGAATCCACCGATGACGGGATTCTCGTACGTCCGCATATGCCTCTGCCCCTCCGTCGGACCGGTCGAAACATTCGGTCTCACTGACGAACATTACGGAGCGGACTGTAGGAGGCGCCCCGGGGAAGAACAAGGGCGCCGCGACGGCCTCCGCGGCGCTCTCGTCCTCAGCCGGGCCCCGTCATCCGCCGTCGGTGACTTCCCTGAGCGCGGTGTTGAGTTCCAGGACGTGCACGCGGGGCTCGCCGATGAAGCCCAGGGTGCGGCTCTCGGTGCGCTCCTTGACCAGCTTCTGCACCTGCGCGACGGACAGACCGTTGCGCTCCGCGACGCGGTGGACCTGGAGTTCGGCGTAGGCCGGGGAGATGTCCGGGTCACGGCCCGAGCCGGAAGAGGTGACGGCGTCGGCGGGGACCTGGGAGGGAGCGACCTTGTGGTCGGCCGTGGAGTTGTCCTTGACCACCTTGGCCTTGGCCTCCTTGGCCCACTTGACGAGCTCCGGGTTGCCGGCGGAGCGGTTGGTGGCGCCCGGACGGAGTGAGACCCGGTGCAATGAGGCCCACCGCCGATCGCCCACCCCCATGCCGTGCGGCCTGTGACGCTGAGTGGCCGCCCCGGCCGCCGACCGCACAGTCCTTCATACGGCTCAGTCGGAGCCCCGCCAATCCCCGCACCACCGTCTTGATGCGGGGCGGACGCCACAGCGGCCAGTCTTAACGGAAGCTTGACGCGCAGGCCTCCCATGATCCGTAGGCCCTGGGGTCACTCTCTGCTTACGCTGGTGCCGCCGTCCGCGTGATGGCCAGAACCGCACGCTGAGCCGCACATCAGGAGCACGCCGATGGCCACGACCGAACACCCCGCGCCCAGTCGCCTGCGCGCCTGGATGCTGGAGGGCCTGTCCGACATGGGCAAGGGCCAGGGCCATCAGGGACCGCACGCCCAGCCGGAACCCGCGCACCAGGGCCAGCGCTGGTACAGGGTCATGTGCCTGACCGGTGTCGACTACTTCTCCACCCTCGGCTATCAGCCCGGCATCGCCGCCCTCGCCGCCGGCCTGCTGTCACCGGTGGCGACCATCGTGCTGGTGATCGTCACCCTGGCGGGCGCCCTGCCCGTCTACCGCCGGGTGGCCGAGGAGAGCCCCCACGGCGAGGGCTCGATCGCGATGCTGGAGCGGTTGCTGTCCTTCTGGCAGGGCAAGCTGTTCGTCCTGACCCTGCTCGGCTTCGCCGCCACCGACTTCCTGATCACCATCACCCTGTCGGCGGCCGACGCCTCGACCCACCTCGTCGAGAACCCTCATCTGACCAGCGCCCTGCACGACAAGCAGCTGCTGATCACGCTCACCCTCGTAGCCCTCCTCGGCGCGGTCTTCCTCAAGGGTTTCCTGGAGGCCATCGGCGTCGCGGTGGTCCTGGTGGGCCTCTACCTCGCCCTCAACGTCGTCGTCGTGATCGTCGGGCTGTGGCACGTCGCCACCGAGGGCCATCTGATCACCGACTGGTCCAGTGCCCTGACCGCCGAGCACGGCAACGTCTTCGTCATGATCGGCATGGCACTCATCGTCTTCCCGAAGCTCGCGCTGGGCCTCTCCGGCTTCGAGACCGGCGTCGCCGTCATGCCACACGTCAAGGGCGACCCCGGCGACACCGAGGAGCAGCCCAAGGGCCGGATCCGGGACACCAAGAAGCTGCTCACCACGGCCGCTCTCATCATGAGCGCCGTCCTGATCACGACCAGCTTCATCACGACCCTGCTCATTCCGGAGAAGGAGTTCGAGTCCGGCGGCCAGGCCAACGGCCGCGCGCTCGCCTTCCTCGCGCACGAGTACCTGGGCAACGCTTTCGGCACGGTCTACGACGTCTCGACGATCACCATCCTCTGGTTCGCCGGCGCTTCCGCGATGGCCGGCCTGCTGAACCTGATGCCCCGCTACCTGCCGCGCTACGGCATGGCCCCGCACTGGGCACGCGCGGTCCGCCCGATGGTCATCGTCTTCATCCTGGTCGCCTTCCTGGTCACCTGGATCTTCGACGCCGACGTCGACGCACAGGGCGGCGCCTACGCCACCGGCGTCCTGGTCCTGATCAGCTCCGCCGCGATCGCCGTGACCATCGCCGCCCGCAAGGCCGGTCAACGGCACTGGACCGTCGCCTTCGCGGTCATCTCGGCGGTGTTCCTGTACACGACCGTCGTGAACGTCATCGAGCGCCCCGACGGCGTGAAGATCGGCGCCTGCTTCATCGCGGGCATCATCCTGGTCTCGCTGCTGTCCCGGCTGGCCCGCGCCTTCGAGCTGCGCGTGACGAGCGTGACGCTCGACCCCATGGCGGAACGCTTCATACGGGACATGGCCAGCCGCAAGATCCGCTTCATCGCCAACGAGCCTGACAGCCGGGACAGGGCCGAGTACCGCGACAAGATCGACCAGATCCGGGAGGACAACGACATCCCCGGCCAGGAGGACTTCGTCTTCGCCGAGGTGACGGTCACCGACCCCTCCGAGTTCGAGGCGAGGCTCACCGTACGCGGCGAGGTCCTGCACAACCGCTACCGCGTTCTGACCCTGGAGTCCTCCTCCGTCCCCAACGCGCTGGCCGCGCTGCTCCTGCACGTCCGCGACACCACCGGCTGCACCCCGCACATCTACTTCGAGTGGACCGAGGGCAACCCCTTCGCCAACTTCCTGCGCTTCTTTCTCTTCGGCCAGGGCGAGGTCGCCCCGGTCACCCGGGAGGTGCTGCGCGAGGCGGAACCGGACCGCGCCCGCAGGCCGCGCGTGCACACGGGCTGAGTACAGCGCGCGTACGCAGGACTCCGCGCGCCGCGGCGGCCGCGGTGTGGCGCAGCTCGGCGTCGTTGGGCAGCAGCACGACCTCGCGCGCGTGGGCACGCCGTACGGCCTCGACGAGCTCCCCGCTCGCGGGCGCCTCCCCGGGACGCGCGAGCACGGTGGTCGCGCCCGCCTCGGTGTACAGCCCGGCCAGGCCCTCGCCGGGCACGACGGCGACGACGGCCCGCTGGGCTCGCTCCCGGGGCGGCCGCTCGCCTCCGCGCATGTGCACGTCTCCCTGGCCGCGCCGCCGCCTCAGAGCTCGCGTGCGCGACGCGGAGTGCGCGCCGCGATCCGCCCGCCCTGGTCGATGTGGCCGACCAGCTCGACGCGCAGGGTGGCGTCGGCGATCACCGCCTGGTGCAGTCGAGGGTCACGTCACCCCAGCGCGACTCGATCTCCAGTCGCCGCGGCGCCACCCAGCCGTCGCCGCGCCGCGTCGATCCGCCCTGCTGGGCGATGCGCACGACGTCCTGGAACTCGGCCCCGCCCACCGTCGTGGGCAGCCCCTTCAACGCGGCCAACTCCCCCGTCGTGCGGGCGGAGAGGGCGACCATGACGCGCTCGTCCAACTCCTCGGGGCTCAGCCGGCCGGCCGCCGCGGCCACGCTCAGCGCGTCCACCACCCGGTTCCGGTTCCCGTCCGCGCGGCCCGCCGACCCCACGTCCGCGATTCCCGGCCACCGGCCCTATCGTGACCGGCATGCAGTCCTACACAATCGGCCAGGCGGCGCGGCTGCTCGGCGTGAGCCCCGACACCGCGCGCCGCTGGGCGGACGCCGGCCGGGTGGCGACCCACCGCGACGAGACCGGGCGACGCCTCATCGACGGCAAGGATCTCGCCGCCTTCTCCGTCGAACTCGCCAAGGCCGGCAGCACCGAGGAGGGCACCTCGTACACCTCGGCCCGCAACGCCTTCCCCGGGATCGTCACCGCGATCAAGCTCGGCGACGTCGCCGCCCAGGTGGAGATCCAGGCAGGCCCGCACCGCCTGGTCTCCCTGCTGACCCGTGAGGCCGTGGAGGACCTTGGTCTGGAGGTGGGCATGGAGGCCACCGCCCGCGTGAAGTCGACGAACGTACACATCGACCGCACCTGAACGGGCCCAGGAGCACCACCGGCGCCTTGACAGGCAAGGCGCCGCAGACTCATACATACCCGGCATAACGTATCCAGGGCCCTACGTTGATGCCCATGACCATGAGCATCCGCAACCAGCTGCCCGGCACCGTCACCGCTATCGCCCCCGGCGAGGTGATGGCCACCGTCGGCGTACGTCTCACCGGCGGCCAGCCCCTCACCGCGGCGATCACCCTGGAAGCCGTGACGGAACTCGGCCTCGCCCCTGGCTCCGCCGTCCACGCCCTGGTGAAGTCGACGGAGGTCGCCCTCGCGACCGGCCCGGTCGAAGGCCTGTCCATCCGTAACCGGTTTCCCGGCACGGTCACCGACATCGCCACCGGCGGCGCGATGGCCTCGGTGAAGCTGTCCATCGACGGGGGTGCGCTGACCGCCGTCATCACGGGGGACGCCGCCACGGACCTCGCCCTCGCCCCCGGCTCCTCCGTGGTCGCCCTGATCAAGTCGACCGAGGTCTCCCTCGCCACGGCCTGAAACGCCGAGGGCTCCCCGCCGGTCCCGGAAGCCCGGAACCGGAACGGGGAGCCCTCGGACCCTCGCTCAGTCCTCGTACGCGTCCAGCGGCGGGCACGAGCAGACCAGGTTCCTGTCGCCGAACGCCTGGTCGATGCGGCGCACCGGCGGCCAGTACTTGTCGGCCACCGAGACCCCGGCCGGGAACACGGCGTCCTCACGGCTGTACGCGTGCGCCCACTCCCCGCCGAGCGCGGCGGCGGTGTGCGGGGCGCCCCGCAGCGGGTTGTCGTCCGCGGGCCACTCGCCCGAACCGACCTTCTCGATCTCCGCGCGAATCGCGATCATCGCCTCGCAGAATCGGTCCAGCTCGGTCAGGTCCTCGGACTCGGTCGGCTCGATCATCAGCGTGCCGGCCACGGGGAAGGACATCGTCGGCGCGTGGAACCCGTAGTCGATGAGCCGCTTGGCGACGTCGTCGACGCTCACGCCGGTGGCCTTGGTCAGCGGCCGCAGGTCGATGATGCACTCGTGCGCCACGAGCCCGCCGGGCCCGGTGTACAGCACGGGGTAGTGCGGTTCGAGCCGCTTGGCGATGTAGTTGGCGGAGAGCACGGCCACCTGCGTGGCCCGCTTCAGCCCCTCGTCGCCCATGAGCCGCACGTACGCCCACGAGATCGGCAGAATCCCCGCGGACCCCCAGGGCGCCGCCGAGATCGGCCCCACGCCCGTCTCCGGCCCGGCGGCGGGCTGCAGCGGGTGGTTCGGCAGATACGGCGCCAGGTGCGACCGAACGGCCACCGGCCCCACGCCCGGGCCCCCGCCGCCGTGCGGGATGCAGAACGTCTTGTGCAGGTTCAGGTGCGAGACGTCACCGCCGAAGTGCCCCGGCTTGGCCAGCCCGACCAGCGCGTTGAGGTTGGCCCCGTCGACGTACACCTGACCGCCGGCCTCGTGCACCTGCGCGCAGATGTCGGCGACGTGCTCCTCGAACACCCCGTGCGTCGAGGGGTACGTGATCATCAGCACCGCCAGCTCGTCACGGTGCTGCTCGATCTTCGCCCGCAGGTCCTCGACGTCGATCTCACCGTCCTCCGCGGTCTTCACGACGACGACCTTCATGCCCGCCATCACGGCACTCGCGGCGTTGGTGCCGTGCGCGGACGACGGAATGAGGCACACCGTCCGCTGCTCGTCACCGCCCGCCCGGTGGTATCCGCGTACGGCGAGCAGCCCGGCGAGTTCCCCCTGCGACCCGGCGTTGGGCTGGAGGGAGACGTTGTCGTACCCGGTGACCTCGGCGAGACGTTCCTCCAGCTCCCGGATGAGCGTGAGGTAGCCCTGCGCCTGCTCGGCGGGCGCGAAGGGGTGCAGCTGGCCGAACTCGGGCCAGGTGACCGGCTCCATCTCCGTCGTCGCGTTGAGCTTCATCGTGCAGGAGCCCAGCGGGATCATGCCGCGGTCGAGCGCGTAGTCCCGGTCGGCCAGCCTGCGCAGGTAGCGCAGCATGGCGGTCTCGGAGCGGTACTGGTGGAAGACCGGGTGGGTCAGGAACTCGTCGGTGCGCAGCAGCGCCTGCGGCAGCGAGTCCTCGGTGGCCGCGTCCAGGGCCTCGATGTCGCCGTCGACCCCGAAGGCAGCCCAGACAGCACCGACCTGGGCCCGCGCGGTGGTCTCGTCACAGGCGATCGATACGTGGTCGGCGTCGACGAGGCGCAGGTTCACCCCCTGCTCCCGGGCAGCGGCGACGACCTCGGCGGCCTTCGAGGGCACCCGCACGGTCAGGGTGTCGAAGTAGGCGCCGTGCACGACCTCCGCCCCGCCCGCCGAGAGGCCGGCGGCGAGGACGGTGGCGTACCGGTGGGTCCGTCGCGCGATCGCCTTGAGCCCCTCGGGGCCGTGGTACACGGCGTACATCCCGGCCATGACGGCGAGCAGCACCTGCGCGGTGCAGATGTTGCTGGTCGCCTTCTCCCGGCGGATGTGCTGCTCACGCGTCTGCAGCGCGAGGCGGTAGGCCTTGTTCCCGTCGGCGTCCACGGAGACGCCCACCAGCCGCCCGGGCAGGCTGCGCGCGAACTTCTCGTGCACTGCCATGTATCCGGCGTGCGGCCCGCCGAACCCCATCGGCACACCGAACCGCTGGGTCGTCCCGACCGCGATGTCGGCTCCCAGCTCCCCGGGCGACCTGAGCAGCGTCAGCGCGAGCAGATCGGCGGCGACGGTGACGAGCGCGCCCAGCGCGTGCGCCTGCTCGATGACCGGCTTGATGTCGCGTACGGCGCCGGAGGCACCCGGGTACTGGATCAGCACGCCGTTGATCTCCCGCCCGGCGATCTCGGCCGGAATCCCCTCGCTGAGGTCGGCGACCACGACCTCCACACCCGTCGGCTCGGCGCGCGTCTCGATCACGGCGATCGTCTGCGGCAGTGCGTCCGCGTCGACCAGGAAGAGGCCCTTCTTGTTCTTGCCCATGCGCCGGGAGAGCGCCATGGCCTCGGCGGCGGCTGTGCCCTCGTCGAGCAGTGAGGCGCCGGAGGTCGGCAGCCCCGTCAGGTCGGCGACCATGGTCTGGAAGTTCAGCAGGGCTTCGAGGCGCCCCTGCGAGATCTCGGGCTGGTAGGGCGTGTAGGCGGTGTACCAGGCAGGATTCTCCATCACGTTCCGCAGGATGACGGGCGGAGTGAAGGTGCCGTGGTAGCCGAGCCCGATCATGGAGTCGAGCACCTGGTTGCGATCCGCCAGGGACCGCAGCTCGGCCAGCACCTCGGCCTCGGTGCGTGCGCCCGGCAGGTCCAGCGCGTCGGCGTTCTTGATCACATCCGGGACCGCGGCGGCGGTGAGCTCGTCCAGGGAGCCATAGCCGACCTGCGCGAGCATCTTGGCCCGGGCCTCATGGTCGGGGCCGATGTGGCGCTGTTCGAAGGGGATCCCCTTCTCGAGCTCGGAGAGCGGAATGCGGTGGACGGTCATTGCGGAGGCCTCCTGGTCTGACACGACCTTCGAGGGGCACCACTGCACGGGTACCCGGACGGCCTCCCCCTCTGTCATCTCAACCTGAGAGCTTCACCGGATCGCCCGAAGGCCTCCGGCTTTCACCGTCGGTGAGAGCGGAAACCGTCGACGACATCCGCCCTGCTTTCCAGAGTGACCTCGTCCGTGCGGTACGTGGGCCTGAGAGATTCCGGGGAGGATTTGCTCCTTCGGCGCCTCCGATGATGTCTGGAGGACTCTCCCGCACGGGGTCAGCAGCCGTTGTCAGCCTACCAGCGAGGTCTCCGCACTGGCCTTCGAGTGGCCACCTTCCAAAATGTGCTCTTTTGTGGTGCTTACGGATGAGTTGCGAGCAAGTGGAGGGCCCGTGCAGACCGACATCGATCCGCGCAACCTGATCGGCCGCAAGGCGTTCGACCGCAACGGCACCAAGATCGGAACGATCGACGAGGTCTACCTCGACGACGCGACCGGCGTGCCCGAGTGGGCGGCCATACGGACCGGCCTCTTCTCCCGGGACGCCTTCGTCCCCCTCGAGCCCAGCGAACTCATCGAGGGCACCCTGCACGTCCCCTTCGACCGCGCCCTCATCAAGGACGCCCCCGACTTCGGCGTGGGCCGCCACCTCTCCCCCGAACAAGAACTCCAGCTCTACCACCACTACGGACTCGACCTGGCCCCACCTCCCCCCCTCCCGGACCACAATTTCGGCAAGGTCGCAGGCCCAGACGAGCCCTGACCCTCAGCACCGGCCCCTCGGGCGAACGGTCGACGCAGTCCACGCTGCGGGCAGTCGTACAGCCCAGGTGGCGTAGCTGCGGGCAGTCATATAGCTCAGGTGCCGTAGCTGCGGGCAGCCGCACTCCCAGGCGCCACAGCTGCGGGCAGTCGTACAGCTCAGGTGCAGCTGCGGTCAGCCGCACAGCCCAGGCGCGTAGATGCGGGCAGTCGTGCCGCTGGGGCGGCACGGGTGGGCGCAGCGGCACCCCGTCAGCGCCCGGCCGTGCGACCCACCCCCGGCCGGCCCGACGAACCCGCACCTGCCTCACCCACGTCCACAGAACCCCCGCCCACCCCACCACCAGGCCCAGACCCCCCAAATCTTCGCCGCGTAACCAACGGCACCGGCTCGACCCCCTCCAACTCGGGATCGTCAACCCGAAACGTCCGCACCCGCCCCGGCTCGGACCCAGGCGTCTCGAACCGCACGGTCACCCGCCCCACCCCGCTCCCCTGCACCCACCCGAGCCCGTACACGGCATGCCGTACATCGTGCCCCGGATGCCACCGCCGCTCAGCGGGCTCAGACTCCCCCACCACAACCTCCCCGCGCGCCTCTTCCTCCGGCTCCTCGACACCCTCCCCCGCCGCCTGGGCGAACAGATCCTCCTGCGTGTAGTCCGCGAGCCCACTGACTCCCACCCCCAACAACCGCACCCCACCGGTCGTGTCCACGGAGTCCAGCAGCCGACCCGCCGCCTCCCGCACCACCGCCGGATCATCCGTGGGCCCCCGCAACGTCTCCGACCGCGTCAACGTCGAGAAGTCGTACCGCCGCACCTTCAGCACGATCGTCCGCCCCGACAACCCCGCCGCCCGCAACCTCCGCACACACCGATCCGCCAGCCGCCGCACCTCCATCCCCACCCGCACCCGATCGTGGATGTCCACGTCATACGTGTCCTCCACAGACACCGACTTCGCCTCCCGCTCCGCCACCACGGGCCGCTCGTCGTGTGCCAGCGCCATCGCGTACAGAGCGTGCCCGTGCGCCTTCCCGAGCAGCCGCACGAGCTCGTCCTCCCCGGCCTCGGCGATCTCGTCGACCGTGGTGATCCCGGCCCGCCGCAAGTGATCACCCGTCGCCGGCCCCACCCCCGGCAGGGTCCGCACCGACAGCGGCCCGAGCAACGCCCGCTCGCTCCCCGGCTCGATCAGCACCAGCCCATCCGGCTTGGCCTGCTCGGACGCGATCTTTGCGAGCATCTTGGAGGCCGCCAGCCCCACCGACCCCGTGAGCCCCGTGAAGTCACGTATGTCGGTGCGCAGCCTCGCCCCCACCAGCCGCGCGGACTCCTCGTCCCAGGCCGCTCCCCCGGCCTCCAGATCCACGAACGCCTCGTCCAGGCTCAGCGGCTCCACGAGCGGCGACAACGCTCGCAGCAGCTCCATCACCTGCTCGCTGATCGACCGGTAGAACTGGAACCGCGGCACGAGATACGCGGCGTTCGGAGCGAGCCGGCGCGCCTGGGCCATGGGCATCGCCGAGTGCACCCCGAAAAGCCGTGCCTCGTACGAGGCGGTCGCCACCACCCCGCGCGGCCCGAGCCCACCCACGATCACGGCCTTCCCGCGCAGACTCGGCTTGGCCGCCTGCTCCGCCGAGGCGTAGAAGGCATCCATGTCGAGGTGCAGGATCGTGGGCGCGGTTCTCACATCTCCGATGCTGCCCTACGCCACTGACAATGCCCTCCCGGCGCCGCCCCTCAGCCGCCTGCCTGCGCTCTCAGACCGCCCGGTTACGCCGCCGTGCCAGCTCGTCCGCCGGATTGTGCCCGACGAGGGTCTCCCCCGTGTCGATCCGCTCCCCGTGCAGCTGCGACAGCGCGCTCTCGACGTCCCGCCACACCACACCCACGGCGATACCGAAGATGCCCTGTCCGCCCTGGAGGAGCGCGTGCACCTCGTCGGGTGACGTGCACTCGTAGACCGTGGCGCCGTCACTCATCAACGTCATCCGCTCCAGATCGCGGAACCCGCGCTCGCGCAGGTGCTGCACGGCGGTACGGATGTTCTGCAGCGACACCCCGGTGTCGAGGAACCGCTTGACGATCTTCAGGACGACGACGTCCCGGAAGCTGTACAGCCGCTGCGTCCCGGAGCCGTAGGCGGGCCGTACGCTCGGCTCGACGAGCCCCGTGCGTGCCCAGTAGTCGAGTTGCCGATACGTGATGCCGGCGGCCGCGCAGGCCGTCGGTCCGCGGTAGCCGATCTCCTCGGTCTCCATGGACGCCGCCCCTCCGCCGCTCGGCACGGCCGCCGGTCGCTGCGGTGCGTGGTCGGCCGCGCTGCCGGGGTGGGGGTACCCCCTGCTCGAGCGGAGCCGAGAGCTTGGGGGAGGGTACGGACCGCTTCCCCCGGAACCGAGTCCGGGGGCACCCCCAGTCGTACCGTCGCCGCTGCTTCTCACGCCGACCTCCGTCCTTGACCTGCCTTCTCGACGGTAGGCAGTCACCAGGGGTGCGTCAACGATCGCCACACTCGGCACGCCGAGTGATAATCACCCAAGGAGTGGTTTCCCGTGCCCCACCGCGGGGAAAGGCTAGCCGAATGCGCTGACGGGGAGCCGCAGGACGCACTCCGGCGCCACTGGCAAATACCGGTATTTCGGTACACGTCCCGCAGGGCGGCCCGTGAGGCACGCATCACCGAGGCGAGGCCCCGCGGACACGGGGCCGTTCCGGCCGCACCGGAGCCCGCTACTGGCTGCTGGTGCCGAAGTCCTCGGGCGAGATCTGGTCGAGGAACTCGCGGAACTTCTCCACCTCGTCCTCCTGCTCGTCCGGAATCGCGATGCCCGCATCGTCGAGCACCGTGTCACTGCCGTAGATCGGCGTCCCGGTGCGCAGTGCGAGCGCTATGGCATCCGACGGGCGGGCGCTCACCTCGACCCCGCTGGCAAAGACCAGCTCCGCGTAGAAGACGCCTTCACGAAGGTCCGTGATGCGCACTTCGGTGAGCTCCTGGCCGACGGCCTCCAGCACGTCCTTGAACAGGTCGTGGGTCAGCGGTCGCGCGGGGGCCATGCCCTGCTGGGCGAAGGCGATGGCCGTCGCCTCCCCCGGCCCGATCCAGATGGGGAGGTAGCGGTCGCCTCCCACTTCACGCAGGAGCACGATCGGTTGGTTGGAGGGCATTTCGACCCGGACACCTACGACATCGAGCTCGTTCACACAGCAACCCTAGGCCGTGCCCGGGACGTTTGGGTAGTCGGGCCGGGAACCGGCGGCCGATCAGGCCACCCCTGACCCTCCCACACGGGCCGGCGAACGGCCCGCTCAGGGCAGCCGCACCCCGAGGGCCGTCTGCACCAGCGCGGCGTGCAGCTTCACCGTGAGCCCCGCCAGCTCCTTCGTACGTGCCTCGGCATGGGCCCTGGTCTGCGGATTGCGGTGCCGCTTCAGCGGAGCCACCACCTGGTCCACCAGTCCCGCCTCACGGTCGGCGGCGGCCTTCATCATCCGCAGATGCCGCGGTTCGATCCCGAACCGCCCCAGCTCGAGCACGAGCGAGGCCACGGTGACCGTTTCGGCGTCGTACACCCCGCCCTCCAGCGGTGTGACGAGTCCGTACGACTCCCACTCGGCGAGTTCCCGCTCGTCGATCCCGGCGGCAGCGAGCAGCTCGGCCTTCCCGATCCGGGCTGCGGTGGGCCCCTCCGGCACCTCGGCCCCGGTCTCACCGTCCCGCTGACGGCCGAGCGCGGGCAGCTGTACGACTTCTCCCCGCTCCATGGCGTCCAGATACTCACGGATGACCTTGAGCGGCAGATAGTGGTCCCGCTGCATCCTCAGGACGTGACCGAGGCGCTCGACGTCCTCGGCGCTGAACTTGCGATACCCCGAGGGGGTCCGCTGCGGCTCGATGAGCCCCTCCGACTCCAGAAAACGGATCTTGGAGATGGTGACTTCGGGAAACTCGTCGCGCAGCAGGTTCAGCACCGTGCCGATGCTCATCAGTCCACTGCCCGCGGCGGCGGCGCCGTGCCCGGCGCCGCCCCTCGGTGTATGAAGCATGGACCTTCCCTGGGGTCCCCCCGGATGAAGTCCGGAGGAGGGTCAGTAGCCCCGCTGGCTCGCGTGGAAGACCAGCCGGTACTTGCCGATCTGCACCTCGTCGCCGTTCGACAGAGCGACCTGGTCGATCCGCTCGCGGTTGACGTACGTACCGTTCAGACTGCCCACGTCGGCCACCGTGAACGAGCCGTCCGGGCTGCGCCGGAACTCCACGTGGCGGCGCGAGACCGTCACGTCGTCCAGGAAGATGTCACTCTGGGGATGACGCCCGGCCGTGGTCAGGTCGCCGTCCAGGAGGAAGCGGCTGCCCGAGTTCGGACCGCGACGCACGACCAGCAGCGCGGAACCCAGCGGCAGCGCGTCCACGGCCGCCTGCGCCTCCGGAGACAGCGCCGGAAGCTGCGTCTGGCCGGTGGCCTCGGAGTCGTAGGCCTCAAGGCCGGAAATGGAGATGGTGGAGGTCGTCTCCGACGCCCGCTCGGGGGTGACACCCGGTCGCAGCGGAGCACCGCAGTTGGAGCAGAAGCGGCTGTTCTCCGCGTTGCGGTTACCGCACCTCGTACATACCAGGGCCGACATAGGGGAAAACCCTCCACCCGTACTTGAGGTTGACGGTTGCCCGAAACCTATGCCTGCGGACTGGGCAGGGTCAACAGACGGCGCGCCCTGACCTCCGGAAATGTCACCACCCGGACCACCGACCTGGTCCCGGAACAGCGGCCGCTGGCCTTCCGCGTCGGGTTGCGCGCGATGACGAGCGGTCGCGTTGTCGCTGCCCTCTCGCGCGCTCTTGCCGAACAACTTCGCAAACAACTTCACGGGCGATTCCCCTTGACCGAAACAGACCCGCCCGTGGGGCAGGACGAACCCTGACTGAATACACCGGCCGACCCGGACATCCTCACAACGTCCGTATCCACCAGACAGTTTCCACCACGCACCACCCATTCGGTGCGCCGACCCCCCGCAACCTCATGCCCCCGTCGGACGGCCCCCATGCACCCCCGGTTCACTGGGAGGACGACCGAGCGTAGTCAGGCTGCTTCGCCGCTCGCAAGGCGTCCACAACGATCTTGGTCGACTGCTCGACGGCGACGGTGGCCTGCTCCTTCTCGAGAGTCTGCACAACACCTCCAGGGATGTTGAGTGCCGGTTCGAGATCCTGCGGCTTGCCGATGACCTTGAAACGATACGGCGCGGTGATCTTGTTCCCGTCGACGCTCACGCTCTTGCCGGAATCCGTCAGATAGGTGTTGGCGACGACGCGAACGCCGTTCACCTGGATCGCCTCCGCGCCGGCCGCGCGCAGCTCCTGGATCGCGTCGAGCAACATGTCCGCCTCGACCGTCCCCTTCGTGTCGTCGATGGTCATCGTGATGCCGGGGCCCTGCGCCGCCACCGTGCCCGCCAGAATGCCGAGTTGACGCTCCTTCTCGACCGTCTGCTTGCGAGCCTCCTCGGCTTGGTCGGAGCTGTTCTCCAGCTCCTGACGCTGCTTCTCGAGCCCTTCCTTCTCGTCCTCAAGACGCTGCGTACGGTCATCCAGTTCATCGAGGATGCGAACGAGATCTTCCTGACGCGCGCCGCGCAGGGCGCTGTCGCCGTCACTGTTGGACGCCACCTGGACGGCCAGACCGAAACCGAGGCCGAACAGGAGCACGGCGACGATGAGTTGGGCCCGGGTGAGCCGCGGCGGCCACAGCCCCTGCGCCAGCCGCTGCCGCCCGGTCAACGTGGGCTTCGCCGTCTCCTCGGACGTCTCCTGCCCCGCTGCGGCCGCGGGAACCTCTTCGGGCAGCTCCCTGCGCAGCCTGTTCTCCGCCGTCTCGGCCGTCTCGGCCGCCTCGGCAGTCTCCGCCGTCTCGCCGTGCTCGCTCATCGGCCTCACGCCCGGAAGACGTGCCGACGGATCGCGGCGGCGTTGGAGAAGATGCGGATGCCGAGGACGACCACGACACCGGTGGACAGCTGGGCGCCCACGCCCAACTTGTCGCCCAGGAACACGATCAACGCGGCCACCACGACATTCGACAGGAACGACACCACGAAGACCTTGTCGTCGAAGATGCCGTCCAGCATGGCCCGCAGACCTCCGAAGACGGCGTCGAGCGCCGCGACGACGGCGATCGGCAGATAAGGCTCGACGACCGCCGGAACCTCAGGCCGGACCAACAGGCCGGCCACGACTCCCACGACGAGGCCCAGTACGGCGATCACGATGTGCCCTTCTCAATTCTCGGCTGTGCTGTACGTACGATCACACTGGGAGCGGCCGGCAGCCGGAGGTCGTCCTCCGAGGAGATCCCGGTCCGGATGCCGTAGCTCTCCTGCAGGGCGTGCAGATAGAGCCCGTCGGCGCTGTTCTGGAACCTGCTGCTCAGCCGCTCTCCGTCCCCCACCGCGAGCACCGTGTACGGCGGCACCAACGGTTTGTTGTCGACCAGTATCGCGTCACCCGCGGCCCTGATCGCCGACAGCGCCGTCAGCCTCTGCCCGTTGATGGAGACGGCCTCCGCGCCCGACTCCCACAGCCCGTTGACCACGCGCTGCATGTCCCGGTCGCGCACACGTCCCGTGTCGGAGAAACCGGACGTCTCGCGCGGGTCGCCGTCGCCGCCCGTGGTCGCTTCCTTGGCGTCGTTCACGACCAGTTTCACGCCGGGGCCGTGCACCTCGAGGGCGCCCGACAGGACGCCCACCAGCTCCGCCTGGTCGCCGCCTCCGCTCTGCTTCAGCGCCTCCCGCTGCCGCGCGCTCACGTCGTTGCGCAGCTTGTCGACGCTGCCCTCAAGCCTGTCGGCCGCCTCGGTCTCCTGGTCGATGCGGTCGACCAGCTCTTCGCGCTCCTTGGCGACGACCGGGGCCGCGACCCGTGCCTGTGCCGCTCCGACGGTCACGACCAGGGCGGCGAGGACCAGGCCGGCGGCCAGGCCGAGCTTCGCCCTCAGGGTCTTGGGCAGGCCGCCCTCACCCGCGGCCTTCTTCCGCGCGGCGGCCTGGGCATAGCCGTCGTCGAGGCTGTGGTCCATGACGTTGGTGAGCAGCGACATGGACGCGTCCGGCCGCGAGGGGCGCGTGGGTGTGCTCCGAATGGGGGGCTGCTGCGGCATGCCGCACATCGTCGCACGTCGCGACCACTACCTCCGAATGGCCCCACCGGCGTGCCGGACAGGCCCCCTGGAGGACACTTGTCCGGCACGCACGCGTGCAGTGTGTTTCAGCGCCCCGCGCTGTCCACGACCGCCGACCACTCGTCGAGCAGCGCTTGGGCCGACGCGTCGTCGGGCCCCTCCGCCCACAGATGGGTGACCGCCTCGGCCGGGTCGGGCAGCACCATCACCCAGCGCCCGTCGGTCTCCACCACCCGGACGCCGTCCGTGGTGTCCACGAAGCGATCTCCGGCCGCCTCGACGACTCGCCGCATCACAAGCCCCTTGACAGCCCACGGGGTCGCCAGATCCCGCTTCAGGACGTGCGCACGCGGGATCCTCGCGTCGATCTGGCTGAGTGTGAGCTGCGTCCGCGCCACCAGCCCGATCAACCGCACGAATGCCGCCGTACCGTCGAAGACGCTGCTGAACTCAGGGACGATGAACCCGCCCCTGCCGTCGCCGCCGAAGATGGTCGACTCGTCCCGCCCGACGCGCGTCAGGTCGTCGGGGGACGTGGTGGTCCACTCGACCTGCGTTCCGTGGTACGCCGCCACCTGCTCGGCGATCCTCGTGGTGGTCACGGGCAGCGCCACCCGCCCACTGCGCCGCTCCGCGGCCACCAGGTCGAGCATCACCAGCAGGGCCCGGTCGTCCTCGACGATCCGCCCCTTCTCGTCGACGAGCGACAGCCGCTCACCCACAGGGTCGAACCGCACCCCGAAGGCCGCCCGCGAGGACGCCACGATCTCTCCGAGCCGCACCAACCCCGAGCGCCGCATGTCGGCGCTCTCAGTCGGCCGGGACTCGTCGAGACCGGGGTTGACGGTCAGCGAGTCCACACCGAGCTTGCCGAGCAGACTGGGCAGAACCAGGCCCGCACTGCCGTTCGAGGCATCCACGACGACCTTGAGCCCGGACTCGGCGATGCCGGTCGTGTCGACGTTCCGCAGCAGAGACCCGGTGTACGAGTCGAACACACTGGCCGGGAAGTGCAGGTCCCCGATCTCCCCCGGGAACGCACGCCGGTACTCCTGCCGCGCGAACACCCGGTCCAGTTTCCGCTGGCTGGCCTGCGACAGATCGGCGCCCTGCCCGTCGAAGAACATGATGTCGACGGAGTCCGGCACCCCGGGCGAGGTCCGGATCATGATCCCACCGGCACTGCCCCGCGCGGTCTGCTGCCGCGCCACGGGCAGCGGTACGTTCTCCAGGTCCCGTACGTCGATGGCGCTGGCCTGCAACGCGGAGATGACCGCCCGCTTCAGCGCCCGGGCGCCACGGGAGTGGTCACGGGCCGTGGTGACCGTGGAGCCCTTCTTGAGCGTCGTCGCGTAGGCACCGGCGAGCCGCACCGCGAGTTCCGGCGTGATCTCGACGTTCAGGATGCCTGTCACGCCGCGGGCTCCGAAGAGATTGGCCTGTCCCCGCGACTCCCAGATCACCGACGTGTTGACGAAGGCGCCGGCCTCGATGGTCTTGAACGGGTAGACCCGGACATTGCCCTGCACGATCGATTCTTCACCGATCAGGCATTCGTCACCGATGACGGCGCCGTCCTCGATCCGGGCAGCCCGCATGATGTCGGTGTTCTTTCCGACCACACAGCCTCGCAGATTGCTGTGCTGCCCGATGTACACGTTGTCGTGCACCACGGCCTTGTGCAGAAACGCCCCGCTCTTCACGACGACGTTGGAGCCGACAACGGTGTGCTCACGGATCTCCGCGCCGGCTTCGACCTTCGCATAGTCGCCGATGTAGAGGGGCCCGCGGAGCACGGCGTCGGGGTGCACCTCGGCGCCTTCGGCCACCCATACACCGGGCGAGATCTCGAAGCCGTCGATCTCCACGTCGACCTTGCCCTCGAGCACGTCGGCCTGTGCCTTCACATAGCTCTCGTGCGTGCCGACGTCCTCCCAGTACCCCTCGGCGATGAAGCCGTAGACCGGCTTGCCTTCCTTCATCAGCTGCGGGAAGACATCGCCCGACCAGTCGACGGGCACATCGGGCTCGACATAGTCGAACACCTCGGGCTCCATGACGTAGATACCCGTGTTGACGGTGTCCGAGAAGACCTGCCCCCAGGTCGGCTTCTCCAGGAAACGCTCGACCTTGCCTTCCTCGTCGACGATCGTGATGCCGAATTCCAGCGGATTGGGCACACGCGTCAGACAGACGGTGACCAGCGCGCCCTTTTCCTTGTGGAAATTGATCAGCTCGGTGAGGTCGAAGTCGGTCAGGGCATCGCCGGAGATGACCAGGAAGGCATCATCCTTCAACGCCTCCTCGGCGTTCTTGACACTTCCGGCGGTACCGAGTGGCTTCTCCTCATTGGCATACGTGAGCTCCATTCCGAGCTCTTCGCCGTCACCGAAGTAGTTCTTGACCAGTGATGCCAGGAACTGAACAGTTACGACGGTCTCATTGAGCCCATGCCTTTTGAGCAGCCGCAGAACGTGCTCCATGATCGGCCGGTTGGCCACCGGCAGGAGCGGCTTGGGCATGCTCGAGGTCATAGGACGAAGGCGCGTGCCTTCGCCTCCGGCCATCACGACGGCCTTCATGTCGGAAGCGTCCTCCTAAGAAGAGACGACGGTCTAGCCGACTTCACCCGTCCAGATTGTCCCGCACTTTTCCGTTGCGGGCCATCGAGCCACTGCTGACCGCGTATCGGTGGGGTCAGTCGGCCATGGCGTCCGCACGGACCAGGCGGCGGACTTGTACCACGTAGAGGACTCCTGCCCACCAGTACAGCGTTGTACCCCATCCGGCGAACGCCCATCCGAAAATAGCAGCGAGTGACGCGATCCATCCACTTCCGTCACTCAGGAGCAGGAGCGGGAAGGCGTACATCAGGTTGAAGGTGGCGGCCTTCCCCAGGAAGTTCACCTGCGGCGGCGGATAGCCGTGCCGTCTGAGGATGCCCACCATGACCAGCAGAACCAGTTCCCGCGCCAGAAGTACAGCGGTCAACCAGATAGGGAGAATCTCCCGCCAGGTGAGTCCCACCAAAGTCGAGAGAATGTACAGCCGGTCGGCCGCCGGGTCGAGGAGCCGGCCGAGGCTGCTGATCTGGTTCCAGCGCCGCGCGAGCTTGCCGTCCAGGTAGTCGCTGACTCCGCTCAACATGAGCACGAGCAGCGCCCAACCGTCGCTCTTCGGCCCCCCGAACTCGGGCCTGAGGATCAGCCACAGGAAGAGCGGCACGCCAAGGAGCCGCGCCATGCTGAGGATGTTCGGGATGGTGAGGACCCGGTCTGTCTGGACGCGGGTCTCCTGGACCTCCACCCGGGGGCCTCCTGTGGGAAACGTGCCAACGATGCCCCCTGACCTTACCTCAACGCAAAAAAGCTCCGGCTCTTGGGCTGTGTGCCCAAGAGCCGGAGCTCTAAAGGGAGTTCGGCGGCGTCCTACTCTCCCACAGGGTCCCCCCTGCAGTACCATCGGCGCTGTAAGGCTTAGCTTCCGGGTTCGGAATGTAACCGGGCGTTT
>NZ_JBWKCC010000043.1:42864-86109 GCF_056436655.1 Streptomyces sp. NPDC043427 | reverse complement strand
GTCGAGGCGACTCGTGTCGAGCAGCGCACCGACTTCGACAAGCTGATCGTCGACGTCGAGACCAAGCAGGCGATGCGTCCGCGTGACGCCATGGCCTCCGCCGGTAAGACGCTGGTCGAGCTGTTCGGTCTCGCTCGTGAGCTGAACATCGACGCCGAGGGCATCGACATGGGTCCGTCCCCCACGGACGCCGCCCTCGCCGCTGATCTGGCGCTGCCGATCGAGGAGCTCGAGCTCACCGTCCGTTCGTACAACTGCCTGAAGCGTGAGGGCGTCCACTCCGTGGGCGAGCTCCTGGCACGCTCCGAGGCGGACCTCCTGGACATCCGTAACTTCGGTGCGAAGTCGATCGACGAGGTCAAGGCGAAGCTGGCCGGCATGGGCCTGGGTCTGAAGGACAGCCCGCCCGGATTCGACCCCACCGCCGCCGCTTTCGGTGCGGACGACGACGCGGACGCGGGTTTCGTGGAGACCGAGCAGTACTGAACGCTGCGCTGCGCCGGCCATAGAGACAGCGTGGTGGGCGGGCCTCGGACCGGCTGACACTGCGCCACGCGATGCCCCGGTGCCGGCGGTCGGGCCGGCGCCAGGGGCGGGACCCCGCCCCTGGCCCAGTCATGCTCGCCGAAGCCCTGGGCAGGTGCAGCAGCAGTCACAGCCAGGTCGGGAGCCGCATGCGTCGCCCGCCCCGGCGCCGGCGTCGAAACCGTTGCGGCGGACGGGGCGCAGCATCCCTTGCCCTGCCAGGCGTCGCGGCCTTCTCTTACCGCGAAGGCCGCGATAACGAGGGAGGCGACGGGGTCGGCCCAGGAGTTCGAAGACTCCCTTCCGTACCGTTGTCTCGCTCACCCCTGCGGCACACGCGACGGCCCGGACCCCTCCGTACCCCAGCGGCCGGGGCTCGGCGGCCGGCCCCAGCCGCTGCTGCCGCTCATTCAGATCGTGGCTTCCCGCAGCAGTCGCGGTACTCAGAGTCCGGACGATCGTTGAAGGCTGACTGGCCAGGCATGGCTATCGTCAGGAGCTCCCCGGTACAACACCGATCGGCACCGGATCCCGGCTACTGCGGTGCCGGCGGAGCCGTCGCTCGGGCTCTCCGCTCTGATGAGTTGCACGGGGAGGCGGTACTCCGTCTCCGTCACCGTGACGTTCCCTATGCGGTGACGTTCCCTATGCGCGATCTCCGTTCAGAGACCCCTAAGGCCCGCAGCGGTTCGAGCTGTTATTCCTGTGTTGCGCGCTGGCGGAGGAAAGACTGCCCCGGGGCGGTCCTGATCCATTCCGTGGCCATGGCGAGCAGCGCCGCGTCGCGGGGGACGGACAGCTTCATGCCCGTGGCGTTCTCGACGGCCTGGAGGCGGTTGCGCACCGTGTTGCGGTGTCGGTACGTCCGTTCGGCGACTGCGGCGATGGAGCCGAGCGTGAGGTAGTGACTCAGTGTTTCGATCAGGCTGTCGTGATCGCGCATCTCCATCAGTGGCGCGAGTACGTCTCGGGCCATGACGCCGGTGAGCTCCTCGTTGCCTGACATGATCGCGCCGATCCAGTGGAACCGGATGGGCCGGAGCCCTGGGCCGGCGCTGCTCCGGATCGCCGCGCGAGCCAGCCTTACACCGCGGGGCGTTTCCGCCAGACTGTCGACGTCGACGGTGCCACACCTCCAGGCGCTCAGCGGTTCGAGGTGGTCGTGGACGGCTCCGCTCGACCGGCGGCCCCGGTTGACCACACCGAGGAGTTCGTCGCCGAAGTAGCCGAAGTGATAGGGGAGATTGGCTCGCCGCAGTGCCTCGCGGCAGTCGATGAGGGCGCGGTCGCTGGTGGGGACTCCCTCGGCCACGACGACGACGAGAGGCGCGTCGGCCGGGATGCCGAGCTTGGCCGAGGCGTCGGCCACGACGGCGGTGTCCCGCTCGCCTTCGAGTACCAGGCGCTCGAAGGCGCGGCTGCGGACCTGGTGACGGTGGCTGGTTAGTTCGCGTTCCGCGCGGTGATAGGAGGCGACGACCTCGACGCTGTTGGCATCGGTCGCCTCCCAGATCAGCAGCAGACCATCGAGGAATCCCGGGTCGTCGGCCAGACCCTGCCTTCGGCCTTCCGAGACGATCGCCTCCCACAGAATGCGGAAGTCCAGTTGGAAGGAGTGCACCAGCGCCGGGAGGGGGAAGCCCTGCTCGGCCCGGTCTCGGCCCACGTCGGCGGTTGCTCGCGCCACGCCCGGGGGGATGGGGCCGCCGGAGAGCCGAGTCAGCGCCAGTTCGAGGGTCCTGCGCATACCGGCGAGCTTCACGGCCGGGTCCACCGGCATGTCCGCGTACGCCTGCTCCTGTTGGTCCAGGCGGGCCTGGGCCCTCGTGGCCAGCTCGTCCAGGCGCTCGGCGAGGAGCGTCCTGGCGATCGAACGGACTGCCTCAGCGTGCCGCCCTGGGCCGTGTCCCTCTGAAGTCTGCATGCGTCCTCTGATCGGTGTCACATGGTTGATGGCGCCATGAGCTATCCCTGAACATGCGAGCCATGCGTCACGACAGGAAGCCTGTTCGTACGCAAATGGGCGACATATGTACGCATGCACATTCTAGTGCGGTCAAGGCGTGTCACCAGTCCATTGAGGGGCGCTGCCTGTCGGTGCTTGCTGCACTGTCAGCACTTCACCCCTGGAAAGCCAGGGTGTCCCGTAGCCGCGTCCATTCCGGCCCCACCGATGCCTTCCGGACCGGGGCTGGCCGATCAGCTTCGGTACCGCGGTCATCGGCGAACGGGATCGGACGGGATCAGACTCGAGAAGCACCCGGAACCGGCTCCGACCGTCCCCTCCCCGATGTGCACCGTGCACAAATCCGCCGTCGGAACCCCGGACTCGTGCCCATGGACTGTGCGCGCTGCCGAGCGTTGGATTCAAGACACTCCCCCACAGTTCACTTCCGGACCTCGTGCCGTCCAGCCGACCCATGAGAGTGAGAAGCCTGGCACGACTCCTGGAGGGCCACTACGGCATCACCGTGACAGAACGACCCACACAGCGAGACCCACGAATCGAGGCTGAACAGCATGCGAGAGATCGTCACCTTCGACGCTTACGGCACCCTGGTCGACTTCCAGCTCGGCCCCACCACTCTCAAGGTCCTGGCCGACCGGCTGGACCTGGACAACCTGGACGTCGACGAGTTCCTCGACGACTTCCGCGTCATGCGCTTCCAGGCCGTCCTGGAGGCGTACCGCCCCTTTCACGAGGTCCTGCGCTCCAGCCTTCGGATGGCCATGCGTCTGCACGGTCTGGAGTACCGCAGGTCGGACGGTGACGCGCTCGTCGAGGCCGTCCCCACTTTCGGCCCGCACCCGGAGGTTCCGGATGCCCTGCGCGCGCTGAAGAGCAAGTATGAGATTGCCATCATCTCCAACAGCGACGACAACCTGATCGCCCGGAACGTCGAGAACATGGGCGTGGAGTGGGATTACGTCATCACGGCCCAGCAGGCGGGTGCGTACAAGCCGGATCTGCAGGCGTTCGAGTACGCGTTCAAGATCATGGGCGTCGAGCCGTCCCAGGTCACCCACACCGCCCAGGGCTGGGAGTACGACCACATTCCGACCCGCGACCTCGGCCTGAAGCGCCGGGTGTGGATCAACCGCAGCGGCCGCCTCGGCAGCGCCGACTACCAGCCCTACGACGAGCTGCCCGACCTGTCGGGCCTGCCGCAGCTGCTCGGCTGCTGACAACACGGCGACACAGGACAGAACACAGAGGACGCACGTCATGAAGCAGATCCCCTACTGGCTCGACACCGCTCCCGCCCTGCCCGACCGGTCCGGAAAGGACCTGCCGGACGAGGCGGACGTGGTGGTCATCGGCGGCGGCCTCACCGGTCTGTCCACCGCCTACCACGCCGCCCGCAAGGGCGCCCGGGTCGTCCTCGTCGAGAAGGACAAGGTCGGCTCAGGCGCCTCCGGGCGCAACGGCAGCCACTGCAACCCCGGCATCACCATCAGCCCGGCCGAGGCCCGCAAGCGCTACGGGCAGGAGCGTGCCCGCGAGATCTACGACGCGTTCCGCGACGCTGTGGACCTCGTCGAGGAGCTTGCGGTCAGGGAGAAGATCGACTGCGACTTCCACCGTGCCGGGCGCCTCGGTGTCGCCTTCAAGCCCCAGCACTTCGACGCCATGCGGGCCAAACAGCGCGACCTGGCCGAGAACTTCGGCCACGACACCGTGTTGCTGAGCAAGAGCGAGCTGCGCGCCGAGCTCGGCTCGGACTACTACCACGGCGCCCTGCTGGACCCGCTCGGCGCAGCCCTGCACGTGGGCAAATTCGTGCACGGCATGGCGGAGGCCGCCGAACGGGCCGGCGCGGAGATCCACGAGCGGAACGCCGCCACCGGCCTCAGCCGTCTGCCCGGCGGCGGTTTCCAGGTCGAGACCCTCAATGGCAGCATCCGTGCCAAGCAGGTCATGGCGGCCACCGACGCCTACACGGACAAGGCGCTGCCGTGGTTCCGCAAGCGGCTGATCAACGTCGGCAGCTTCATCATCGTCACCGAGCCGCTGGGTGAGGCGCGCGCCAAGGAGCTCATCGCCAACGGCCGTCTGGTGGTCGACTCGAAGAACATCGGCCACTACATCCGCCTCACTCCCGACAACCGTCTGGCCTTCGGCGGCCGGGCCCGCTTCGCGCCCTCCGACCCGGCCTCCGACGTCAAGAGCGGAGACATCCTCAAGCGGGAGATGGCAGAGATCTTCCCGCAAGTGGCGGGCGTCCGCGTCGACTACGTGTGGGGCGGCATGGTCGGCTTCTCCTGGGACCGTCTGCCCCACGCGGGCGAGGCCAACGGCCTGTACTACTCCATGGGTTACTGCGGCCACGGCGTCCAGATGGCCACCTACATGGGCCGCGCCGTCGCGGAGATGATGGACGGCAAGCCGGAGGCCAACCCGCTGCGCGGCCTCGGCTTCCCCAAGGTCCCCGTCCCCTTCTACAACGGCACCGCCTGGTTCCTGCCGTTCGGCGGTGCCTACTACAAGGCCAAGGACCGCCTGCGCTGAGACCACGGTGACGTGGCACCGCCGGGGCCTTCTGCGGAGCGTTCGCAGAAGGCCCCGGGCCGTTCCAGGCCAAGGGGACGCCGTGTCGGCCTTCGCCCTACCGAGCGGTGAGGCGAACTGGTCGCCGCTCATCCGAATGCGCCGACCTGGCTTTGTCCACGAGAATGGACAGCAGATGTACACCGCTTCCGGAGGCACCTCGATCGGCGACTGTTCGATGTTCACGAGAATGAGCAGCACGCTGTCTGCACCCGACGGGCCCGCCCGTAAGCGCGCTTGTGTCCAGGGACGGGAGCCGTCACGCCGGTCTCCGAACTGAAGGCGCAGGGGTGCACCGTCCCGAAGGAGGGCGGCGCAGCCCGATTTGCGGTGACGGACGTGACTGCCTGTCGGGTGCGGCTCGAGGCCGGCTCCGGTTCAGCTGTGGAGCGGGGGTGGCCCGTGGCCGAGAGCAGGTAGCTGGCCGCCACTGCCACCACGGCCCTCGGACTGCTCTCGGGTCCGCGCCTCAGCTCGTCCTGTTCCATCGCTGGCGGTCAGCCGCGCACGTGCAGCCCGAAACCCGTGCGGCCCGCCGGTTCCAGTCCCTCCTTCAGGTGCAGCGAGGGGATCTCGTAGTCGCCGAAGTTCTGCCGCCGGAATGTGATCGGCTCGGTCGACTCCAGGGTGAGCAGGCGCTGTTCCCAGGCCTTGGCGACGTCCGAATAGTCCTCGCCGGTCATCCGGTCAGCGCCGTACACCACGAACGGCGGCAGCACCTCAATGCCCGGGTAGTAGAGGATGCCGTGCTGGATCGGGAACAGCAGATCGTCGATGGGGCCGTTGATCCCGCGAGCGGCGTAATGCGACTCCGGCCCGCCGGCGGTCACCGACAGCAGAGCCCTCCTGCCCGCGAGGGTGCCTTCGCCGAAGCGCTCGCCGTACTTGGTGTCGCTGTGCTCGCCGACGCCGTAAGCGAAGCGGTAGGTGAACACCCGGTCCACCCAGCCCTTGAGGATCGCGGGCATCGTGTACCACCACAGCGGGAACTGGAAGATGATCGTGTCGGCCCACAGCAGCTTCTCCTGCTCGGCGAGGACGTCCGCGGTGAGCGTCCCGGAGTCGAAGGCCCGGCCCGAGTCCAGGGCGACCTTCAGCGGACGTGAGGCCTCGGGGCCGTAGTCCGCGGCGTCCACGACCGCCTTCCAGTTCATCGCGTACAGATCGCTCACCCGTACCTCGTGCCCGGCGTTCAACAGCGTGGACACCGCGAGATCCTTCAGCGAGCCGTTGAGCGACTTCGGCTCCGGGTGGGCGTAGACGATCAGCGTCTTCATGGGAACTCCTTCGGATCGGATGCCTCCGATCCTGGGCGCCGCGCCGCCCGGTGTTCAGGGGCTCCTCATCCATCGGACGGGACTTCCTGGTAATGGCAGGACCACCCTCACGGGCCCCCGCCGAGGCCATACTGGGCACATGGACGATCTTGCGGGCTTCCTGCGGACCCGGCGTTCCCGGGTCGACCCGGCGGCCGCCGGCATCCCCACCGACAGCCGCCGCCGGGTCGAAGGGTTGCGCCGCGAAGAGGTCGCGCACCTGTCCGGAGTCAGCGTCGACTACTACGTACGCCTGGAGCAGGGCCGCGCGACCCAGCCCTCCGAGCAGGTCCTCGACGCCCTCGCCCGCGTCCTCGGCCTCGACGAGACCGAACGCGGGCACCTCTACCGGCTCGCCCGGCAGCGCCGCCACCGCGCGAAGGCACCGAGCGGGCGGGTCCGACCGGAGCTGCTGCGCGTCCTGGACCTGGTAGCCGACGCACCCGCGCTGATCATGAACCACCGGCTGGACGTACTCGCCGGGAACCGCCTCGCCGGACTCCTCTACGGCCGCCCGATGCCGGGCCTGAACACCGCCCGGCACATCTTCCTTGAGGAAGCCGAGCGCGGCCTGTACGCGGACTGGGAGAACTGCACCCTCGACGTGGTCGGGCACCTGCGCCTGGCCGCAGGCAAATACCCCGAGGATCCCCGCCTGGCCTCACTCATCGGCGAGCTGGCGATGGGCAGTGAACGCTTCCGCCGCCTCTGGGCCCGCGCGGACGTGCGCGCCCGCACACATGGACGCAAGGCGTACCGGCACCCCCTGGTCGGACTGCTGGAACTGCACCAGGAGAACTTCGCGCTGCCGGACGAATCAGGCATCGAGCTACTGGTGCTGTCCGCGGCCCCCGGCAGCCCAGCCGAGGACGGACTGCGCCTGCTCGTCGGCCTGGGCGCTGACAACGGCAATGCACATCCCCCAGTGAACGCCCAGATCCGCGAGTAATTCAACGACGCCCCCACCGCCGGGAACCCCCCAACACACAAGAAGCCGGGATGGTGCTGGCCGCTGTCGTGTCTGCTGGACAGTTCGATTTCTGTGTGCGGCGGGGTGCCTCCCAAAGTGCCGTACATCTGCTGCCCATTCTCGTGGACAAAGCCACCGACCGAAGCCGTCTGTCGGGACGATGCGGAGGAAGGGGCGCCTGGGTTGACTCAACAGCTGGGGGCGACCGCAGTGGCAGTTCCCGTCCAGTTCCTGCAGAACGTGGCCACGGGCTCAAGTGCCCTCAAGTCGGTCGTGCTCGCGGCGAGGCTGGCGCGCGGCTGGTGGGGGACCTGATGGGCCGTATACCGGTCACTTGGGCCGAAGATCTCACACCCCTTGGCCCTCGCCGGAGGTCAGCGTCCGGCACCTGACCCGCCTGTTCACCGCGCGCCTCGGCATGCTCCGGCACGGGCCGGAATGCACGGGCCCTGCGCCTGTTCGCGGCATCACAGGTGTAGGCGACACGACATGAGAGCCCGCGCCAGGGCAGCCATTCGGGGGCAGCGGACGGCCGATGGCTGGGAGGGACACAGGCGTGATCGGACTGGGAACAGGGTTCCGGCGCTGGCCGCTCTCGGGGAAGACGTAAGGGGCGAGTTCGGCAAGCTGAGCCGTGAGCCGGCGGTCTGCTCGCTCGACGCGAGGGCGCCGGGGGATCTTCCGTTTGCCATGACCAGCGGGAAGTTCCACCATTTAGGTTGCCCAGGACGCCCAGGGTTCGCGACGGATGAAGCGGGTGTGGATGGGCGAGCGAGTCCTCGTCGGCCGCCATGCCCAGTGCCGCGACAGGCAACGTTCGCCCTGTCACGACGCCCGGCGCGCCCTCTCGGCGCACCAGGCACAAGCCCAAGTACATCCAGTACGAGGGCTTGTACCCGGCACTCCCCCAGCTGGGAACGTGGTGCCAGGCGTGCTACGGACGGGAGAGTTCGGGCAGGGACAGGACCTCCCCGAGCGCCTCGACGTAGAGGTCGGCGTGGTCGCGCCGGAAGGTCATGGGCGGCTTGATCTTGAGGACGTTGTCGTGCACGCCGTTCGGGAAGACGACGACGCCCCGCTCTTTCATCAGCTCGGTGACCCGGAATGCCTCCGAGGTCGCCGGCTCCTTGGTGTCGCCGTCCCGGACGAGTTCCACACCGAGGTACAGCCCCTTGGCACGGACGTCACCGATGAGCGGCTGTTGTTCCTGGAGCTGTCGCAGACTTCGTGCGAAGTAGTCCCCGACCTCCGTGGCGTGCGCCCGCAACCCGTCGCCCTCGACGATGTCCAGTACCGCTTCGCCGATGGCACAGGACACCGGGTTGCCGCCGAAGGTGTTGAAGTACTTCATGCCGGTGTCGAAGGCGTCGGCGATCTCCCGGGTGGTCACCACGGCGGCCAGTGGATGGCCGTTGCCCAGCGGCTTGCCCATCGTCACGATGTCCGGGACGACCCCCTGCAGTTCGAAGCCCCACCAGGGCCCCAGACGTCCCACGCCGACCTGCACCTCGTCGGAGATGCACAAGGCCCCTGCCCGCCTGGCGGCGGCGAACGCCCCGGCCAGGTAGCCGTCGGGGAACACGATGTTGCCCGCCGACCCCATCAGCGACTCGGCGATGAACGCGGCGGGGCGCCGCCCGTCGGCGTCGATACGTTCGATCACTCGGGCCGCGTCGCGCGCGTATTTCGTTCCGGCGTCACGGTCGTCGTACCCGTAGGCGCCGCGGTAGCGGTCGGGGATGGCCACCTCGTGCGTGGTGGGCGGGGCTCCCTGGCCGCCAGGTCCCTTGTACCGGTTGGGGCTGATGCCGGTGACGACACCGGTGTTGCCGTGGTAGGCGCCGTCGATGTTGACCACGTGCCGGCGGCCTGTCACCTGGCGGGCGATGCGCAGGGCGAGGTCGTTCGCCTCACTGCCCGAACAGACCAGGAAGACGACCTCCAGGGAGTCGGGCAGAGTGGCGGTCAGCTTCTCCGCGTAGGTGGCGATCTGTGGATAGACGAACCGGCTGTTGGTATTGAGCCTGCGCATCTGGCGCAGCGCCGCCGCGGTGACCCGGGGCTCGGCGTGGCCCACGTGCGTGACGTTGTTCAGCGAGTCGAGGTAGCCCAGGCCGTCCTCGTCGTAGAACCACACATCGCGTCCGCGGACGAGGTTCATCGGTCGCGTGTAGTAGTTGCGCTGCGAGCGGGCGATGCGGCGGGACCGGATGGCGAGCACGTCGTCGACCCTCAGTTCCGTCTGCGGTGTCCGGCCGAGGCCGGGCGTGGGGTCCGGCGCGAGCCGGCGCCAGGCGGCCCGCTGGGACGGGGCGATGCGGCGGGGCGGGGGCCAGGCGGCGAGTTGTGCCGAGTTCAGCACCTGGATCTGCACGCCGGCTCCCAGACCGGGCTCGACGTCACCGTGGCGCACGGTGCCGACGGTCTCTCCCGCCTTGACGGTGTCACCGCGGCGGTGGGTGCTGTCGATGTGCCACCAGACGGTGTACATCGTGGAGTCCTCGACGTCGTGGCGCATCACCAGCGGCCGTTCGTCCGTGCACACCGCTTCGACGACACCATGGCTCGGGGCAGGGACCTCGGCACCCGCTGCCAGCAGTACGGTCGTGCCGACGCGGACGGTAGCGGGCTCGTGGCGGCCCGGAGCGCGTTGCGCCGCCCACAACAGCGAGGGTTCAAGGTGGCCCAGGATGCCCGGCCGGCCGTCCCGCCGGGCGTCCACGACGGCCCGTACGGCGTCACGGTCGTGCCAGTCGAGTTCGTCGAAGAGGTCGCCGGCCGGTCCTGCGTCGATGTGCACGGCGTCGGCGAAGAGCCCGGCGAAGGCGTCCCCGAGTGCTTCGGCGCAGGGGGACGCCTCGGCCGCCGGCAGGGAGCAGGCGGCACGGAACACCGCTTCGGCGAGCTCGGGCGGTATCTGCGCGAGTTGGCGGATGGTCGGCCACGTGTGCCTCATGCGGGTACGCCCGTAGTCGGATCCAGACTCGGCGACACGCCGGTTCCAGGTGACCGCGTTCATGCACAGGCGAGCTGCGGCCAGCGGATAGACGACCGCTATTTCCTCCGCTGTCAGCGGCAGTACGGTCTGGAAACCGGCCACCACCTCCGCGGCCGCCGCGAGCGGGTCGTCCTTGCGCACCATCGCGTACCCGGCGGCGATCGCCAGCTCAGTGGCCCGCACACTGTGCATGGCATCCCCGACGTCGACGATGCCACTGATGTGCGGCGTGCCGGTCTCATCGGTGTCGGCGAGGATGTTGGCGTCGTTGAGATCCTGATGGACCACGCTGTGCGGCAGCGTGGCGAGAGCGGGCCTGATGCGGTGGTACCAGGACATGATCCGCCGCACATGGGCGGCGTCGTCACCGTCTTCGACGAAGGGCAGTGCGCTGTCGACTATTTCGGACGCGCGGCGCATGTCCCAGTCGTGTGCGGTCAGGCCGTCCTGCCCTTCCATGCCGGACAGTCCCAGGCTCAGCCGGCCGGCCATCACGCCGAGTTCCCGCAGCAGGCCGGCCGGGTGGTGGTCGATGTCCGCCATCACGCGGCCGGGCATCCAGGTCATCACCCGGATCACGTACGACTGTCCCTCGTGCTCGACGTCGGTCTGGAGCCGGCCCGACTTCGTCGGCACGAGCCGCGGGACCGGAAGTGCGGGCGCCGTCTCAGCGAGGTGCAGCAACAGGGCGTTCTGCCACCGGAGATCGGCCGAGTCGGGTTCGGTGCGGGTGACGCGCACGAAGTGCGGACGACCGGACCCGTCCACGACTTTGTGGTTCTGGTCCACCTCCCCGCCGAGCCACTGCTGTTCGGTCATCGTGATGCCGTAGTGGTCCGCCAGGAGCCGGGCCAGAGCTGGTACCGGCAGGAGGGGGACGGACGGTGAGTGGGTGTGGCCGTCGGCGTGGGACGTGGCGGGCCGGGTCATCGCAGGCTTCTCACTCTCGTGGGCCGGCCGGACGGGACGAGGTCCGGAAGCGAACTGGTGGGAGTGTCTTGAATCCAACGCCCGACAGCGCGAAGACTCCATGGGCACGAGTCCGGGGTTCCGATGGCGGATTTGTGCGTGGTGCACATCGACGAGGCGACGGCCGGGCTCCGGTGCCGGGTGCCGGCCGAGTCTGAGCCTCGTTCGCCGATGCCCGGGGTGTCAGGGCAGGAGGAGTACTTTGCCGGTCTGTCGTTGGCTTTGCAGGTATGTGTGGGCTTCGGCCGCCTGTGCCAGGGGGTAGGCGCGGCCGATGACCGGGGTGATCTTTTTGTCTGCCAGCAGTTCCAGGCACAGCTGCTGGTCGCGCAGGGTCGCGCCGCGCACGCTGGCGATCCTCACCTGTTGGCCGATGAGGGCGAGTGCGTCCAGCTCGAGGCGGGATCCCTGGCCGGTCGGTGTGCCCAGGACGATGACCGTGCCGCCGAGCCGTATGCAGGAGAGGGAGAGCTGGAAGAAGTCGTTGCCGCCGACACAGTCCCAGACGGCGTCGGCGCCCAGACCGTGCCTCAGGTCCCTGACCTGTGCCGGCAGTCGGGGATCGGTGGAGCGCACGATGTGGTCGTAGCCGAGCTTGCTGAGTGCTTCGTCGCGGTCCGGCTTGGTGGTGGTGCCGATGACGGTGGCTCCGCTCAGCTTCGCCAGTTGTGCGCAGGCGATCGCCATCCCGCCGCTGGCGCCGGTGATGACCACCGTGTCGCCGGGGCCGACGGGTGCTTGGCGCGCACAGTTGAGCGGGGTGGTGCAGGTCCACATGGTGGCTGCGGCTGTCTCGAAGTCGACGCCGTCGGGGATGGGCAGGATGGCGTCCTGGCGGCGCACGACGTACTGGGCGTATCCGCCGAAGACCTGGTGTCCGGGGTAGGCGGTGTCGACGCACAGGTTTTCGAGGCCGCGTACGCACAGGGCGCACATGCGGCACGGCGGGTGCGGGAGCTGCACCGCCCTGTCGCCGGGGCGCCACCTGGTGACGTTCTCGCCGGTGGCGACGATTTCACCGGCCGCGTCCCGGCCGAGCTGGAACGGCAGGGGCCACGGCGGCCGTCCCGGGAGGGGCTGCGGCAGGTCGCCCGCGCGGTAGCGCAGGTCCCACACGTGCCACTCAGCGCATGAAGCTTCCATGAAGCCAACCGCCGGGCTGGCGCCCGCACCTTCGAAAGCTTCGTACCAGTGGCTTCGTACCGGTGCAGGGCCTCGCTCAACGAGTCCGCTCTTTCGGTGACTACTCCCGGGAGTCCCGCGGTACGTCGGCACGCTGCAGCATGGTGAGCCACTGGGCCACGACGGCGTCGATGAAGTCGTCGGTGACCTGGCCGCGGTCGAGGAAGAGCCGGGCGAGGACGGGCCCGTACAGCAGGGTGAACTCGTCTTCGCTGATCCGGACGCCCGCAGGCTCCAGCAGCCTGTTGAAGCCGGCGTAGCGGTCTTCGCCGATGCGGACGAGTGCCCGGGCGCTGTCGGGGTCGTGGTCGGCCTGGGCGGTGACGGCCAGAGCCGCGGTTCGCACGGCCGGCACGCTGACGCCGGCACGCAGGCTCTTCAGCGGCGCAGCTGTACGGGGCATAGGCGGCAGCCGGCTCTTCACCAACGTCGCGGTCTGGAAATCCACCGAGCACCTTCGTGCAGCGCTCGGCACACCGGAGTTCGCCTCGCACCTGGAGCGCTACCCTGCCGGCACCGTCGCCTACCCGCACCTGTACCAGAAGTTCGCTGTCGAGGGCGTCTGCGAAGGGGAATGACGACAGCTCCCCGATCCCGCCCTGTCGATCGCCGCGCACACGACCGTGGCGAACGGCAATCCCTGGGCGGCGGACGACTCGCGCCGGGCGAGGCCACCCGGTCTCCGAGCAGCAGCCGTACGCTCGGCGTGGCTTGGGCGACCTCCCGCCCCAGTGCCTGGTGGTCGAAGTCGCCGAGTCGGTCAGGTACGGCGATCGACCTCCTTGATCCCGGGGGCCACGCAGGAGCAGTACGACGTCGAGCGCGACGACGTCCCCGTCGGGCAGGAGACAAGGGGATTGATCTCGCACTCGGACACGGCGTTGTCGGCGGCGAGGGAGGCGAGGGCGAGCAGCACGTGGGCGCCGGGCCCGACGGAGAAGTGCGCGGTGTGCGCCGCTTCGCCCAGCAGCACCCGCTTGTCATGCCGCCCCGAACGGGCCCTGCGGGCGGCGAAGTTGGCCCAGCGGGAGTTGTTGCCGACCAGCGGGTGCCGGTCGGTCTGCTCGCGCCCTGCCATGGCCGGGCGGTTCGGGATCGGCCCGTTCCAGAATCGTGACAGGCGGAGGCTTCCCCTCCCTCACCTGCACGGCCGTACGCCCCGCCATGAGCTACACACTCAGCGTATACATGCGGTGTATACACAGCGTGTAGAGTGTGCTCATGTCCATCGGTCACACCCTTTTGGGGCTCCTGGAGTCCGGCCCGCGACACGGTTACGACCTGAAGCGGGCCTTCGACGAGAAGTTCGGTCACGACCGGCCGCTGCACTACGGCCAGGTCTACTCGACGATGTCCCGGCTGCTGAAGAACGGCCTCGTCGAGGTCGACGGGGTCGAGACCGGCGGCGGCCCGGAGCGCAAGCGCTACGCGATCACCGACGCCGGCATCACCGACGTAGAGCAGTGGCTCGCGACCCCGCAGAAGCCGGAGGAGTACCTCCAGTCGGCCCTCTACACCAAAGTCGTCCTCGCGCTGCTCACCCACCGGGACGCCGCCGACATCCTGGACACCCAACGCTCCGAGCACCTGCGCAGCATGCGCATCCTGACCGACCGCAAGCGCAAGGGCGATCTGGCGGACCAGCTGATCTGCGACCACGCCCTCTTTCACCTGGAGGCGGACCTGCGCTGGCTGGAGCTGACCGCCGCCCGACTCGACAAACTCCGTGAGGCTGTGGCCCGATGACGACTTCTCCCCCCGGTTCCCTGCTCACCGCGCAGGACCTGCGCAAGACCTACGGGCACACCCACGCCCTCGACGGCGCCGAGTTCTCCATCCACCCCGGCGAGGTCGTCGCCGTCATGGGCCCCTCCGGCTCCGGCAAGTCGACGCTGCTGCACTGCCTCGCGGGCATCCTGCCGCCCGACTCCGGGTCGATCACCTACACCGGGCGTGAAGTGACGACGATGAGCGACGCCCAGCGCAGCGCGCTGCGCCGCTCCGAGTTCGGCTTCGTGTTCCAGTTCGGGCAGCTCGTGCCGGAACTGACCTGCGTGGAGAACGTCGCCCTGCCGCTCAGGCTGAACGGCACCTCCCGCAAGGAAGCCGAGCGGGCGGCGCTCGGCTGGATGGAACGCCTGGAGGTCGACGACCTGAAGGGCAAGCGGCCCGGCGAGGTCTCCGGCGGCCAGGGCCAGCGCGTCGCCGTGGCACGCGCGCTGGTCACCGGCCCCCGGGTGCTGTTCGCCGACGAACCGACCGGCGCGCTCGACTCCTACAACGGCGAGCGTGTGATGGAACTGCTCACCGACGCGGCCCGCTCCACCAACGCCGCCGTCGTCCTCGTCACCCACGAGACACGGGTGGCCGCCTACTCCGACCGCGAGATCGTCGTACGCGACGGCAAGTCCCGGGACATGGAGCGCGCCATATGAGTCCGCGCCACTGGTCCAGAGACCTGGCCATGGGAGCCCGGTTCGCCGTCACCGGCGGCCGCGAGGGCTGGGTCCGAATGACGCTGACAGCGGTCGGCGTCGGCCTCGGCGTGGCCCTGCTCCTGTTGTGCACCGCGATGCCCAACGTGTTCGCCTCCCGCAGCAAGGTGGAGGACGCCCGCTACGCCAACGTGTACTCCCAAAAGGTCCCGCCCAAGGCCGACAACACTCTCCTGATCGCCGACGCCGACACCACCTGGCACGACGACGACATCCAGGGCCGGCTCGTCGAACCCGAGGGCAGGCGGGCTCCGCTGCCCCCGGGGGTCGACCGCTTCCCGGGCAAGGGCGAGATGGTGGTCTCCCCCGCGCTCAAGGACCTGCTGGACTCGGACGACGCGAAACTGCTGCGGGAGCGCCTGCCGTACAAGATCACCGGAACGATCGGCGAGAGCGGGCTGATCGGCTCGCACGAACTGGCTTACTACGCGGGCGCCTCGGGGTTGAAGCTCTCGGTGACCTCCCTGGTGACGCGGCTGACCGAGTTCGGCAAACCGGACACGCCGCCCGAGAAGACCGACCCGGTGCTGGTGCTCATGGTCCTGGTCGTGTTCGTGGCACTGCTGACGCCGGTCGCCGTGTTCATCGCCGCCGCCGTCCGCTTCGGCGGCGAACGCCGCGACCGCCGCTTGGCCGCGCTGCGCCTGGTCGGCTCCGACCGGGGGATGACGCGGCGGATCGCGGCGGGCGAGGCGCTGGCCGGAGCTCTGCTCGGCCTGGCCGTGGGCACCGGCTTCTTCTTGCTCGGCCGCCAGAAGCTGGGTACCGGCGAGTTGATGGGCGTGAGCGTCTGGCCCAGCTACCTCGACCCCACTCCCGCGCTTGCCGCGCTGGTCGCGGTGGCGGTGCCGGTCGCCGCGGTACTGGTCACGCTGCTCGCGATGCGCGGCGTGGTCGTCGAACCCCTCGGTGTCGTGCGCGCGGCCAAGCAGCGCCGCCGCCGGCTGTGGTGGCGGCTGCTGCCGACTGTGGCCGGCCTCGGGATGCTCTACCCGATGATCGGCCAAGGCCGCAAGAACGGCGACTTCAACCAGTATCTCGTCATCGGCGGCGTCCTGATGTTGCTGATCGGCATCACCGCCCTGCTGCCCTGGGTCGTGGAGACGGTCGTCGTCCGGCTCGGCAAGGGCCCGCTGTCCTGGCAGCTGGCCGTGCGACGGCTGCAGCTGAGCAGCGGCACTGCTGCCCGCATGGTCAACGGCATCGCCGTGGCGGTGGCCGGGGCCATCGCGCTGCAGATGCTCTTCACGGGAACGCAGAGCCAGTACACCGAGAACACCGGCAAGGACCCCAGCCGGGTCCAGATGCAGGTCGCCTTCAGCGGCCCCAAGCCGCTGTCCGGCATCGAGCGCGAATTCACCGGCACCAAGGGTGTCCGGGCCGCGGTGGCCCTGGCCCGCTCCCAGTACGGGGACTCACGTCGCGACCCGGAGAACACCAACGGCCTGACCGTGGGTAACTGTGCCGCCCTGCGCGAACTCGCCACCTTGCCCTCCTGCAACGACGGTGACGTGTTCATCACGCGAACGCGGAGCGGCTACTCGGACCCCAGCAACGCAGCCGAAATCGCCCTGGTGAAGCCCGGTCGGCAGCTCTACATCGACCCGTCGTACGACGGCGCCGAACGCGGCCTCGAGGTGCCCTGGACCGTTCCGGCGAACGTTCGGGAGGTGAACGCGCGCAAGGACTCACTGCAGGACGACACCAGTCTGCTGGTCACCCCCGCCGCCCTGCCCCACAAGGCCGCGCCGGCGGTGTTCTCAGACGGGGTCTACCTGCGTCTGGACCCGTCGGTGCCGGACTCACGGGAGTACGTACGCAACGTCGTCGCCGGCATCGACCCCCTGGCACAAACCTACAGCTGGTCGGCCACCCAGGAGGACGTCAAGTACACCTCCATCCGCACCGGCCTGTTCGTCGGCTCCGCCTTCGTGCTGGCACTGATCGGAGCGAGCCTGCTGGTCTCCCAGCTGGAACAGCTGCGCGAACGCAAGAAGCTGCTCTCCGCGCTCGTCGCCTTCGGCACCCGGCGCCGCACACTCAGCCTGTCCGTCCTGTGGCAGACAGCCCTCCCGGTCGGACTCGGTCTCGTACTGGCCACGACGGTGGGCGTCACCCTCGGCGCAGCACTGCTGAAGATGACCCGTACACCGGTGACCATGGACTGGGCGAGCGTGCTCACCATGACCGGCGTGGGCGCGGCCGTGGTCGGCATGGTCACGCTGCTCAGCCTGCCGCCGCTCCTGCGCATGATGCGCCCAGCGGGCCTGCGCACGGAATAACGCCTCACCACATCCCATGAAGTGGGCTCCTCCTACAAGGAGGAGCCCACCCCTGCACGCAGCAAGCCCGGTCGGCGTCAGCACAGTCACCGTCAGGGCGCCCCCGGCGCGTGCCATGCCTGCGGTCGTCAGACCCAGACGGGCTGCCATTCCTGGTTGGCGCCGCCGTTGGAGGGCCACTGGATGACCTTGGCGCTGTCGGCGGTGGATCCGTTCTCCACGTCCGCGCACAGGCCGCTCTTGACGTTCACGAGGCGGTAGTAGCCGCTCGTGGCTGCTGGGACGAGCTTCCACCACTGATTGTTGCTGTTGGTGTCCGACCACTGGTCGAGGGCCGTGCCGGAGCTGCTGGAGCCGCCGGGGTTGTCGAGCACCTTGCCGCTGTTGACGTTGGACAGGCGGAAGGAGCCGTCGTAGTCGGGCAGCAGCTTCCACTGCTGGTTGGCGCCACTCGACGAGGTGTACTGGACGACCGCGCCGCCGTTGGCAGTGGAGTTGCCGGAAACGTCCATGACCTTGCCGCTCTTGCGGTTGACCAGCCTGAAGGGGCCGGTCAGCAGGCCGATGGTGATCGTGGTGCTCGTTCCGGCGGTCAGCGACACGACCCGGGCGTGGTTGCCGAGAGGGGAAGTGGTGACGGTTGCGCTGGTGCCGATGGACGTGATGCCGCGCCGGCAGATGAAGGTGACGTCCTGGTTGACGTCCGAGACGACGGTGGCGGTGGCGGTACGGGCCGCGGTGTCCCAGACCAGGGACTTGACGGTGACACGGCCCCGGCCGCGGACCCCCTTGATGGTGCCCTTCGTCAACTGGTCCGGCAGGGCGGGGAGGATCTCCAGGACTCCGGGACGGGTGTAGACGAGCGCTTCGGCGAGCACGGCCGGGATCGCGTTGGCGGCATCGGCGTTGTAGATGTCCAGGTTCGGGTTGTGCGAGGTCATCAGCGACCGGAACGTCATGTTCCTGCCCATGATCTTCAGCAGGTTGCTGTAGACACCGGGGGCGTCCTTGAGCCGGGCGCGGGCAAGAGCCCGGTGCAGGCTGCCGTGGGCCGAGTAGTTCTGGTCGCCGCGCAGGTCCAGGGCCCGGCTGCCGTAGCGGACGAGGTCGGGCTCGTCCTCGGGGTTGATCTCGTGCAGTGGCCAGGCGCCGTACAGGTGCTGCGCGTGGCGGTGGTTGTAGCGGTCGGTCAGGCCCGGCCACGACCACTCGGCCAGGGCGCCGCCGGCGTTGATCGTGTAGTCGGGCAGCTTGTCCAGCAGGGTGGTCCAGCGTTCCACGCCCTGGCCGCTGCCCTGCTCGAGGCCGAGCTTGTCGGCCGCGTCGATGGCGGCCTGCAGGGCGTGCTTGCCCGCCATGATGTCGCCGGTTGCGTTGATGGAGAAGCTCTGGCCGGTGCTGGTCGGCGTGTTCTCCATGGAGAAGGAGGGGACGAAGACGGCCTTGCCGTTCTGGTCCGTCCTGGTGAGGAAGTCCTCGTAGAACAGGGCCAGTTCCATCAGTGCCGGACCGAGCTTGTTCTTCAGGAAGTCGGCATCGCCGGTGATCTCGTAGTGCTCCAGTAGTGGGTAGAGCATCCAGTCGGCGCCGCCGGTCCAGGCCTGGCCCGGGAAGCTGCCGCTGTCGAAGTGCAGCATGTGCCCGTACTCACCGTCGGTGCGCGAAGGAGCGAGGAAGCCGCGGGCACCGTAGAGCCTGGTGGCGTTCGTACGCCAGTCCGCCAGCTGGCCGAGAACCAGGTCGAAGTAGCCCTGCATGGCGTCGCCGAGGTCGAGGATGTTGCCGCCGGCGACCTGAAGGTTGATGTTGGCGTCGGTGGTGAAGTCGTCAGCCCAGCTACCGGACCAGGTGCCGGTCCAGATGCCGGTCAGGCGCGGTGGCAGGACGCCGCTGGAGCTGACGAAAAGGTAGCGGCCGGAGTCGTACATCCGTTCCAGCAATGCCAGGTCGAGGGCGGAGGTGTTGCCGTTCTGACGGGTGATCAGCTCGCTGGTGGACAGTTGGCGGTCGGCGGTGGGGACGTTCAGGTCGATGCTGGAGCGGTCGTACATCTTCTGGTGCAGCGCGGCGTGGCGGCCCAGGAGGGTGGCGTAGTCGGCGGTCAGGCCGGCGAGGACGGTCTGCAGTGGCTGGGAGTTCCAGCCGGTGGAGGTCTCGTACCGGCCGAGCTTGGTCAGCAGCAGCACCTTGGTGGCCTTGGCGACGACGAGGGTCTGCCCGCTGGCGGTGACCGAGGCGTTGGTGCCGGAGACGACGACCCGGGTGACGCCCTCGTAGCCGTACGCGCCCTGCCCGGCAGGGTAGGTGCCGCGCAGGTTCAGGTAGCCGTTGCCGCCCGAGACCGTGGCGGTGGTGGAGAAGGAGACGCTGGTCGGGACACCGTCGAGGGCGGTGTTGACGCTGAGGGTGGTGTCGACGGTGCGGCCGGTGGCAGGCAGTAGCTCGTGGACGATGACCTGGTCGGCGCGTGAGACGAAGACGTGGCGTTTCCAGGTGCCGTAGGTGTCGGTCCAGGTGTGGGTGACTTCGCCGGTGCGGAAGTCCGTGATCCGGGCGAAGTCGTTGACCGTCGTCATGCCCGGCGTGCTCAACTGCAGCTCGTAGCCGGGGTGGAAGGTCTGCGTCCACCGGAGGCTCCAGCCGTTGGCGAACGTCGAGGCCGCCCCGGCGTAGTCACCGGCCAGTGCCTTGTCCCGGGATGCTTCGAGCCGGCCCGTGAGGTCCGGGGGCATGACGCTCCGGGTGCCGTTGGGGAGGACGAACCGGTGGTGGTTGAAGATCACCTTTTCGAGGGTCGGTGCCCCGTAGTACGTGGCGCCGTACTCGCCGTTGCCGCTCAGGAACCCGTGGGTCCATGTCGAGGCGGTGGCGTTGTCCCATATGCCACGGTCGGGAA
Organism: Streptomyces sp. NPDC043427; assembly: GCF_056436655.1. NCBI lineage: Bacteria > Bacillati > Actinomycetota > Actinomycetes > Kitasatosporales > Streptomycetaceae > Streptomyces > Streptomyces sp. NPDC043427. Next base: position 65,927 of record NZ_JBWKCC010000043.1, on the reverse strand, counting down.
GGGTGACCTGGGGTGGGGCGGCCGCGGCGGCCGACTTGGCGAACATGAGACCGGGCAGTGCCGTGGCGCCGACGGCCAGGGCGGCGGCGGTGAGCAGGTGGCGACGGTTCAGGGGGGATTGCGGCAGGTCCATGTATCCCTACTCCGTTGTCTGATGGCTGGCGCGCTGGGCTTGACGGCGGGTCGCGCTGGTTTGGTGCGGCAGCGTCGATCGGCGATGTGCAGATGACCAGGGAGGGCCCGCAGGACCGGGACACTGGCGGCGGAGCGCTTGCAGTCGAGGGATGACGGGTGCCGTGCCTCCGTTACCGTCGGCCATGGGAACGGCTTGTATGTTGGCACTGGGGTCACCGGTTGCCGCACTGGTGAGCACCTGCTGCCTCGTTGGGTCGTCACACGCACCATTCCTCGGTTCCCTCCCATGCCCCTGCTGCGACAGCCAACGAAGACATGGGATGGATTAACAAGGATCGCCGAGGTGATGTCCAGAGCCGGGGCAGAAAAATCTTCTTATTGTCTTACGCATGGGATGTATTGGCCAGGCTGCGTAGGGAACGCTGCCCCGGAACATGGTCGTGGGGGCCGCGAAGACCTGCGGACCGTGGCCGAGATGCCGATGTTCGGGCTGTCCGACGTCGGCTGTCCACACCTTCCGCGAGCAGGCACCTGCGGTCCTCGAGCGGTGCCCGCGGCGGAAAGACTGCCGCTGGTGCGGATGGACGCCGTGCCCATGGCGGCGACCAGTGCCCCGGCGGCCCGCTCGGTGGCGGGCCGCCGGGGCACGCGGTCAGGAAAAGGTCCAGGTCTCGCTGTTGGTGCTCGCGCTTCCGCCGAGTTCCTGGTCCACCGCCGCTCCCTGGGCGGTCGAGCCCGCGACGCCGATGTGCAGGCCGCTGCCGACGCCGACCAGCATGTAATTGCTGCCGGTGTAGCTGCCGACCAGGTCGAGGAACCACTGCTGGTTCGTCCCGCCGTTGCAGGTCCACTGGTGCAACTGAACGCCGGCGGTGGTCGACTTGCTCGGGACGTCCAGGCACAACCCGCTCTTCACGCTCTTGAGTGTGTAGATGTTGTCCGCCACCCGCGTGAGGGTCCACTGCTGGTTCGTACTGCCGTTGGACGGCCACTGGATGATCTTGGCGCCGGTCGCGGTGGAGCCGCTGGAGACGTCCATCAGCATCGAGCTGCCGACGTTCTTCAGCGTGTGGACCCCCTCCGACGGGATCCCGCTGCCGGCCGTCCACGTGCCCGCGTCCACGTCGAGGGACCAGGTCGGGTACTGGCCCAGGTTGACCGTCGTGCCCCTGATGGTCAGCGGCAGCCAGATCAGCTTCGAGGCGCCCAGGTTGGAGGTGTCCCAGCGGTCACCGGCGTAGATGTAGGTGGTGCCGGAGGTGCCCTGGACGGTGATGACGTTCGCCGTCTGGCTGCCGTAGGTGCGGGTGCCGGGGGCGGCGAAGTTGCGGAACGCCGACCAGGGGCCGCTCAGCGAGGTGGCGGTGGCGTAGATGTTGTCGTTCAGGCTCCAGCCGGTCAGGTGGGAGCCGAAGACGTAGTACATGCCGTTGATCTTCACCATGGCGGGCGACTCGACGCTGTTGCTGCCGCTGCTGCCCAGCACCGCCACCGCGCTGTCGACGGAGAGGTAGTCGGCGGAGAGCTTGTAGATGCGCAGGCCGTTGTTGCGGTCCTCGCTCAGCAGATAGCCGGTGCCGTCGGTGTCCTGGAACAGGCCGATGTCACGGCTGAGGTTGCCCATCGGCCGGAAGCTGCCCCGATAGGTGTACGGGCCGCACGGGGTGCTGCTGGTGGCCACACCGACCCTGGCCTCGGCGTAGTTGGTGCTGTCGATGTGCATGTACATCACGTACGTGCTGGTCGACGCGTTGTAGATGACCTTCGGCCGCTCCACGATGCGGCTGGGTCCCAGGTCACCGCTGGCCTGCAGGGACAGGGCCTGACGCTGGTAGGTCCAGTTCGCCAGGTCGGTCGAGGTGTAGCACGGAATGTCCTGGAAGGACGTGTCCCCCGATGCCCTGCCGGTCTTGTCCTCGCCGAAGCCGTACCAGGTGTTGCCCACCTTGATGATGCCCAGGCCGTGCAGCTGGAGCGCGTTGCCGTTCTGGTCGGTCCGGTCGGCGCCCGTCGTGAACGTCACCGAGGCCGCGTGTGCCTGCGTGGCGGGGACAAGCAGGGCGGCGAGGCCGCCGAGCAGGGTCAGGAGCGTGACGAGGGTGGTCCGCCATCGGGTGCGCGGTGGCGGTGTGCGGTGCCATGTGGTGTCGGGCATGGTGTCGCCTCTCCGTTGAGGTCCGGGGATGGTGCGGGGGTGCGGGTCGAGCGGTGGGATCCTGGGGCCGCTCAGGGGGCGAGCGGGATGGTGATGGTGTTCCAGGACATCGGCGGCAGCAGGGCGCTCAGCCGTCCGCCGCCCGTGACGGTGCCGGTCACCGGCTTCGGCGTCACGCGGTCCTGATGCTGGAGCGTGTTGGCCGCGTGGCGGTCGGGGTCGGCCAGGGCGGTGTGCGTCACCTGCCCGGCCACCGGGTTGAACGCCCGTAGGTCGGCGGTGAGTTCGAGCGGCCTCGTGGTGTCCCGGTTGACGGCGAAGACGGTGAGCGTCCCGTCCTCCTGCTGGACGGCGGTCGCGTGCAGCAGGGGCACCTCGCCGTAGCGGGCGGTGTCGTGGACGGGACTGTCCAGGGCGAGCCGGAGCACCTGGCCGCCACCGTGTCGGGCCGCGTCGGCGAAGGGGTGGAAGATGGTCTGCCGCCAGGCCGGACCCCCGGGCTCGGTCATGATGGGGGCGATGACGTTCACCAGCTGGGCCAGGCAGGCCGCGGTGACGCGGTCGCAGTGGCGCAGCAGGGTGATCAGCAGGCTGCCGACCACGACGGCGTCGGTGACGGTGTAGACGTCCTCGAGCTGGCGCGGGGCCACGCTCCAGTCCGGGGTGTCGGTGTTGTTGACCGGCCGGCTCTGGTACCAGACGTTCCACTCGTCGAAGGAGAGGTTGATCCGCTTGCCGGAGTGGCGCTTGGCCCCGATGTGGTCGGCGGTGGCGACCACCCCGTCGATGAAGGCCTCCATGTCGGCGGCCGAGGCGAGGAAGCTGTCGACGTCGCCGTCGCTCTCCTCGTAGTAGGCGTGGCAGGAGATGAAGTCGACGAGGTCGTAGGTGTGCTCCAGGACCGTCGCCTCCCAGCTGCCGAAGGTCGGCATGGAGCGGTTGGAGCTTCCGCAGGCGACCAGTTCCAGACCGGGGTCGACATCGCGCATGGCCTTGGCGGTGACGGCGGCGAGGCGGCCGTATTCGTCGGCGCTCTTGTGGCCGAGCTGCCAGGGGCCGTCCATCTCGTTGCCCAGGCACCACAACCGGATGCCGTGCGGCTTGTCCACGCCGTGCGTGCGGCGCAGCTCGGAGAAGGCTGTGCCGGCGGGGTGGTTGGTGTACTCCAGGAGGTCGAGTGCCTCCTGCAGGCCGCGGGTGCCGAGGTTCACGGCCTGCATCGGCTCGACGTCGGCCTTGGCCGCGAAGCGCATGAACTCGTTCAGCCCGAACCGGTTCGTCTCGACGGTCCGCCACGCGCCGTCGAGCCGGCGGGGCCGCTGCTCCACCGGGCCGACTCCGTCTTCCCAGCGGTAACCGGAGACGAAGTTGCCCCCCGGGTAGCGGACCATGGTGACGCCCAGTTCCCGGATCAGGGCCAGGACGTCCGTGCGCAGCCCGTCCTCGTCGGCACTGGGGTGGTCCGGCTCGAAGACGCCGGTGTAGACGCAGCGGCCCAGGTGCTCGACGAAGGATCCGAACAGCCGCGGGTTCACCTCGCCGACGGTGAAGTTGGGGTCCAGATGTATGGCCCCTGCGAGCGGCGGACGGCTGGCGGGGTTGGGCATGGGTCACTCCGGGATGGATCGGTGCGAAGAGTGGGGTTCTGTACGGTTGCCGGGGTGCTCTGCGGTCAGCCCTTGATGCCGGTGTGCGCGACGCCTTCGACCAGGTATCGCTGCAGGAAGAGGAAGACGAGCACCAGCGGCAGGATGGACACGGTGGCGGCGAGGAACAGCTCGTGGATGTTGACGGTCTGCGCGGTGGTGAAGGTCGACAGGGCCACCTGCACCGTCCAGCTGGACTGGTCCTGGCCGATGACCAGCGGCCACAGGAAGGCGTTCCAGTTGGTGATGAAGGTGATCACCGCGATCGCCGAGAAGAAACCAGTCGAGTTGGGGACGACGATCCGCCAGTACGTGCCCCAGCTGCCGAGACCGTCGATCCTGGCGGCCTCCTCCAGTTCCTTGGGGAAACCGAGGAAGTACTGCCGGAAGAGGAAGGCGGTGAAGCCGCTGAACAGCCCGGGCACGATCAGACCTTGCAGGCTGGAGACCCAGCCCAGTGACGACACGAGGACGAAGCTGGGCACGAAGGTGACCGCGCTGGGGATCATGAGGGTGGCCAGCACCGCATAGAAGATCTTGTTGGCGTGCCGGTACGGGACGCGGGCCAGCGCGTAGCCGGCCAGGGAGCAGACCAGCAGTTGCCCGGCGGTGCCGAGCACCCCGACGACGAGGGAGTTCCACATGCTGCGCGCCATGGGAACCGCGGGGTCGTTGAACAGCTCGGAGATGTTCTCCCAGTGCAGCGTGGTCGGGAAGAACGTCCAGTTCACCCCGGTGAGGTCGGCGTCGGTGGCCAGGCTGTTGCGGATCAGCAGGTAGAACGGGACCAGGAACAGCAGCGCCGCGACGACGGCGACGGTGTAGAGGGCGACGCTGCCGGCCCGTCCGCTCACTGCGCGTGGACGGCCGCGGACAGGGGTGGTGGAGGAGGTGGCCATCAGCTGTCCGCCTTTCCGAAGCCGAAGATCCTGCCCTGCAGCAGCGTCACCATCGTGATGAGTGCCGAAAGCACCAGCGCCCCGGCGCTGCCGTGGCCGAAGTCCTGACCCTGCCCGAGGGCCGTGTAGTAGAGGTAGACCAACGGCGGCCGTGCGTAGGGGGTGTTGGGGAACAGGTTGTAGAACTCGTCGAACGCCTGGTAGGCCGCGATCAGCAGGAGGAGCACCACGGCGACCGAGGTGGTGCGCAGCTGCGGCAGGGTGATGTGCCGGAAGGTCTGCCAGCCGGGTCGGGCGCCGTCCGTCCAGGCCGCTTCGTACAGTTCCTTGGGGATCTGCTGGAGGGCGGCCAGGAAGAGGATCATGTAGAAGCCCAGCTGGAGCCAGAGCCGTACGGTGACCAGCACCAGCCAGTACCAGGGCGGGGAGACGGTGCCGATCCAGGCGATGGGTTCGATCCCGAACCAGCCCAGGACGGTGTTGGCGAGACCGAAGCGCACCCCGTTGAAGATCGACAGCTTCCACACCATCGAGGCCACGACGTAGGAGCACGCGGTGGGTATGAAGAACACCGAACGGAAGAAGGCACGGGCGACGCGGATGCGGTGGACGAGCAGCGCGAGCGCCAGAGCCAGGACGTAGGTGAGAGGGACGACGATCAGCGCGAAGAGCGTGAAGGTCCACAGGCTGTCGGTGAACGGCCCCTCGGTGAGGATGTCCGCGTAGTTGTCCAGGCCGACGAACTTCGTCGGGGTGACCGTGTTCTGGGCCTGGAAGAGGCTCAGGTAGAAGCTCCAGCCGACCGGCACGTAGACGAACAGCAGGAGACCGGCCAGGAAGGGACCCGCGAAGAGCCAGAAGGTGCGGGTGCTGCCTCGCACCGCGTGCCCGTCACGTCTCGCCTTCGCCGCGGGGCCGGGTGGCGCGGTGGCGCCCGGACGGGCGGGACCGGTGGTGGTGACTGTCATGCCTGTCAGGGCCCCTCAGGCGATCTTCTTGAGTTCGGCCTCGACCCGGGTGCGGGCCTTGGCCACCTCGGACTCGGGGTTCTTTCCGCTGACCACGGCGTTGTTCACCATGTCCTGGGAAATCGTCATCATGGCCTGGGTCCAGTACGGGTCGTCGTAGTGCCCGTTGGTGTCGAAGAGCTTCACCGCCTCGGCGGCGGTGCCGCTCTGCAGCTTGGTGGCCTTCGCCGCCAGGCTCTTGCGCGGGGGGATGTGGAAGCCGTAGGAGGTGCACCAGTCCTCCTGGAGCTTCGTCTGCTCGATCCACAGCCACTTCACGAACGCCTTGGCCGCGTCGACGTCCTTGGCCTTGGCGCTTACGTAGGTGGACCAGCCGCCGTTGTAGACCACCTGGCGGCCGGCGCTGCCGATGCCAGGCAGGGGGACGATGCCGAAGTCGTCGCCCAGTGCCTTCTGGATGCCGGGCATCGCCCACAAGCCGCACCACTGCATCGCCGTCAGGCCCTGGATGAACGCCGACGGGTCCCACCAGTCGGTGGGGGCGCCGAGCAGCAGCGTCTTGCTGGTGTAGAGCTCGCGCATCTTCTTCAGGCCCTCGACGGTCGCCGGGGTGTCGAAGGCGACCTTGTGGTCGGCGGTCAGCAGTTCACTGCCGGTGGCCCAGATCAGGGGACTGGCCAGGATGTCGCTGCCGCCCTTCAGGCCGAGGTACAGGCCCTTGACCCCGCCCTTGTCGAGCTTGCGGGAGACCTCTGTCAGCTCGTCGAAGGTGGTCGGGGGCTGGACGCCCGCCTTCTCCAGCATGCTCTTGCGGTAGTACAGGAACTGCGGGTCGTCGATCATGCGGATGCCGTAGACCTTGCCGTCGACCGAGTTGGCGGCCAGGTCCTTGTCCGTGAAGTCGGACTTCACGTCCGCGATGATGTCGTCGAGGGGCACGATCTGTCCGGACTTGGCCATCTGGACGTCGGGGTGGAACTCGAAGACGTCGGGGCCGCTGCTGGAGACCAGGCCGCTGGAGAGCTTGGAGGCGTAGTCACCGGGGATCCACTGCACCGACACGTCCGCCTTGCTGTACGCCTTCGCGTACCGCAGCGCCGCCTGCTGGGTGCCCGCCTCGCCGTACTGGTGGTACCACTGGCTGATCGCCGCCTTACCGCCGGTGGAGCCGCCACCGCGACCGGTGTTCCCGCCGCACGCGGCGAGGAATCCCGCCGCCGCCACGGTGCCGGAGGCGCGCAGGAAGGACCTGCGGCCGAACGATCTGCTGGGGTTCTGGTCAGGGGACATGGCCACCTCTGCTGTGAAGAACGGGTGTGGGGCCGGGCCTTGGGGACGAGGCCGCGACGGCGGGCGATGACGCTGTGGACGGCCGCGGAGTACGGCCGGTATGAGCGCGACGCGAAGCCCGCGGGTTGGGGGCGCGCAATCGGAGGGGGGAATTCCTGCCGCTGACGGGGTTGCAGCGAGCGGAGCGAGACGCAGGTTATGCGCGCTACACCCCTTCGTCAACAAGTCAGAAAAAGTCTGTGCACGGCAGTTCCAACGACGCACACCCCGTGGATACGATCAGGCGCCCCAGCCGCATCGAGCACAGGACGACGTCGTTGAAGCGGACGTACCAGGACATACGCCGGACCAACCGTTTCGCGGTGATGCGGCATCTCATCGCCTCGGCGCCCGTCGTCAGACGTGACATCGCGGCGGCCACGGGCCTGTCGGTGGCCACCGCCTCCGACATCGTCAACGAGTTGCACGAGCTGGGGCTTCTGGCCGAGATCGGACAGCAGGCTTCGGGAGGCGGACGTCCGCGGAACCTTCTCGCGCCCGCCCTCGAGGGCCCCCGGCTCATCGGCGTCGACATCGCCGAGACCTACGTCCACGTCGAGGTCTTCGACCCCGCTCTGCGGGTTCTGGCCAGAGCCGAGTACGAACTGCACCCGCACGCCAACTCGCCGGACTACGTCGTGGACCGAATCGTCCGCGGCATCGACGACGCGATCGCGCAGGCCCAGGTGGAGCGCGGCAGGATTCTCGGGATCGGCGTCAGCATTCCCGGCCAGGTACGGCCGGACGGCACGGCCTCCGTCTTCGCCCCGAACTGGAACTGGAACAACGTACCGCTGCAGGCCCTGCTCACCGACCGGGTCCCTGATGTGCCGGTCCTCCTCGACAACCCGCTGCGTGCGAGCACCGTCGCCGAACTGTGGTTCGGTGCCGCCCGCGGCCACGACAACGTCGCCGTCCTCACCCTGGGAACCGGCGTCGGCGCGGGCCTGGCCGTCCAGGGAGCGCTCTACCGCGGGGCCACGAACACAGCCGGCGAATGGGGCCACACCAACCTCGTCATCGACGGCCGCAAGTGCCGCCGCGGATGCGTCGGATGCGTGGAGACCTACGTGGGCGCACCCGGCATCATGCAACACCTCGCCGAGACCGACCCGGACAGCCCGCTCCTGCACCCCGACGACCAGACGGCGACCATCCACGCCCTGGCCACCGCCCACGCGGCCGGCGACCCCGCCGCACAACGGGTGATCGCCACGACCGGTAAGTACCTCGGCATCGCCATCGCCGACCTGATCAACCTGTGCAACCCGCAGATCATCGTGCTCACCGGCTGGGTCGCCGACCTACTGGGGGCGGCCGTGCTACCGCACGTACGCGACACCGCCGCCCGCTACGCACTCGCCGAACCCTGGGAAGGCACCGAGATCAGTCTCTGCCCCATCGACCGCAACCCGGTCAGCCTCGGCGCGGCAACCCTCGTCCTGGAAGGGTTCCTGTCCTGACACTCCTGCTGTGAGCGGCTCCAGCTTGAGGACGGGACCCCCGCGCGTGCCCAACCGCCCTGCGGCCAGGGCCGTTTGACCTTGTTTGTCTGTGTTCAAATCGAAATGCATGCAACGGAGAGGTGCACGAGTCATGGCAGATTCAGCGAGCCACGCCCTACCTGAACAGCCGTCGGCCGGCGCCCCGGGACGGCTCTCGCGGCGTCGACTCCTCAAGGGCGCCGCCGTCACCGTGGGAGCCGCGGCGCTGGGTGCCGGCGCCGCCGGGACGGCCGCGGCGGCCGACGCCTCGGTCACCGCGACGGCCCCCGACGGCAGCAACACCATCACGATGTCGCTGACTTCGGGCGCGCTCAGCTGGTCGGCGAAGCGAAGAGGCGTGACGGTGGTCGGCACTTCGGCTCTCGGCCTCGAGCTGAGCGACGGGACGGTGCTCGGCGCCGCCGGCACGGTGATCACCAACTACCAGCACTGGACCATCGACAACACCTGGACTCCGGTGTACGGCCGCAACGCGACCGTCCGCGACCGGTACCAGGAGATGCGCTGGAACCTCCAGGACACCGCCACGCTGATCAACTTCAGCGTCCAGATCCGCGCCTACCCGACTGGCGTCGCCTTCCGGTACGTGCTGCTCGACAAGGGCACCGCCACCATCGCCGACGAGCTGAGCACGTTCGTCTTCCCCGACAGCACCCTGGTCTACAGCGCGCGTGACGAGGACCCCTACAACCCGGTCGCGCCCGGTTCGATCCCCTCCACGGGCACCTCGACCACGGACACCGGCCCGCTGACCGACCTGCCGCTGACCGCCACCTACGCCGGCAACAGCCTGATCGCCTGCATCTGCGAATCCTCCCGTGTCAACTTCCCGCGGCTGATGCTCAGCTCCGTGTCCGGGCAGCCGGGCACCCTCGCCGCCTACCTGATGGAGCACACCGCCCGCGGTTCGGACAAGGTCCAGACGACCTCGACGGTCACCACACCGTTCGCCACGCCCTGGCGGGCGGTGGTGACCGGCTCCACCCACGCCGAACTGGTCGACAACTCCGAGCTGGTGCTCAACCTGGCCCCCGCGAACGCGTTGGCCGACACCTCGTGGATCAAGCCCGGCAAGGCCTTCCGGGTACAGCTCACCACCGCCGCCGGGATGGCGGGCGTCGACTTCGCCGTGGCTCGCGGCCTGCAGTACATCGAGTACGACGGTGGCTGGTACGGCGACGTCAGCAGCACCGACGCGACGAAGCCGATAGCGGACATCGACCTGCCCTCGGTCATCTCCTACGCCACGAGCAAGGGCATCGGCGTCATCCTCTACGTCGACCGCAGAGCGGCGGGCAACCCCGACAGCCTGTTCGGCCTCTATAAGAGCTGGGGCGCCGCGGGCGTCAAGCTCGGGTTCATCAACGACGGCACCCAGGCGATGACGAACCAGATCACGAACTGGGTCAGGACGGCGGCCAAGTACAAGCTGCTGATCGACATGCACGACGACGTGCGGCCGTTCGGCTACGAGCGCACCTACCCGAACTGGATCAGCATGGAGGGTGTGCGCGGCAACGAGCGCTTCCCGACCGCGAGCCACAACGTGACCCTGCCGTTCGCCCGCAACATCGGCGGGCCGCTGGACTACACCATCTGCTACGGCCAGTCGCGGGACCAGACCACCAACGTCCACCAGATGGCCATGGCGGCGGTCTTCTACCAGCCGCTGAACTTCCTGTACTGGTACGACTCGCCGGCCAGGTTCGCCAACACGGCCAACTGGCCGGGGCTGCCATGGTTCGACGCCATCCCCACCACCTGGGACGAGAGCCGCGCCCTCGCCGGATCGATCGGCCAGTACGCCGCCGTCGCCCGCCGCCGCGGCGACACCTGGTACCTCGGGGCGATGACCAACGAGACGTCCCGGACCCTGTCGCTCCCGCTGACGTTCCTGGGCGGCGGAACATACACGGCGACCGTCTACGCCGACGGCACCCCGGGCACCAGCCCCTACCAGACGCCGGTCGTGGTCAGCACCCGGACGGTCACCTCGACCACCACGCTGAACGTGGCGATGGCTCCCGCGGGCGGCCAGGCGATCATCCTCAAGCCGAGCTGACGCGACGGACGTGCCGCCGATCCCATGCACGCGCCGCTCCTGACAGCACTGCGAACGCGCACCACCAACGCCCGGATCAGGGGCATCCGTGTTCTCGGTGAACCCGCACTCGTGCCGTAAGGGCGTATCCACCGCTGTTCCTTGGGACACGCCAGGCCTTCCGCGGCCTCGATCCGTTCGTACCCGTTCTCAATTGATGAACCAGCGCCCTCGAAGGCGACATGAACCTCAGATCATCGACCCACCGGAGACACCCAAGACGGACCTCACTCCTGGCCGCCCTCTCCCTCACCACCGCCGCGCTGGTGAGCTGGTCGGCGCCGACGGCGCAGGCGGCCACCGCGACCACGATCACCGTCGACGGCTCCGGCACGGGCCGGACCTTCGACGGTGTGGGCGCGATCTCCGGCGGCGGTGGCAACAGCCGGCTGCTGATCGACTATCCAGAGCCGCAGCGCAGCCAGATCCTCGACTACCTGTTCAAGCCCGGCTACGGCGCCTCGCTCCAGTCCCTCAAGATCGAAATAGGCGGCGACACCAACACCACCGACGGCGCCGAGGCCAGCCACGAGCACACCCAGGGCGCGGTCGACTGCAACCAGGGCTACGAGTGGTGGCTCGCGGAGCAAGCCAAGACCCGCAACCCCAACATCAAACTCTACGGGCTCGCCTGGGGCGCGCCCGGCTGGGTCGGCGGCGGCAGCAACACCTTCCTCACCTCCAACGCGATCAGCTACCTGACGGACTGGATGGGCTGCGCCGCCCAGCACCTAGGGCCTTTCGTTTGGATCATGCCGGGCTCGCGGGCCCCGGCACCGCGCCTCGCCGCGTTGTCGTCGGTCGGCAGGGCTCCGCCCTGCCGCCCTCCTCCGCCTTGCGACGCACGGCACCGGACCCCGCTCCCTGATCCGGCCTGATCCAAACGAAAGACCCTAGTTCCCCAAGATGCGCCACCGGTTGTCGGCAGTGCCGTTGTCCGAGTCCTGGACTGCGAACGCGCCGACAGCGGTGGAGTTGTTCGCGATGGCGAGCAACTTGCCGCTGTTCATGTTGCGGATCTTGTAGGTCCCGTCCCCCTGGTCGAGCAGCGTCCATATGTGGTCGGCGGTGCCGTTGTCCGACCACTGCAGGATGGTCGCGCCGTCTGTCGTAGACATGTTCAGGACGCCGAGCACCTTGCCGCTGTTGGCATTGCGGAAGCGGAACCCGTTTCCGTCGGGGATCATTTGCCAGTTGTGGTCGGCGGTGCCCGAGTCGTTCCACTGCAGAGCGCGGCCACCGTCGGCCGTGGACATGTTCTGGATGCCCAGCACGAGACCGCTTCCCACGTTGGCGAGACGGACGGTGCCGCTGGTGTTCCCGCTGGTGTTCCAGTAGACGGTGTAGTTGTGGCCATGCGCGTCGTGGAACGGGCCCAGGTTGACGGTGGAGCCGTTGGCGGTGGCGGTGAAGGCGAGCGAACTGCTGCTGGTCCGTGTGATCGAGGACGTGTTCAGCGACGGGAGGGAGCTGAGCGAGGAGTCACCGTAGTTGCCGGACAGGACCACCGGGCCGTAGGTGATCGCGGCGACGTTCGCGTTGTCGTTGGCCGCTCGCATGACGATCCGCATGGGCAGGCGGACGGTGACCGTGTCACCGGAGGTCCAGGAGCGGGTCAAGGTGGCGTAGCTGCCGGGCGTGGTGGTGATGTTCTGCGCCGTGCCGTTGACGCTGATGGTGGCCCCGGTGGTCCAGCTCGGGATGCGGACGCGCATCGACCAGGTTCCGCTGACGTTGCCGGTGACCTGCAGGGTCGTGGTGTCGCTGACGGGGTACGACGTGGTCTGGGTGACCGTGATTCCGCGCTCCGACCAGTTGAGCACCGAGGGCACGAACATGTTCACGATCAGTGTGTTGTCACTGCGGAAGTAGATGGAGTCCATCAGCCTGGTGTGCATCTCCAGGCCCGTGCCCTGACAGCACCAGAAGGTGCCGTAGTCGGTGCTCCAGGTGCCGCCGCCCCACGCCGGGCCCACACCGCGTCGGCCTCCCGGCTTGAGCGGGGTGAAGTAGGTGACGTGGCCGTGGTCGTCGGCCGGGTTCTGCTGGCCGATCATCTGGTTCAGCCACGCCCGCTCGTAGTAGTCGAACAGCGCGACCCGGTTCGGGTCCAGCGCGAACAGTTCCCGGGTGAGGGTGAGCATGTTGAAGGTGTTGCAGCTTTCGCACGTGTCATTGTTCAGGTAGCCGGAGATGGCGTTCGGGGCGCGGAAATGCTCCGCCTGGCTGTTGCCGCCGATGGCATAGGTGTGGTTGTTGACGCAGTAGTTCCAGGCGTTGGTGGCGATGTCCCGGTAGCGGGTGGTGCCGGTGGCCTTGTACTCCCGGGCGGCCCCGATCCACTTGGGTACCTGGGTGTTGGCGTGCAGTCCGTTGAGCTGGTCCTGGTTGGACGCCAGCGGGTCGAACACCGCGGCGTGGTCGAACCGCCGGGCGACGGTGAGCCACCGCGCGTCGTTGGTCTGCTGGTAGAGATCGGTCAGCACGGTGTTCATACCGCCGAACTCGGTTCCCAGCATGGTCTGCATCTGCTGGCTGCTCAGTCGGCCGGTGCGCCAGTCGACCCATCCCGCCAGGGCAAGCAGCACGTCACGGGCTTGTGTGCTGCCCATGTGGCGCCATACGTCCAGCAGGCCGGCGAGGGTCTTGTGGATGGTGTAGTACGGCACGTTGCCGTTGGTCAGTTTCCCCTGCTCGAGAGCGGTGAAGTCGGACTCGGGGTAGCCGGAGAGGTACCCGGCGCTGAAACCGGCAGCGCTGTTGTTGGCCTGGCATTTGGCCAGCTCCGCAACCATGGTGGTTGCCTTGTCCCGGCACGTGGTGTCCCCGGTCACGGCGTACAGCTGTGCCCATGCCGTGAGGAAGTGCCCTTGGACGTGGGTGCGGAAGGGGAACGTCGGCCCGTCCCAGCCGCCGTTGGCAGCCGCGCCGTTGGTGGACAGCCGGTGGTTGGCGCGGAAGTTGTACAGCAGCCGGTCGACATCGACGAACCGCAGGTAGTTCCGCGTACGGTTCTGGTTGTCCAGCCACCGGCTCGCGGTGAGCTGGACCTGGCCGAGTTCGAAGGGGTACGCGGAGACCCCGATGTCGGCCCTCGCGGGGGGGATGGTGGCCGCTTGGGCGGGAGAACTGCCGATGAGGGATCCGGTGGCCGAGGCGGCGACGGTTGCCCCGGCTACTTGCAGGAGGCGCCGTCTGCTGAGGGAGGAAGACATCTTGCACCCTTTCCGTGAGGGGAGAGCGATTGCTTGGTCGTTGCGCGGTGCCTTGCGGAGACCGGGCAGCTCTTCCGGGAGCCCGGCCAGTTCCGCACTGTGGTTCGTCCTGTCCATTCGTCGGGACGCCGCCCGGGGTCGGCGACTGTGGGCAAGGCGGCAGCGCGGCTCGGCCAGTAGGTCCGGGGCCCGTAGGTGCCCTCGGACCCATCAGCTCCCTCCACTGAGACATGGGATGCATTAAGGGACATGAGCGTTGCTCCTGTCTAGCCTCGCGAAGTAACTTCCCTGCCGTCTGCCGGATTTACATCGATCAGCGCCCTGGCTGCCGAGCCAAACATTGGATGTGTCGAGTTCCCCCGTCACCACCGAATGTGAGACAGGGCCGGATTCGTGATGGTCCCCGGCTGACACCAACCAACAGCGTCCTTCTCGCGTGGGCCCCGGTGGTGTGCCTCAGTACCAGATGAGAACGTGGCGTCGGCCCTGCCGACGGCAGTTGACGGACGAGTAGATGATGGCGTACTGGCCGCGGGAGGCGTCCCAGAAGGCTTCGGGCGCCCAAGTGTGGGTGGCCATCGAGTGCAGTTTCAGCAGGCGGTAGTTGTCGAAGGAGCGCAGGTCGGCGGAGTCCCAGACGTGGATGACCTGGCTCTGCTTGGTCCAGTCGGTTCCCTTCAGGTCGGTCGCCATGATGACGAAGGTGCCGTCCTGCTTGGGCAGGAAGAAGGGGTCGCGCAGACCACCCGACCCCCCCGGTCGGGGTCACGACGGGGTTGTTCTGATTCAGCGGCATCCACTGCAGCCCGTCGGTGCTGACCGCAAGGTGCAGGCCGTAGTCCGTACCTAGGCCGTTCCGCGACTCGGTGAAGTAGCCCATGACAAACGGGGAGCCCGTCGCGGCGCCCGCGGACTGACTACCGATGGTCAGCGCGCCGGTCATGGACAGCGGCACGACCGCGGCCATGCCGAGGAACAGCCGGCGCGACGGGAGAGGGGGTGCGCTCATCTGGTGTCTCCAGGGGGTGTGCAAAGCCGGGGAAGTGGTCGCAACGGAAGACCGCCCTGATCGATATGTCGAACGTCGTTCGGCAAGACGGTCAGAGGTTAGAAGTGTGCATACGCGGCGTCAATCGTCCTGTCAGCATTGTCGGCGCGGGTTGCGTTGACGCCCCCCGGGTCCGGTGCGGACTCGGCCGTCTTCGGCGCCGGACTCGGGGGCGGGCTGCTCGTCTGCTCCAGGGGGCGGAGGCGAGCCAGGGTGAAGGTCACTGCGGATGCGGGCGCCTTCTGACGCTGGGCGGCGAGGACGTCAGGGTGGCGGGCGTCGGCATTGCGTCAGCGCAGGTAGCGGCGCAAGGCCTGGGTCTGCACCGTGTGGTTCGCTCCCCGGAACCACCCCGCCTGACTCCAGCCAATCGCCGAACAGGCGACTTGTCAGCACCCCCTCGCGAGATCGCCAACAGAGTCGCGGCATTGCCGTCAAGCGTCCCTAGCCGGTGACGCGCTGAAAGGTCCATCGCTGGTTGGAGCTGCCGACGTCGCGGTACTGGATCAGCGCGGCACCGTCGGCCGTGCTGCCTCCGCTGACGTCGAGCACCTTGCCGCTGTTGCGGTTGACTACGGCGAACGTGCCATCGGTCTGCGGGCGCAGCTGCCACTGCTGGCTTGTCCGGCCGTCGGGGGTCGACTGCACGATCCGTGCGCCGTCGGCCGTAGAGGAGCCTGCCACGTCGAGGACCTTGCCGCTGCGGACGCACATGATGGTGTGGTAGCCGTCCGGTGTGGACTGGAAGGCCCACTGCTGGTTCGATCCGCCGGAGTAGGGCCACTGGATCACGGCGGCGCCGTCCGCGTTCGAGGCGTTGGAGACGTCGGCGACCTTGCCGCTGCGCACGCTGACGCACTTGTAGGCCCTGGCGGGTGCGAGGGTGTACTCCACCGAGTCGACGTCGACGTAGCCGGTGCCGTTCGGGTTGTAGGTGTAGAGGCCGACCCGGTCACCGCGGTAACCGCCCCACGTGAGCTGGTAGGTGCCGCCGAACGAGGTGAACGTGTTCCCGTCGAGGCTGTAGGAGAACTGGCTGACTCCGTTGACGTTCCAGGAGGTGCGCAGCCACACGGCGTTCTGGGTGATCACCGGACCGTAGGTGAGGGTGCCGCCGGCGTTGTGGGCGATCGTGGTGGTGGTTCCGGAGCGCCGGACACCCAAGCCGGCGTAGGTCGCCGCGTAGTGGCACAGCCCGGCGTACTGGCCGTCGTCGAGGCCGGCCAGTTCGAGGCGGACGGTCACCGTCGCGCTGCCCGCCGTGCGCAGCACCCGTTGGGTGAGGGTGTTGCCGACCTTGGTCAGGTTGTTGGCCGCCAGCGGTGCGAACGCCTTCAATCGCAGGTAGCCGGGGCGTTCGGTCAACGACCACCGGTCCGCGCGCGGCTGGTAGTACCACTCCCACTGCGGCTTGAGACGGGTCTCGGTGAACAGGTCGCCGGTCACCACGGAGGGCAGTGCGTCGACCGGCAGACCGGGCGTGCCGTCGGCGGGCACCTGGCCCGTCCACACCATGTTGCCGATGCCGTCCGCGCCCACCGATCCCAGGATCGGCCAGCCGTCCACCCAGGTCACCGGCAGCAGGGACAGCACGCGCCCCTCCCAGTCGCCGTGGCCGTGATGGGTCACGAAGTACCACTTGCCGTCCGGGGCCTGCACCAGGCCGCCCTGGTTGGGTTCGCGGTCCACCGAGGCGTTGACGTGCTCCAGCTGCCGGGTCTCGAACGGGCCGTAGAGGCTGGTGCCGCGGTTCATCATGAGCACCCGGCCCTCGGACTTCACCTCGCTGAAGAGGTGGTAGTAGAGACCGTTGATCTTGTACAGCTTGTTGGCCTCGCTGCCCGGCGACTGGTGGATGACCGTGGGCGAACCGACCAGCGACTTCCCGTCCTCGGACAGCTTGAACAGGTTCACCTTGTAGCTGTCCGAGTAGTGCGTGGTGACCAGGTAGCCCTGGCCGTCGTCGTCCCAGAACGGGCACGGGTCGTCCCAGCCGGTGGTCCGCCACACCGCCGTCAGCGGGTCCCAGGGCCCACTCGGCGACGGGGCCGACGTCATGAAGAAGCCTTCGTCGGGCGTGTTGAAGTAAATCCAGTACCGGCCCGCGTGGTAGCGGATGGCCCCGGCCCACACGCCGCGGCCGAAGCGGTTCATCCGGTCCCAGTTCAGCTCTGGCCCGATACTGGTGAGATTGTCGACCGCGCCGCCGAGCGTGCGCCAGTTGACCAGGTCCTTCGAGTGCAGGACGGCCACGCCGGGCGAGTACCCGAACGTGCTGGTGATGCCGTAGTAGTCGGTGCCGACCCGGATGCAGTCCCAGTCGCTGAAGTCTCCCGGGATGATGGGGTTGACGTAGGTGCCGTCGCCCTGATCGCCCCACGTGCCGGCCGGAGGGGTGGCTGCCGCCGCCGTGCTCGGTGGCAGCAGGCCCGGCAGCAGGAGCACCCCGGTGCCGACCGCGGCGAGCCGGCCGAGCTGTCGTCTGGTGATGTCCACGATTCGTCCTTGGGACTGGGGTGGTTGGGGTTGGTGACAGGCCGCCGTCGAAAGTGATGCCGAAGGCGTTCAGTGCGGTCTTCCCGCGCATGGTCCAGCGAGCCTGGCCCTTGCCGGTGGGGTCCAAGCGACATGATCGCCATGTCGCTTGGACCCGGCCCGCCGACTCGTCACATCAACTGGTCGTCCACGGCCTTCGTGGACTCGCCAGGCTCGAACTCGGACACGTTCTCACTGGTCGATGCATCCTCCATGATCGGGAGTTACACCGAACGCCTTACAGCCCCTCGCACTGCCGTGCGGACTACGACAGGGTCCACTTCTGGTTGGTGCCGCCGTTGCAGGTCCACAGGACCAGCTTGGTGCCGTTGGCGGTTCCCCCGCCGTTGGCGTCCAGGCAGAGGCCGGCGTACACGTTGGTGATGGTGCCGTCCGCGTTGACGTTCCACTGCTGGTTGTCCTGGCCGTTGCAGTCCCAGATGACGACCCTGGTGCCGTTGGTCGTGCCCCGGTTGTAGGCGTCCAGGCACTTGTTGCCGTAGACCACGAGCTGCTTGCGGGAGGTGTTGTTCCACGACTGGTTCTCACCGCCGTTGCAGGTCCACAGCTGCGCGTCGGTGCCGTTGGTGATGGTGTTGTTGTTGATGTCGAGGCAGCGGTTCGACTGCGCTCCGACCACCTGGGCGCCGTTCGCGCCGGGCAGCGGGCGGACCTCGATGGCGTCGAAGTCCGGTGTCCAGGCGGAGGAGTTGGAGAACGTCAGCGTGTTCGACGAGCCCTTGGCCAGGGAGACCTCGACCGAGACGGTGCCGGGCGTGGTCCAGGAGCCGGTCGGCGGGAAGGACACCGTGGTGGCCTGCTGTCCGTTGACCTGGAGGACGGCCGTACGGGCGGCGTTGGCGCCGTTGGTGTAGGCGATGTCGACGACCTTGGTGCCCGTGGCGTCGGCCGTGACGTTGTTGAAGCGGAGGGTGTTGGCGGCGCCGTTGCCGACGTTGCCCACCTTGGTGCCGCCGGAGCAGTTGGCGCAGGTGGCGTTGGCCGCGGAGCCGCTCTTGGTGTTGGCGGTGGCCTCTGCCTCGTACGTGGAGCTCGCCGCCTCGGTGCCGCCGGTGACCGTGAGCATCACGGAGTCCCTGGCGGGGACGGAGACGGTGTAGCTGGTGCCGAAGCTGCCCACGTTGGAGCGCGTCCAGAGGTTGCGGACCGTGGCGGAGGCGCCTGTCAGGCCGAGGTCGGACCAGCGGACGGTCATGTTCTGCGCGCTGCCCGTGCGGTTGAGCAGGACGACGGCCCGCTTGCCGGTGCCGGACAGGACCCTGCTGTAGACCTGCAGTCCGGTGGTGTCCTCGGCGACCTTGACGCCCTGGAGGCCGCGCGGGTCCTGGTCGACCGCGACGACCTCGGGGTTGGTGAGGATGTCACGCGTCTGCGTGCTCATCGTGGCTATGTTGTTGCCGGCCAGGAGCGGGGCGCCGGAGACGGCCCACAGGTTCATGTGGCTGCGGTTCTGGGCGGCGGTGAAGCCGTCCAGGCCGACCATGAGCATGTCCGGGTCGTTGTAGTAGCCGGTGTGCTGGGCCGAGGGGTGCACGTTCGTGTCGAAGTTGGCGAGCATGCTGTCCCACGACGGCGACTGGCCGTGGAAGATGATGTCGGTGTTGGTACGCCACAGGGACGACATGCCGGCGCCCCAGTTCCAGGGGTTCTGCCTGCCCCAGTTGCAGATGGACAGTTTCAGCTCGCGGCCGGTGGTGGCGGTCGCCTTGGCGGCGGCGTCGCTCATGGCCTGGTACGTCGTCTTCGCGTCGAGGCCCTCGACGTCGCCGCCGCACCAGTCGATCTTGACGTAGTCGAAGCCCCACTTCGAGAACTGGAGCATGTCCTGCTCGTAGTGGCCCTCGCTGCCACTGCCGGGCGCGGCGGGGCGGCCGGTCGGGTAGTAGTAGCCGCAGCCGTCCTTGCCCGCGTCGGTGTAGATGCCCGCCTTGAGGCCCTTGCTGTGGATGTAGTCGGCGATGGCGCTCATACCGCCGGGCCACTCGGACTCGTCGATGGTGATGTTGCCCTGGCTGTCGCGGGTGCCCTGCCACCAGCCCTCGTCGAGGTTGATGTACTTGTACCCGGCCGCCGGCAGTCCGGCCGCGACAAACGCGTCGACCTGCGTCTTGATCACGTTGTAGTCGATATTCGCGGCGAAGGTGTTCCACGAGGCCCAGCCCATCGGCGCCGGGGGCACCGCGATCTGGTTGGACGTCACCGCGACCGGTTCCGCCCGGCCCAGTTCGGTGGCCTGCTGGTGCTGGAGGCCGACCAGGGCACCGGCGGCCATCGCGAACACCGCGGTACGGACGAGGACGGCTCTGCACAGGCGTCTTGTTCCGGGGGCGAAACGCTCAAGGGGCATACGAATTCCTTCCAAGGCACGACAACCGAACACACAAGTTTCGTCGATATGTCGAACAGCGCACGATTCGCCGAACGGGCCGACGCTGAAGCTAGGGTTCCGGCCGCGCAGAAGTCAACGGATCGTCCTTGCTTTTCCGATGCGTCTTGACCGTGGGAACACCTGCCCCCAGCCCGGCAAGGCAGGAAAGCCCGACGTCCTCGACCCACCGCACCGCCACCTGACCGTGGTCCACGGGGGAAGAGGCAGCGCGACCCGAAGCCGTCGACGGCCGGGTCACTCCACAGGTCGCGCCACGCCTCCTCTGTAGGCGGGTCAGCACAGCATCAGCACGGGACGAACAAGTCGGTCCCGGAAATACCAGCGCTTATGCGGCGTGCGTACGCGAATGCCGGTCGTTCTCGAGGGTGGGCGAACCCTGGGCGCGTAGGGCGCGCTGATGCGCAGCGCTATCCGAACAGGCGCCGCTGGATCTCCCGCCGGTAGTCCTCCAGGGTTCTGTCGAGGTGCGCCGCGGTGGCCTGCGCCGCCTCCTCGGGGCGGCCGTCACGGATGGCCCGGTAGATCGCCTCGTGTTCCTCGACGGCAGCCCCGGTGTTCTCGCCGAACGTGTCGTGGATACCGATGGCGCTGGACTGGCGCTGCAGACGTCGTGCGTCCCGCACGGCGCTGACGAGGAAGGTGTTGTGCGAGGCCGCGGACACGGCCGCGTGGAAGTCGTCGTCCGCCTGGTTGAACACGTCGACCTGGCCGTGGACGAACCCGTGTCGGCACTGCTCCACGGCCACCTCGATGGTGCGCAGTTCCGAAGGAGTGGCGCGGGTGGCCGCCAGACTGCTGGCGGACATCTCCTGGACCCTGCGGAACTCGAACAGCATCAGCACGTGGTCGATGTCGACGGGACGGAAGAAACCTCCCCAACGGCTGGTGATGAGCATGCCCTCGTCGTCCGCGACGAACAGGCCCCTCCCCTTGTGGGCCCGTACGCGGCCCAGTGCCGAAAGGATCTTCACGGCTTCCCGCACCACCGCCCTGCTGGTGTTCAGCCTCTGGGCCAGGTCGATCTCCGTGGGCAGCCGGTCACCCGCCACCAGTCGCTCATCGGCGATGTACTCGAGGATCCGCTCCGCCACGATTTCGTACCCGGGACGGTAGTCACGCCGCTCGTCCGGGCTGTTCACCGCCGTGGGCGCAGCGGAAAGGACCTGAGCCGGCAAGGCCGCTTCCATCGCTGGCGTGTCGTCCATCTGTGCTGCCTCCCGGGTAACTGCGGCGAACGCGACTAATCGCTGTGGAGCCGACAGCATCGTAGCTTGAATGAACTATAAGTCGTACTCATTTTGACCAAGATCTACGACGTAAGCTCTGGACTTCCAAGCATGCAAATGCCCTTTATCGGTCATAACCGTGTGCGAACACTACGTCCTCGCCCCCAAGTCCGCCAAACGAACGCCGTACACACTCTTGACGAACCCCTTGATAAGGCGGCTAATTTCTTCCACGTCGGCAGCAGCACAGCCGCCTTCAGTGCCCGACACCCGCCCGGGACGGCCCGTGTCGGGCATCCATGCGCCACCCCCCGACCTGCTCGGGGCGCCCACAAACCCAGTGGAGTGACTCATGACCGTCAACAAGCCTTCGTCCAGCCCCAAGAGAGCGCTCAGCAAGAAGCGTGCGGTGTTGCTGGCCGGGTGCGCGGCCACGGTGTTGCTGACCGTGACGGCCTGTGGCGGCGGCACCGCCGGTACGACCACCAAGGACGGCTTCGCCCAGGCGCCGCAGAAGGACGGCGCGTTGACCGTCTGGGTGGACGCGACCCGCATGGACGCCGCGAAGCTGTACCAGCAGCAGCACCCGGACGTGAAGCTGGACATCGTCAGCTACGACGGCGACGCCAACGGCTCGAACTACCTCCAGACCAAGGTCCAGCTGTTCAACCGCACCGGCAAGGGCTGGCCGGACGTCGTGTTCAGCTCTCAGAACAACGAAGCCTCCTGGGCGGTCGAGGCCGGCTTCGCCGCTCCGCTCAACAAGGGCCTGATCCCCGAATCGACCCTGGGGCAGTTCGCGAAGGGCGCCAACGACGTCTGCACGGTCAACGGCACGGTCTACTGCCTGCGCAACGACCTCTCCCAGGCCGTGCTCTGGTACAACGCTCCGCTGTTGAAGAAGTTCGGCTACCAGGTTCCGACGACCTGGGAGGAGTACCAGAAGCTCGGCGAGAACGTGGCAAAGGAGCACCCGGGTTATCTCGTGGGCGACGCCGGCGACTCCTTCACCCCCGAGATCTACCTGTGGGCGAGCAAGTGCGGCGCCAACCACATCACCGGGCCCAAGTCCGTCTCGGTGAACACCACCAGCGAGGCCTGCACCAGGATGGCCAAGCTCCTGGACGTGCTGATCAAGAACAAGTCCATGTCCATCAGCGGCGTCTTCAGCACCGACTTCGGCAAGAACCAGGCCGACAAGGTCCTGCTCATGCCGGGCCCGGCCTGGTTCGGCGGCGCGGTCTTCAAGGACACCCTCAAGGTCCCCGCCAAGCAGATCGCGGCGGCTCCCATCCCGCAGTGGCAGGGAGACAACGCGCCGTCCACCGGCAACGTCGGCGGCGGCACCTGGCTGCTGTCCCAGCACTCCACCCACCTCAAGGCGGCCACCGACTTCCTGAAGTGGGTCACCACCGACAACGCCTACCAGGGAGAGAAGGCGCCCGGCTTCCCGGCCTACGCGCCCGCGGCCGAGGCCTGGCTGAAGGGGCAGGCCGCCTCCGGCTACTTCGCCAGCGACCTGAGCGCACTCGCGGCCGCCTCGTCCCAGGTCTGGCCGGAGTGGGGCTCGGGCCAGTTCAGCCAGGAGGCGATCTGGGCGGCCACCGTCAAGCCCGGGCTGACCCAGGGCAAGTCCATCGTCTCGATGCTGCCGGCCTGGCAGGACTCCATCGTCAAGTACGCCAAGTCCAACGGATACAAGGTCTCGCAGTGACCCTCAGCCACTCCCCGACCGGCTCTGGGGGGGGGGGGGGGGGGGGGGGGGGGGGGGGGGGGGGGGGGGGGGGGGGTGGTGGGGGGGGGGGGAGGGGGGGGGGGGGGTGGTGGGGGGGGGGGGGGGGGGTGTAAGGAGTGTGATCAACGATGGTGGCGTAGAGGAAGCGGGTCAAGA
>NZ_JBWKCC010000043.1:0-42854 GCF_056436655.1 Streptomyces sp. NPDC043427 | reverse complement strand
CCAAAAGGACGAAGTCCCCCCCACCCCCCCCCCCCCCCCCCCCCCCCCTCTCCCCCCCCCCCCCCCCCCCCCCCCCCCCCCCCCAGACCCGGGCCGGCATCGCCTTCGTCACCGTCTACGTGCTGCTCCTCATCGCGTTCGGCATCCTGCCGACCGGATACGCCGTCTACTTCGCCTTCACCGACGCCGGGGGCACGTTCACCGGCTTCAGCAACTTCGTCACCACGGCGCAGGACTTCCGCTTCATGGACGCCGTGGGCCATGTCGCGCTGTACCTCCTGTTCTGGCTGGTCTCACTCGTGGTGTTCGTGGTGAGCCTGGCGCTGCTGCTGCACCGTCTCGCCTCGGGCGGCATCAGCAAGTCCCTGCGCTTCCTCTTCTACATCCCCGGCGCGCTCGCCGGCGCCGCGAGTGTGCTGGTGTGGCTGTTCATGCTCGACCCGACGGTGAGCCCGGTCAGTTCGCTGCTGGGCGTGCTGGGGTTCCAGACCTTCGGCCAGGTGATCGCGCCCGGCAACCTGCCGCTGCTGTTCACGGTCATCGCGTTCTGGACCGGCGCGGGCGGCTGGATCGTCGTCATCTACGGCGCGCTCAACAACATCCCCAGGGACGTCATGGAAGCCGCGCGCATCGACGGCGCGGGTGCCTGGCAGACCGCCTGGCGCGTGCAGATCCCCATGCTCCGCAAGTGGATCGTGTACATGGTGATCCTGGCCTTCGCGGGCGGCGCCCAGCTCTTCGTGGAGCCGCAGTTGCTGTCCCTCGCCAGTGTGGGCGTGGCCGGCCGCGACTACTCACTGAACCAGCTGACGTACGACTTCGCCTTCCAGATGAACAACATCAACGGCGCCGCCGCGGTATCGGTGGAGCTCCTGGTCGTCAGTGTGTCGGCCGCCGCCGTCTTCGTCGCACGGTCGGGGTTCTTCGATGCCGACTAAGACCCCTGCCGGTTCAGCCGCCGCCACACCACACACGGAACGGGGACCAAGCGCCATGAGCCGAGCGCACCACCAGGCCCCTGAGCGGCGGCGCCCACGCGCCCCGCGTCGCCTCGTGCCCCGCCTGCTGACCGGCTCCATACTGCTCGTCTTCCTGGTGTTCTTCGTGCTGCCGGTGCTGTGGCTCGTCCTCGCGGCGACCAAGACCGACCACCAACTCGTCCATGGCAGCCCGCTGTCCTTCGGCTCCTGGCACGCCTTCAAGGCCAACTGGGACGGCCTCACCGCGTTCCAGGACAACGCCGTCCTGCAATGGCTGGGCAACTCCACGTTGTACGCGGTGATCTCACTGGTCATCACCCTCTGCGTGGCCGTACCGGCCGGGTACGCCCTGGCCATGACCGAGTTCCCCGGACGGCACACCCTGCTCGTCTCGACGCTGGTCGTGATGCTCATGCCGACCGCCACACTGGTGGTGCCGTTGTTCCTGGAGATCAACGCGGTGCACCTGATCGGCACGATGTGGTCGATCATCCTGCCGTACTCGTTCTACCCGTTCGGCGTGTATTTGACGTACATCTACTTCACCACCGCCGTCCCGAAGGACCTGCTGGCGGCGGCACGGATGGACGGCTGTTCGGAGTTCGGCGTCTTCCGGCACATCGCGCTGCCGCTGGCGACCCCGGTCATCGCGCTCGTGGGCTTCTTCAGCTTCGTCGCCAACTGGACGAACTACTTCCTGCCGTACGTGATGCTCCCCGAGAGCGACCAGATGCCGATCCAGGTGGGCGTCGGAAGCCTGCTCAGCAACGTGCCGTCCTTCAACCCGGCCGTCGGCACCCTCGCCATCGAGCGTCCGCAGCTGGCCCTGGCCACGCTGCTGGCCATCACACCGGTACTGATCGTCTTCCTCTTCGCCCAGCGCTTCCTGGTCAGCGGGATGCTCGCCGGCGCCACCAAGGAATAGGCCCCGACCAGCGGCCCCGCCCATGACGCCCGAGCCGGCGTCGTCCGCCCGGCCGTCGTCCCCGGCGCGCGCACCCCGCCACCCCGAACGGAGATTCATCCCATGCCCTTCACCTCTTCCGGCCCCACGTCGGGTGAGAACGCCCCGGTCTCCGGGCAGCCGGCCCCGCCACCCGAGATCGAGGCGGGGGTGCCGCTGCTCGAGCCACCCGGCTGGGCCGTGGCCCAGCGGTCACTGTTCGACCTTCTCGACCACGCCTGGCGCCGTTTCGCCCACGACTTCACCGGTCCGGACGGACGACTGAACTACTCCGGCCCGCTGACCACCCGCGACGGTGTGGACGACTTCTACGAGGTGTTCTTCAACTGGCCCCAGCTGTATCTCCTCGGTGGCGCCGACGACCTGCTGCCCGCCAGTGAGAAGCACTGGGAGGGCGTGACCCGGCAGCTCACCGAACTGGACATGCTGCGCGAGGAGTTCGAGCGCGGATACGACTGGTTCCACCAGGGCGAGAGTCTGCTGCTGCTCTACTTCCTCTGCATGGCCGCCCCCGGGCGCTGGTCCGAACGCGCCCTGCGCTTCGCCGAGCTGTACGTCGACCCGGCCAAGGGCAACTACGACCCCGAGCACCGCGTCATCACCCGCCCGCACAACGGCAGCGACCCCGACCGCACGGGCCTGTTCGACGGTGACGTCTATCCCTGGCTGCTGAAGGAAGCGGAGACGTACGGCTTCCCGCTCGACTGGATCCCCGAGGCCGACGCCGGCCCCTACCCGCTCTCCGCGGATCCGCGTCTCGGCGCGCAGATGCGGGACCGGATGGGCGTCGGCGACACCGCGGTCAACCTCGCGGCGGCCGGGCTGGTTCTCAACGCCTGGATCCTGTCCGGCGAGGACCGCTACCGCGACTGGATCGTCGAGTACGTCGGCGCGTGGCGCGAGCGCACCGAGGCGAACGGCGGTCTCATCCCGGACAACGTAGGCCCGGACGGCGTCGTCGGCAGCCTGCTGGAGGGCCGCTGGTACGGCGGCCACTACGGCTGGTCATGGCCGCACGGCTGGCACAGCGTGGGCCACGCGGCCTGTGTGGCGGCGCTGGCGGCGGCCACGGTCACCGGGGACGACGACTACCTCTCCATGGTCGCGACCTCACTCGACACCCTCATCGGCCGCGGCAAGGTGATGCCCCACACCGAGGCCGACTCCAGCCTCCCCTCCAAGTGGGCGGCCGAACTCGGCCCCGACGCCCACACCCCCACTCCGCACCTGCCGTTCCGCCACAACGACTCCGGCTGGTTCGACTACAACCCGGCCACCCCGCCCGTGCCGGTGGCCCTGTGGCACCACACGGCCTCCGACGCCGACCGCACCCGGCTGGAACGCCTGCGCGAGGCCGACGGCATCGACTGGCGCACCGTCCGGCCGTTCCGCGCCAAGGAGGAGTCCGGGCACGAGAAGGCGTGGTTCGCCTTCCTCGCCGGTGACGACCCCGGCTACCCGGAGCGGATCCTCGCCGCCGCCCAGGCCCAGATCCGCCACCGCCTGCGGCGCATCGACCGCTACCGCGACCTGGACGTGCCCGAGGCCGACATCCACGTGTGGCAGATGTCCAACCCCGTCGTCACCGAAGCCCTCGTCCAGCTCACCTGGGGCGGCCCCCAGGTGCTGTACAACGGCGGCCTGCAGCAGGCCCGGCTGCGCTACCACGACGCCGAGGCCCGCCGCGCCGGCCTGCCGCCCGACGTGGCAGCACTGGTCACCTCCATCGACCCCGAAGCGACCACCGTCGAACTCGTCAACCTCTCCCCCGAGACCCAGCGCACGGTGATCGTGCAGGCCGGCGCCTTCGCCGAGCACACCATCACCGCCGTCCGCTACACCACGTGCCAGGACGACACCTGGATCGGGGACATGTACGACTACGGCCACACCGAGCCCGTCGTCACCGAGTCGGAGCAGGTCTGCGACAGCACTTTCCTGACGGTACGGCTCCCCGCGTCCACCCGCGTCCGGCTCGTCCTGCGGCTCCGGCTGCGCACCAACACCCCCAGCTACCGCACACCGTTCGACATCCGGGACGACGTGCTCTCCCCGGGCACGGAGGAGAACACGGCATGAAACGCATCGCCCAGACGATCAGACTGCGGCCCGAGCACCGCGAGGAGTACCTCACACTCCATTCCGCCGTCTGGCCCGGCGTCCAAGCCGCCCTGCACCGGGCGAACATCCGCAACTACAGCATTTTCCTCCACGGCGATGCGCTGTTCGCCTACTTCGAGTACCACGGCGACGACTTCGAGGCCGACATGGCTGTCCTCGAAGCCGACCCCGAAACCCAGGAATGGTGGAAACTCACCGACCCCTGCCAGGAGCCCTGGCCCGACCGGGGCGACTCCCGCCAGTGGACGGAACTGACCGAGATCTGGCACCTCGACCCGCCCGGCGAAGACGTCACCGTCTGACGCGGCCCGCGCCAGACCGATTCGACTTGGAACCTGCCATGATCCCCGCCCCCGCCCCCGTCCTCATCGATGCACACCACCATCTGTGGGACCTCGACCGGCGTCCGCAACCCTGGCTCGACGACCCCGACCTGGCATCGATCAGCCGTACCTTCACCCCCGACGACCTGCGATCCACCGCCACCCATCCCATCGCGGGTCGTCACCTGCACAGCACGGTGGCCGTGCAGTGCATGCCGGACGTGCCCGAGACAGAGGACCTGCTCGCCCTCGCGGAGCAGGAGCCGCTGATCGAGGCGGTGGTCGGCTGGGCAGACCTGACGTCGCCGGCGATCGGCGAGGTGCTGGACCGACTGCTCGCCGGACCGGGCGGCGCGTATCTGCGCTCCCTGCGCCATCTCGTCCAGGGCGAGACGGACCCGGGCTGGCTGCAACGCCCGGATGTCGAGCGGGGGTTGGCGGTGGCCAGGGACCGCGGGCTCTCCTACGACGTACTGGTCCGCAGCCACCAGCTCGACCAGGCGGTCAGCCTGGCCGAACGCTTCCCCGACCTGCCCCAGGTGCTCAACCACGCAGGCAAGCCGGACATCGCCCGGCGCGAACTGGCGGACTGGGGACGTCAGGTGCGACGGCTGGCCGCACACCAGCAGGTGGTCTGCAAGGTGTCGGGACTGATCACCGAGGCCGACCACGACAGCTGGACCACCGCCGACATCCGCCCGGTCTGGGACGTCCTGCTCTGCGCCTTCGGCCCGGACCGGCTGATGTTCGGCTCCGACTGGCCGGTCGCGAACCTCGCGGGCGGCTGGAACCGCTGGGCCGCCACCGTGGACGAGCTGCTCGCCGACTGTGCCGAGCACGAAATCCACGCGCTCCTCGCCGGCACCGCGACCGCCTTCTACCGCCTTCCCGCCCGCAGCTGACCGCCGGCCGCTCGTGCTGAAGGAACTCTGGAGAACACGATGACACTCGCCGTCCGTTACACGGCCGCCCGTACCCTGGACACGGCTCCCGCCGAGACCCGCTCCCCCGGTCCCGGTGAGGTGGAGCTGGCCCCCGCCTATGTCGGTATCTGCGGCACCGATCTGCACATCTTCCACGGCGACATGGACGCCCGGGCAGGCATGCCCGCCGTCCTGGGGCACGAGATGTCCGGCCGTGTCATACGCGTCGGCGCGGATGTGGAGGGCTGGGCGCCCGGCGACGCGGTGACCGTGATGCCCCTGCGGTGGGACGACACCTGCCCCGCTTGTCTCGAGGGCCATCAACACATCTGCCAGAACCTGGACTTCATCGGCATCGACTCCCCCGGCGCGATGCAGCAGCGCTGGACGGTGCCTGCCTCCACCCTCGTCCGCCTGCCCGACGCGCTGGCCCTGGACCGGGCCGCGCTCGTGGAGCCCACCGCGGTGGCCGTGCACGACGTGGGCGGGCCGAGGTCGCCGAGGGCGAGAAGGTCGTCGTGGCCGGCGGCGGCCCCGTCGGCATCCTCATCGCGCTGGTCGCGCGGTCGGTCGGAGCCGATGCCCGGGTGGTGGAGCTCAGCGCCCATCGACGTCTGCTCGCCGATGAGTTGGGGCTGACCACTTGGGATCCGACGGCCGCTGATGTGCCCGAGCTGGTCCGTGAGTGGACCGGGGACGCGGGCGCGGACGTCGCGTTCGAGGTGTCGGGCGCGGCGGGCGGGGTGGACACGGCGGTGGAGGTGCTGGGTGTGCGCGGGCGGCTGTGCCTGGTGGCCATCCACCCCCGGGACCGGGAGATCAATCTGCACCGCTTCTTCTGGCGCGAACTCACCCTGGCCGGGGCCCGGTTGTATGACCGGTCCGACTTCGAGAAGGCGGTGGCGCTGGTCGCCGACGGCACCATTCCGGCCGAGCGGCTGATCAGCAAGGTGATGCCGCTCGCTGAGGCGCCGGCCGCGTTCGAGGCCCTGGAGGGCGGCGGTGACGTGATGAAAATCCTCGTCGACTGCACCGACGACATCCCCGGCATCGACGACGCTCAGGGAGCCGCCGTATGACCGCCTTGACCTCACCGGGCAGCTCGCTGTCGTCACCGGTGCCCGGCGCGGTATCGGCCGGGCCATGGCCCGCGCGCTCGCCGAGGCCGGCGCGGACGTCATCGGCGTCAGCGCGAACCTGGAGGAGTCCGGCAGCGACGTGGAGAAGGACGTGCGTGCCGCGGGCCGCAGCTTCGAGGCGATCCGCGCCGACTTCGCCGACCCGGCGGCCGTATGGGCTCTGGGCACGGAACTGGCCGGGCGGGAGCGGCCGGTGGACATCCTGGTCAACAACGCGGGCACCATCCGCCGCGCCCCAGCCGCCGAACACACCGACAGCGACTGGGACTTGGTTCTCCAGGTCAACCTCAGCGCGCAGTTCGCGCTGACTCGGGCCGTCGGCGGGGCGATGGTGGCCCGCGGCCAGGGCAAGGTCATCTTCACGGCGTCGCTGCTCAGCTTCCAGGGCGGCATCACCGTGCCCGGTTACACCGCCGCCAAGCACGGCATCGCCGGTCTGACCAAGGCCCTGGCCAACGAGTGGGCGCCCCACGGGGTGAACGTCCACGCGATCGCGCCGGGCTACATCGCCACCGACAACACCCAGGCCCTCCAGGACGACCCGGCCCGCAGCAAGGCGATCCTGGACCGCATCCCAGCCGGCCGCTGGGGCAGCGCCGACGACCTGGCGGGCGCCACCTGTTCCTCGCCTCCGACGCCGCCGCCTACGTCCACGGCACAAGAAGGCACATTCCACCAGTGGTTGCGCCGAACGCTGGCCGCGAGCCGGATCTTGCCGACGACCTGCGCGAACCGGTGCAGTGTCTCCTTGCAGTCCCGCCATTCGGCGAGCGGAATCGGCGGGAAGAGCTCCATGAGCCTTCCTTCCTGTTCGCAGCATCCGGCTTGGCACGGACACCGGCGGACCCCACCCCTCCATGATGGCCGACCCCGCCGCGTGCGGCATGCCGCTGGGCGCGGACCTGATCTCGGGCGGCACTATTACGTCGGGGCCTGGAGAGGCTACGAGCACGGGCAGGCCACCGGGGTCCCGGCCCTCGATGAGGGTGAAGCCTCCCCCGCGCCGGGTGTCCACAAGGTCGGGGCGGGCTGTGAGGATGCGCTCGCACCGCTGGAAGCCGCCCTGGCGGCCGGAAACACGCATGGGGCAGGAGCGCCGACCGGGTTGTCAGCCAGGCCAGGCGAGGAACCCTCCGACGAGGGTTCCGTAGGCGAGGTGTGCGGCGAGGGTGACGGTGGGTGTGCTGGGGCCGTAGTTGAGCATGAGGAACCCGGGTGGTTCGAGCAGGGCGACATCGGGGGCGCTGGTCTGGGATGTGCCCATGCGGGGGTGGACGAGGGGCAGCAGGATGTTGACCAGTGCGGTGGCGGCGAACAGGCCGTGGACCAGGCCGAAGACGCATCCCAGCCACCAACTGCTGTAGCCGATGGCGGTGAAGACCGCGTAGTAGAGCAGGGCGAAGATCTGCCCGTTGACGAAGTGCGCGCCGTAGCCGAGGGCCTTGGCGCGGGTCCGGTCGCTGGTGAAGGCGGTGCCGAGCAGGAACGGCAGGTCGATGCGGGTGAGATTGAGAGCGTTGGCCGCGCGCAGGCCCGTGGTCAGGACCAGGGTGCCGGCGAACCCACCCGCCAGGGCCGCCCAGATGCTCATCGCGTGGCCTCACCGATCGCGCGGGCGGCGCTGATCAGGGCCAGGTGGGACAGGCCCTGGGGCAGGTTGCCGAGGAAGGCACCGGTCGCAGGGTCGATTTCCTCGCTGTAGAGGCCGACGTCGTTGCCGAGCGCCACGAGCTGGTCCATGAGGGACGCGGCTTCGTCGGCGCGGCCGCATCGGGCGAGGGCTTCGGCGAGCCAGAAGGAGCAGGCGAGGAAGGCGCCCTCGCTGCCGGGGACGCCGTCGGCGCCGAGGTAGCGGTTGACGTAGGGGCCGTCCTGCAATGCCTGCTGGACGGCGGTAAGGGTCCCGCTCATGCGCGAGTCGTCGGGCGGACGGTAGCCGTGCAGCAGCCCGAGCAGCAGACTGGCGTCCACGTCGTCGCTGCCGGCGGAGCGCACGTAGCTGTTCAGCCTCGAAGAGAAGCAGCGGTCGTCGACGAACTCGGCGATGGCCTTTCGCTCGCGGCGCCACCGGGCCGCGTGCCGGTCCGGAATCAGCTGCCGGCCGGCGAGGCCGAGGGAGCGGTCAAGGGCGATCCAGCACATCATCTTGGACTGGGTGAAGTGTTCGGGCGCGCTGCGCACTTCCCAGATGCCCGCGTCCGGGTTCTGCCAGACGGCGCAGACGAAGTCGGCGGTCTCTGCCAGCCGGCGGGCGATGTCGGCGTCGAGCCGGTGGCCCGCGGTGGTGTACAGCCAGGCGGTCTGCAGCAGCTCCCCGTAGGTGTCCAGCTGGAGCTGGTCGACGGCGGCGTTGCCGACGCGTACGGGCACTGAGCCGCGGTAGCCCGACAGGGCAAGGGTCTTCTCGGGTGCGCGGGTGCCGCCGTCGAGGCGGTACAGGACGTGCAGGCGGGGGTGGGTGAGCTGGGAGGCGTGCATCAGCCACCAGAAGTAGCCGGTCGCCTCCGGCGCGCAGCCCAGCTTGAGGAAGGCGTTCAGGGTGAAGGCGGAGTCGCGGATCCAGCTGAAGCGGTAGTCCCAGTTGCGTTCCCCGCCGAGCTCCTCGGGAAGTGAGCAGGTCGCGGCGGCGGCGACCGCAGCGGAGGGGGCGAAGACAAGGAGCTTGAGGGCGAGGGCGCTGCGCAGCACCGCCTCGCGCCAGGGGCCCGCGTAGGTGCGGTGGTCCGCCCAGTGGCGCCAGGTGGCGATGGTGTGGTCCAGGCGGGCCTCGCACTCGGCGCGCGTGGGCAGAACCAGCGGCTCTTGGTGCGCGTACGGCAGCGCGAGCAGAGCCCGGGTTCCGGCATCGGCACGGAAGCGGGATGCGACGGCAGCAAAGGAGTGCTGCGGCTCTCCCGCGTCCCAGGTGCAGACCGCGACCGCCTCAGGACCGGACGTGACGACGGGAACGTCCGCACGACGCGTCACGTGCGGTGCGTGGGTGCCGTAGCCGAAGCGCGGCTGGACGCTCCAGCGCATGGGGACGCTGCCAGCCAGGCCCTCGATCCGCCGGACCAGCTCCCGGCCGGGCGCCAGGGCGTGTGGGGTGGCCATCGTCAGCGCGTCGGTCACCCGAACCGTGCCGTCCGCCGTGGTGAACGTCGTCTCCAGCACGTTGGTGCCGGGCAGATAGCGGCGGGCGGTGATGCAGGGCGCTTCCGGCTGGAGGAGGAACCTGCCGCCGCGGACGGGGTCGAGGACGGCGGCGAACAGGGTCGGCGAATCCAGGTCCGGCCAGGCCAGCCAGTCCACCGAGCCGTCCCGGGCGATGAGCGCGACGCAGCGGCCGTCCCCGATCACCGCGTAATCCCGCAGCTCCGCATACCCGTCCACCCTCGCCGACCGGGCAGCAGTGCTGTCGGGCAAGCGCGTCCGCCCGTCCCAGAGCTGGTCCGGCACCGGCGGCGGATGGCCCGGCCTGGACGGTGTAGCACTCACCTGAGGGCTCACTTTCCCGGTCCAGCACGGTGGCGAGGAGGAGTCGGCAGGGACGACGCGCGGTTGTCGGCCGGTACGTCCGGTGCACGACCTTGCTGACCAGCCGGTCCGAAGCCGTGCGGTTGCGATGCCGACAAGCCGTTCTCTGCGGATGGCCGTCGGCTCCGCTCATGGGCGGCTTGGCTGCAGATCTTCAGGCTGCGTGGGAGCCGCGGTGCAGCTGGAGCGGCTGAGACTGCTGTACTGCCTGTTCATCGCTTTCCTGCAGGGGAGTGAGCCGGATACCGGCGTGGTAGTCCTGGACCAGCATCCAGCCCAGGAAGCCGGCTGCGAGTGTGCAGGCGAGTCCGGCGGCGGACAGTGCCAGTCCGGGGGTGACTCCGGTCGCAGGGCCATCCCAATGGGTGACGTAGATGCCGAGGCTGGCGCCGAAGAGGCCCAGGGCGGTGACGTTGAGAGCGCCGTGGGCGACGCCGACGGTCTTGGCCGCCGAACGGCGGGGAATGCCGAACGCCAGGTCGATGATGCCTGGCAAGGCTGCCAGCAGTGCGGTGCCCACTCCGGCGATGTTGAGGGCGATGGCAAGGTTCAGCCAGAACTGCTGCCCGTTGGCCGCGTAGACGGCGAAACCCACCAACGTGCCCGTGTAGCAGGCAACGGGGTAGCCAATGAGCATCGGGTGGATGGGATGACCTGCGATGGTGACCTTGCTGTACATGGCACCTCCAGAGGCAAGAGGCCAGTCCATTCCAGGCTCACCCTCCATGGACGGGAGTGCCAGCGGGAGAGCGGAGCCGGCGAGGTGGAGCAGCACGTGACGGCAGGACAGCGCGGGACATGTGCGGGAGGGTGAGTGAGGAGTGCGGTGGACACCCTCCGTCACCGCAGCTCATCAAGGTGGCCGCAAGAAACCGACCGCAGCGGCACCCTCCCTCGCACACCCCGAGCGTCGCAGACCGGTCCGTCGCACACCGCAGGCCGCCCGCGCGCCACAAGGCGGGGCGCCGCCCCTTGCCGAAGGGTCTGCAGCCGGGGAGGACGCGCTGTTGATACGCACCATGGGGCCGGCACATGACTGCACCTCTGCTGACGTTCGGGCACAGCACCGCGAGCCGTGAGCGGTTGGCCACCCTCCTGCACGGCGCTGGGGTGCTGGCAGTCGTTGATGTGCGCACCGCCCCGGGCAGTCGGCGGAATCCGGATGTGGGCAAGGAACTGCTCCGGGTCTGGATGCCTGAACAAGGGATCGCATACCGGTGGGAGAAGAGACTCGGTGGCTTCCGCAAAGCCGCGCCGGACTCGCCGGACGTGTTCTGGGAGAACGCCTCCTTCCGTGGTTACGCCGGACATACGAGAAGTGCTGACTTCCTTGCCGCGATGGACGAGCTGCTGCGGCAGGTGGCGACGGCGCGTACTGCGGTCATGTGCAGTGAGGCTTTGTGGTGGCGCTGCCACCGGCGGATCATCGCGGACTTCGCCGTACTCGCCCGGCGAGTCCCGGTGCTGCACCTCGCACACGACGGGCGGCTCAGCGAGCACACGCCGACGGCTGGGGCCCGATTGCGCGACGACGGCCTGATCGTCTACGACCACGAGCCCCGATGATGTGGTTGTCACCCGGTCCCGGCGGAGTGATCGAGAAGGCGGTCGAGCGGCAACTCCGCCGTCTCCGGCACGGTCACCTCGACACCGGTGGTACGGGCGGCGGACGCAGCAGACAGCCCTTGTACGGCGGCGGCCGCTCGTAAGGGCGCTCGTTCTCCTCGCCGACCAGCACGATCCGGCCGTCGAAGCCCTCTTCCCGCAGGCTCTGCGCGCCTTGGCCCCCGCCAGGCTCGCTCCGACGATCAGCGACGATCAGCTACGTCGCCTCCGAGCCCATGGTCAGCTCCTCTGCTGTGCGGGCTGTGCGGGCTGTGCGCGCAAGGTGGTGGACAACTGCCCGCGCAGCCGGTCCCAGCTCGCGTCGAAGGCGGCGACGCCCTCGTCCTCGAGTTTTTGGACCACGTCGTCGTAGTCGATGCCCAGGGCCTGGAGCCGGTTGAGTACCTGTTGTGCTTCGGCGTAGTGGCCGCGCACCGAGTCGTCGGGCACCTGGCCGTGGTCGGCGACCGCACGGAGTGTGGCTTCGGGCATGGTGTTGACCACGCCAGGAGCGACCAGATCGACCACGTAACGGGTGTCGGGGTAGGCCGGGTCCTTGGTCGAGGTCGAGGCCCACAGTGGCCGCTGCGGGCGGGCACCGGCCTCGCGCAGCGCATTCCAACGCCGCGAGGAGAACGCTTGCTCGTGGTGCTGATAGGCGAGCCGGGCATTGGCGAGCGCCGCCCGGCCGCACAGTTCGGCGGCCTCCGCCGTGCCGATCTTGTCCAGTCGCGCATCCACCGCGGCGTCGACGCGGGAGACGAAGAAAGATGCCACCGACCCGAGCGAAGACAGGTCGCGGCCGGACTGCCGGGCACGCTCCAACCCGTCGAAGAAGGCATCAATGACAGCGTCGTAGCGGGACAGCGAGAAGATCAACGTGACGTTGATGCTGATGCCCTCGGCCAGGGACGCGGCGATCGCCGGCAGCCCCTGACGGGCGGCCGGTATCTTGACGAACAGATTCGGCCGGTCGACCAGCCACCACAGGGCCCGCGCCTCAGCGATGGTCGCCGCGGTGTCGTGGGCCAGGCGCGGGTCGACCTCGATCGACACCCGCCCGTCCACCCCACCCGTGGCGTCGTAGACCGGCCGCAGCACGTCGCATGCGTCGCGCACGTCGAACGTGGTCAGCGCCCGCAGCGCCTCCCCTACGTCCACGCCCCGGACAGCCAGGTCGCGCAGCTGTACGTCGTAGGCTTCGCCCGCTGTGATGGCCTTGGCGAAGATGGTGGGATTGGTCGTCACTCCCACCACGTGCTGGTCGGCGACCAGGTCGGCGAGACTGCCCGATACAAGGCGTTCGCGGCTCAGATCATCGAGCCAGATCGACACCCCGCGGTCGCTGAGCGCAGTCAACGGGTCGCTCACAGCCTTCTCCTTCCCGCTTCGCGGCGGAGCGAAGGCCGCTGGTCACATCCCTGAGGGTTCCGCCCGGAGGTGGAGGATTCCGCCTGGACGTGCCGACGTGGGGAGTGCCCATCCAGGCTGAGGCCACGTGGCAAGGCTCCTGCTCCGGGCCGCACCGCCGGGCACTCGCCGCCGCAACCAGCGATCAATTTCAGCCTGCTGGCCACGGGCCCGTTTGGCAAACGCAGCCGGAGCCGTCACCTGTCCTCCTCGTCATGGCCGAGGGAGTCCTGCCTGGCCTGCCGACGTCTGCACGACCTCTGTGCTCGTGAGCCCAGCATGAGTCGCCCCCGCGTGATCCGATCGTCCCGGGGTACACACTGCGGATGCCCCGCTCCGTCGGAAGAAGAGATCACGCAGGCAATGGATCACCCCGTCCGCTCTCCGGGTAACGTCAAGGCATGAGTCATCCACACCCCGAGCTCAAAGCCGCCCCTCCCCTTCCCGAAGGAGGGTTGCGGGTCGTCGCCCTGGGCGGTCTGGGTGAGATCGGCCGCAACATGACCGTCTTCGAGCACTCCGGCAAGCTGCTCATCGTCGACTGCGGTGTGCTGTTCCCCGAGGAGACCCAGCCCGGCGTGGACGTGATCCTGCCGGACTTCACCTCGATCCGGGACCGGCTGGACGACGTCGTGGCCGTGGTCCTCACCCATGGCCACGAGGACCACATCGGCGGCGTGCCGTACCTGCTGCGCGAGCGGTCCGACATTCCCGTCGTCGGCTCCAAGCTGACGCTGGCGTTCCTGGAGGCCAAGCTCAAGGAACACGGCATCCGGCCGCGCACGGTGCGGGTACGGGAGGGCGACCGGCGGCGCTTCGGGCCCTTCGACTGCGAGTTCGTGGCGGTCAACCACTCCATCCCGGACAGCCTCGCGGTCGCGATCCGCACCAGCGCCGGGATGGTGCTGCACACCGGCGACTTCAAGATGGACCAGTTCCCCCTCGACGATCGCATCACCGATCTGCGCGCCTTCGCCCGCCTCGGCGAGGAGGGCGTGGACCTGTTCCTCACCGACTCCACCAACGCCGAAGTACCCGGCTTCACCACGTCCGAGCGTGAGCTGAACCCGGCGATCGAGCAGGTGATGCGCACCGCGCCGCGCCGGGTCATCGTCTCCAGCTTCGCCAGCCATGTGCACCGCATCCAGCAGGTCCTGGACGCCGCCCACCAGCACGGCCGTAAGGTCGCCTTCGTCGGCCGGTCGATGGTCCGCAACATGGGCATCGCCCGTGACCTGGGTTATCTGAAGGTCCCGTCCGGTCTGGTGGTGAGCACGAAGGAGCTGGAGAAGCTCCCGGATCACAAGATCACTCTGGTGTGCACCGGTTCCCAGGGCGAACCGATGGCCGCGCTGTCGCGGATGGCCAACCGCGACCACGTCATCCGCATCGGCAAGGGCGACACCGTCCTGCTCGCCAGCTCCCTCATCCCCGGCAACGAGAACGCCATCTACCGGGTGATCAACGGACTCACCCGGTGGGGCGCCCACGTGGTCCACAAGGGCAACGCCAAGGTGCACGTCTCCGGGCACGCCAGCGCCGGCGAACTCGTCTACTGCTACAACATCGTCAAGCCCCGCAACGTCATGCCCGTGCACGGCGAATGGCGCCACCTGCGGGCCAACGGCGACCTCGCCATCCGTACCGGTGTCGACCCCGAGCGGGTCGTCATCGCCGAGGACGGCGTCGTCGTCGACCTCGTCGACGGGCGCGCGTCCATCACCGGAAAGGTCCCCGCCGGCAACGTCTACGTGGACGGCATGGAAGTCGGCGGCGCCACCGAAGCGTCCCTCAAGGACCGCCTCACCCTCGCCGCCGAGGGCGTGGTCACGGTGGTGGCGATCGTCGACGCGGACACCGGCGCCCTCGCCGAGGCCCCCGACTTCCTGGCCCGGGGCTTCGTCCACGACGACGCCACCTTCGAGCCCGTCATCCCCGTCATCGAGAAGACCCTGGCCACCGCGGCCGAGGAGGGCGTCGGGGACGCGCGCCAGCTCGAACAGCTCGTCGCCCGCGCCGTGGCGAACTGGGCGTTCCGCACCTACCGCCGCAAGCCCCTCATCATCCCCGTCATCATCGACGCCTGAGTTACGGCCCGGCAGCACGCCCCTGGTTCGGTCGGGGTCTCGCCGGCATGATCACCGCCGCCCTCGAACGGCTCGTGCTCCTGCCCAACCCCGGCTGACCAGCAACTTTCCACCGTCCCGACGACAACATCACCCGCCCCGGGCAGTGGAACCCGGGGCCCTCCGACGCGACAGCCGGGCCACCGTCCTGCCCACCATCAGCTCCGGAAAGCGAAAGGGTCCACCGACTCCGTCGGCGGACCCTCGCGAAAGATCGAGGCTGGTGGTGCCGTTGGGGTGCACCCAACGCGACAGATGTGTCGCAGGTGCAGGGCCCACTCGGATGTACCGAGCGTAACGATCACTCCGCTGATCTTTGGGGTTTGCGCTGGTTGGCATTGAAGCGCGCTTTCTTCTGACGATTCCCACACGTGTTCATGTCACACCATTTGCGGGTGCGACTTTGGCTGGTGTCGAAGAAGGCGGCTTGGCAGGTTGGTGATGCACACAAGGCCAACCTTCCGTCTCGTTCGCCTGCGATGATGCTGATCGCATCGGCGGCGATCACGCTGAGGGCATCTTCCACACAGGAACCCGAGCTGAGCCGCCATTGCCGCTTACCCTCCGGCGTCAGGATCGCGGCGGCCCGACCCTCAGCACTGCAGTCATTGATGACCTGGACTGCAGACGCAGGGAGAGCGTCCTGAATCGCGGCCGCTGTCGCGGCGACGTGAATCGACTCCCTCAGTTCCCGAGCTAGGTCGAGCTGGGCGGTGGTGCAGGAGTCCACAGCTAGGCCGTTCACTGCCAGCCAGTCGACGAGTCGGTGCGGCGTGGGAATGCGCTCCACAGCGTTGCCGTGACGCTCCGACAGCGTCCCCGTGAAGCTGGTCGCCAGCACGCTACCGAGGCGGAAGTCAGGGAATCCAGCACGCATGGAACCACCTTAGCTGGTTGCACGCTGGCATGGAGGCCTGTTAGAACCGTCTAAGACGGTTCGCGATAGGTCGTAGCCGGTTCCGCGATGGCCAGGAGGTCTCATGCCCCGTCCAACCAGCGACGTGCAAGCATTTGAAGCTCACGCAACTGACGCTGACCTCGACGATCTGCGCGCGCGACTGGCCGCGGCGCGGCTACCGGAGGCCGAGACGGTCTACCGCGCCGCGCCCGACCCTCGCCGATGGGAACAGGGCGTTCCTCTCGCCGACCTCGTCGATGTCGTGAACTACTGGCGCACCGGGTACAACTGGCGGTCGTTCGAAGAGCGCCTTGACCGGATCGGCCAGTTCCGCACGACTATTGATGATCTGGGAATCCACTTCCTGCACCGTCGATCCGCGCGCGCAGATGCCACTCCTCTGATCTTGACGCACGGCTGGCCAGGCAGCATTGCCGAGTTCATCGATGTAGTAGATGAGCTGGCAGATCCGAAAGATGCAGACGCGCCGGCGTTCCACGTCGTGGTTCCGTCGCTACCAGGCTTTGGTTACAGCGACAAGCCGGCCACCACCGGGTGGGGAACCGAAAAGATCGCGGCCGCATGGGTGGAACTGATGGGAAGGCTCGGCTACAGCAAGTTCGCGGCCCACGGCGGCGACTGGGGAGGCAATATCACCACGGTTCTCGGCGGCAGGTTCCCGACGCACGTTCTCGGCATCCACACGTTGTTCGCGGAGGCGCCGCCCGGGTTGACAACGGACGGGCTGACGGCGGCCGAGCGCAAATGGACCGAGGAAACCCGCGATTTCTGGCGCCACCGCGCGGCGTACGCGAAGCAGCAGTCGACCCGACCGCAGACCATCGGCTACTCGCTCGTCGACTCACCGGTCGGGCTTCTTGCCTGGATCCTTGACAAGTTCGCAGAGTGGTCAGACACCGAAGACAGCCCGTTCGAGACGATTTCCATGGACAGAGTTCTTGACGACGTCACCCTGTATTGGCTGACGCGGACCGGCGCATCGGCGGCCCGCATTTACTACGAAAGCCACAACTCGCTCGATCCCGAACTTCGGGTCGACGTCCCGTCAGCAATCAGCATGTATCCCCGCGACATCGAGAAGTGTCCGCGCCCCTGGGCACAGGAGCGGTACCGGCAGATCGTCCGATGGAGGTCGCCAGAAATCGGGGGACATTTCCCGTCGCTGGAAGTTCCCGAGTATTTCGTCAAAGATCTGCAAGAAGGCCTCGCGGCAGTGCTGGCCGCTCATCGGTGAACGCGGCTCGGCGACCCGGCACTCGATGACCGGCGACCCGGATCAAGACCGTTTCGTCAAAGTAAGCAGGCTGAGAAGCCGGTTCCGCCCGAGATCCTGGCAGTCTCACGGGCATGACCGCGCCCGAATCCCTCACGTTCCTGCAGATCACCCGGCCCGACGAGATCACGCAAGACAGTCGGGGGAACGTTCACGGGGTGGCTGATTCTCCGCAGGGATCCGCATCCAGCACTCTGCACATGAGTACGGCGACGGCTGCGGCGTGGACGGAGCGCCGGGAAAGCCAGCAGCAGGGGTATGCGGTCGACCGCGAGGAGCGGTTCACCGTCATCGCGGGCATGGTGGAACACCTGACCCTCGGCCGCCCGGCCCCGCTGGTGGTGGATCTCGGGCAGCGGACAGATCCCTGGCAGCGCGCCTGGCCGGCCGGCTGCCCGATGCCGAGGTGGTGGCCGTCGACGCCGACCCCCTGCTGCTGGAGCTGGGCAGGGCGCACTACGGCAGCACCCTGCGGTACGTCGAGGCCCTGATCGGTGAGCCCGGCCGGCTCGACGCACTCGGCGCGGACCGCCCAGTGGACGCGGCCGTGTCCACCACCGCCCTGCACTGGCTGAACGAGCGCGCCCTGCGCGGCGTGTACCAGGTCCTGCTGTGCGACGCGGGGTTCAACGGCGTGGGATCGGTATGGCAGTTCGGCAACAGTCATGTCCTGGTGGCCGTGTGCTGAGTGCCGTCCCAGGCGTCCGGGACAACGCAACGCTTTTAGTAATGGGATCCATTTTCATGTAGCGTCTGCCCTCTGGCCCTGCCCGCCCGTCCAGGAGGATTCTCATGGCTGTTCCCAAGCGGAAGATGTCCCGCAGCAACACCCGTCACCGCCGCGCCCAGTGGAAGGCCACGACGCCGCACCTCGTGCCGATCACCGTGGACGGCGTCTCCTACCTGGTGCCGCAACGGCTGGCCAAGGCGTACCAGCGCGGCCTGCTGCGCCCCGAGGGCTGAGCCCGTGCAGGCCGGCCGACTGCCCGTCACCGTCCTGTCCGGCTTCCTCGGCGCGGGCAAGACCACCCTCCTCAACCACGTCCTCGGCAACCGCGAGGGTCTGCGCGTCGCCGTCATCGTCAACGACATGAGCGAGATCAACATCGACGCCGCCCTCGTGCGCGGCGGCGACGCCGCCCTGTCCCGCACCGAGGAGCGCCTGGTCGAGATGACCAACGGCTGCATCTGCTGCACCCTGCGCGACGACCTGCTCGAGGAAGTCGACCGGCTGGCCCGCGAGGGCCGCTTCGACTACCTGCTCATCGAGTCGTCCGGCATCTCCGAACCCATGCCGGTGGCCGCGACCTTCGCCTTCACCCGCGACGACGGCGCCGCTCTCGGAGAGATCGCCCGGCTGGACACCATGGTGACAGTCGTCGACGCCGCCAACTTCCTGCCCGAACTGGAACAGGGCGACGAACTCGTGGAGCGCGGCCTGGACCAGTACGAGGACGACGAACGCACCGTCAGCGACCTGCTGATGGACCAGATCGAGTTCGCCGACGTCATCGTCCTGAACAAGCTCGACCTCGTCGACGAGGAGTCGGCGGACCGGCTGCGGGCGACGCTCACCCGCCTCAACCCGGCCGCGCGCATCGTCCCGGCCGTCCACGGCCGCGTGAAGGCCGGCGACGTACTGGGCACCAGGCTCTTCGACCTGGAACGCGCTCAACAGGCCCCCGGCTGGGTGATGGAGCTCAACGGAGAACACGTCCCCGAGACAGAGGAGTACGGGATCTCCTCGACCGTCTTCCGCTCCGAGCTGCCTTTCCATCCGGGTCGGCTGTGGACGTTCGTGACCAAGGAGCTCGACAGCGGCGCGTACGGGCAGATCCTGCGATCCAAGGGGTTCTTCACACTGGCCAGCCGCCCGCAGGTGACGGGCCTGTGGTCACAGGCCGGCTCCGTCGCACGCTTCGAACCCTCCGCCGCTCGTGGCTCCGACAGCCCCGACGGCCAGGAACTGGTCTTCATCGGCACGCACCTGCACGCAGACGCACTGCAGGCGGCACTGACCGACTGCCTCATGGCCGACGGCGAGAGCCTGCCGCCCAAGGACCCGTTCCCCGCCTGGGACACCTACGGCATCGACGACACCTGCGAGCACGAGCATCCCGAACTCGTGGCTGGCGTCTGAGGACCCCGGGTCGGGCGGCGAGATGGCGCACGCCGGCGAGCTCCCCGGCGTGACCGAGAGCAGTTGGTGACGCGCGCCCGATCCGCTCACCCCCTCCAGGGGAGGCGCGCGCCGGTTCCAAGAGGATCGGGGTCCAGCCCGGGTGCGCCACGTCCGCGCCCTGCTGCGGTGCCGAGGGCCGCCACGCTCCCTCCAGCGCCTGAGCGGCATCGTGCCGATGGGGGGCGGGGCGCGGCACTCGCTCGGGGATGCTGTGGATGTTGCGGCCGGGAAGGCCCGTGATCCAGTCACGGTGCACAAAGGGCCCTCGATGTTCTCGCGATGATCGGGCTGAGACCACGACCAGCGGTTCCCGTACTCTTCCTGAGAGCCGTCACGCAGGCCCGGCTCCGGAGGGGGCAGGACAACCGCGAGGGAGACGGCATGGGAGCCGCTGACCGGCAGAGCGCCGGAGACTGGAACGGCGTCGGCAACCGGCCCCGAGCCAGGGATGGTCACGCAAGCGAGTACGGCCACGACTACCGGTACGGGGATCTTTCCGAGTCGGCACCTCAC
This sequence comes from Streptomyces sp. NPDC043427, assembly GCF_056436655.1. Taxonomy (NCBI): domain Bacteria; kingdom Bacillati; phylum Actinomycetota; class Actinomycetes; order Kitasatosporales; family Streptomycetaceae; genus Streptomyces; species Streptomyces sp. NPDC043427. Next base: position 22,860 of record NZ_JBWKCC010000043.1, on the reverse strand, counting down.
CCCGGCTACGCACCAGATGCCGACGCGGGCCACAGCCACTCTCCGACCATGAGCCACGGGCACACCCCCGTGGTGGGTAACGATCGCCCCCCTGTGACCGGCACCGGACATGGCCCCGATCACGGCCGCGGAGCGGGCGCCGGCAGTCACGGGCACAGCCACAGCCACGGGCCTGCCGCGCCAGTCTCCCGGCACCTGCGCAAGGTCATCGCCGCGATCCTGATCCCCTTCACCGTCGCCGTCATAGTGGGGCTCGTGGTGCTCTGGCCCGGCGGCGCCCCGCCGCACAAGCGCACCGGCGTCGGCTTCGACCGCCAGACGCAGCAGGCCACGGTCACCAAAGTCGTTGAGGTGAGCTGCGAGTCCGTCAACGCCTCCGGGGAGACCCCGACCGGCGACAGCTCCACCGCCGAGGGCACCTCCGCCCAGCAGGAGGCGGGCGGCACCTGCAAGAAGGCGACGATTCGCGTCGACACCGGCAAGGACAAGGGCCGTACGTTCACCGAGATCGTGCAACCCGACCAGTCGCGGCAGCTGCACCAGGGCGAGAAGGTCGTGGCCGCCTACGAGCCCTCCGCACCCAAGGACCTGCAGTACTCGGTCGCCGACGTGAACCGCCGATTCCCGATGGGCCTGCTGGCCGGCATTTTCGCGCTTGCCGTCGTGGTGGTGGGCCGGCTGCGCGGCGTGATGGCGCTGGCCGCCCTGGCCATCAGTTTCATGGTGCTGAACTTCTTTATCCTGCCGGCAATCCTGCAGGGCTCGAATCCGCTGCTCGTGGCCGTGATCGGCTCCAGCGCCATCATGCTGATCGCCCTCTACATGTGCCACGGCCTCTCCGCCCGTACCTCGGTGGCGGTGCTCGGCACCCTGGTCTCGCTGCTGCTGATCGGCATCCTCGGCTCGCAGTTCATGGGCTGGGCCGCCCTCACCGGCAACACGGACGACAGCACCGGCCTGATCCACGGCCTGTATCCGTCGATCGACATGAGCGGTCTGCTCCTCGCCGGCGTCATCATCGGTTCCCTCGGCGTGCTCGACGACGTCACGGTGACCCAGACATCGGCGGTCTGGGAGCTGCACGAGGCCAACCCGACGATGGGCTGGCGCGGGCTCTACCGCGCCGGCATCCGCATCGGCCGCGACCACATCGCCTCCGTGGTCAACACACTCGTCCTCGCCTACGCAGGTGCCGCGCTGCCGCTGCTGCTGCTCTTCTCGATAGCGCAGAGCAGCGTGGGCGCAGTCGCCAACAGCGAGCTCGTCGCCGAGGAGATCGTGCGTACGCTGGTGGGCTCGATCGGTCTGGTCGCCTCGGTGCCGGTCACCACGGCCCTTGCGGCTCTGGTGGTCTCTGCGGACCGGCCCGGTCCGCAGAGGGAAACGGCGACAGCGGGCACGGTGACGGCCGGGAAAACGGCTGCGGGCCGGGGCGGGCGCAGACGGAAGCGTTGACAGCGATCTGTTCAAGGTGGGGCCGGGCCGCGTAGTCCATCGCCTGGTCCGCCCCGGCGAGGAGAAGTTGCTGCGAGCACCAGGGCCGTCAGCTGGTGCGCGCCGTCGGCCGGCAGGGTGAGGCGAACGGCTCCCGGTCTTGTTCGGCTCCCACTCGAATTCGTGAGCCGTTTGCTGGATCCGTGAGCGGTTCAGGCCGGGGTGGGACGTGGAGGCGAGCCAGCCCGGCCTGGCCTCATCGGATGTGCTTCGCCGGCTTGGTGGCGGCGTTGAGCAGGTACTCCAGGGGTCCGCGGCGGAAGAAGCGGGACCAGACCGCGGCGAACACGGTCGCCCCGAGGATGAACATGAGCAGCGTCACCCAGGACTCTCGTCGTAGGTCGCGCCGAACCAGGGCAGCCAGCCCTGGATGACGAAGTGGCCGACGTAGGCGGTCAGGGACATGGTGCCCACGGCGACGACCGGTTTGGCCAGGCGGCGCAGTCGCGGGAGGCGGTCCATCGCCACCGTCGCGCCCACGATCATGAGGATCGCGACTCCCACGCTGCCGATGATGTCGAACGTGGTGCCGCTGTGCGGCCCGGCCGTGAAGAGCGACGAGGCCGGAAGATCGGGCTCGAGCGACCCGCTGTCGAGGGGCATCGACCCGGAGCCGCCGGACGACGACCCGTCCTCCGCCGTGCTCCTCAACGCGTCCTTGCCGGCCAGCAGCAAGGACATGCCGTACGCGGCCACGGTGAGGGCGGCGCCGAGCGCGGCCAGGCGCCACTGGACGGCGGCCTGGGACAGGTCGAGGCGGGCCAGCGCCATACCGGCGATCACGAACGGAATCCACGTGATCGTCGGGTAGAAGCCGGTGAACAGCAGATCGAGCACTCCCACGTCACTGAGCCGGTGGAGCGGGTCGTGGGCGTTGATGCTCTGCCGGACCGGCTCGGTCAGCAGCGAGTTCAGGGCGAACGACAGCTGTGGTGTGACGAGGGCGAGGGCGGCCGCGATGGTCGCGAGTGTCCTGGCCCGCAGGCGCAGCAGGGGCAGGGCCAGCAGGAAGTAGACCCCGTAGAAGCCGAGGATGACCACTCCCCCGTATTCCATCGCCATCGCGGTGCCCAACGCCAGCAGGACCACGGCGCGGATCGCGATCCTGGCCTTCGCCTGCCGGCCGGCCAGGCCGGTCTTCGGCTCCCGGCGGCCGGCGATCAGCATCAGTACAGGTGCTTCGCCATACCGACGCCGCGCTGCTCGTACTCCATGACCGGGAAGATCAGCCGGCGACCGTCTCGGCGGCGGTGTCGTCCCCGGCCTCGGCCGTCCGGTCGTGGGCGAGTGGCTGGGCTCCGTAGGTGATGCGGATGACGCCGTCGGCGTGCCGCTCGGTGCTCGCCCGTACGCCGAAGACGTCCCTGAGGATCTCCGGGTTCAGCACTTCGAGCACCGGCCCTGCGGCGACCACGGCTCCCTCGTGCAGGACGACCAAGTGGTCGCAGAGCCGGGCAGCCAGATCGAGGTCGTGCAGGACCGCCAGCGTGGTGATACCGGTGGCGCGGATCAGGTCGAGGAGTTCGAACCGGGCGCGGATGTCGAGGTGGTTGGTGAGCTCGTCCAGCACGAGGAGCTGCGGGCTCTGGGTCAACGCCCGCGCCAGCAGAACGCGTTGGCGTTCCCCGCCGGAGAGGGAGGCGTAGTCGCGGTGTGCGTACGGTCGTACGCCGCAGCGGTCGATGGCTTCCTCCACGGCACGGTGGTCATCGGCGCCGTCGCGTCCCAGCAGGCCGTGGTGGGGGGCGCGGCCCAGGGCGACGATCTCGGTGACGGTCAGGCCGGTGGTGTTGCCGGTGGCGTCCTGGAGGACCGCGGCGGTACGGCGGGCGGCGGCGCGGGCGGACAGCGCCCACACGTCGTCGTCCCCGACCCTGACGACGCCGTCGGCCGGGCGGAGCGAGCGGTAGACGGCGCGCAGCAGGGTCGACTTGCCGCTGCCGTTGGGGCCGACGAGGCCGACGATGTCTCCCTTGCGGGCCTCGAGGCTCACGTCGCGGAGGATCGGCCGACGGTCCAGGGTGATGTGGAGCTGGTCGACGGTGAGTTGGTCGACGGTGAGTTTCATGCTTCAGTCCAGGCCCTTGTTGCGGCGCAGCAGCCACAGGAAGAAGGGGGCACCGAGCAGGGCGGTGAGGATGCCCAGCGGCAGTTCGTTGGGACGGGTGAGGGTGCGGGAGAGCAGGTCCACGAGGACCAGGTAGACCGCACCCAGCAGAGCGGTCAGGGGCAGCAGCCGGCGGTGGTCGGCGCCGGTGGTGAGACGGACCAGGTGCGGGATCATCAGGCCGACGAAGCCGATGCTGCCGGCAACGGCGATGACGGTTCCGGTCAGCAGCGCGCTGAGGACCAGGAGCACGGCGCGCAGCCGGTTGACGTCGACGCCGAGCGCGGTGGCGGACTCGTCGCCGGCGAGCAGGACGTTGAGCCGCCGGCCGAAGAGGGTCAGGAGCGCGGTGCCGGCGAGCACCACCACCGTGACGGTGGGGAGCTGGTCCCACTGGGCCCCTGCCACGCTGCCCAGCATCCAGAACATCACGGTCCGCAGCTCGGTCGGCGTCGCCTGCAACTGGACGAAGCTGGTCGCCGACAGGAAGACGTAGCCGACCGCGACCCCCGCCAGCACCAGCCGGGTGGGCGCCAGCCGGCCCCGCCGCTGCCCGAGGGCGAAGACCAGCGCGCCCGCCACCACCGCGCCGATGAAGGCCGCCGCCGACACCCCGAGCCCGGCGAGCGCGGCGCCGCCGCCCAGGGTGATGACCAGTACCGCGCCGAGCGTGGCCCCGTAGGAGAAGCCGAGCACGATGGGATCGGCGAGGGGGTTGGACACCACCGTCTGCAGCACCGCGCCCGACACGGCCAGGCCCGCGCCGACCAGGGCGGCCAGGACCACCCGGGGCGTGCGGAAGTTCCAGACGATCTGGTCGAGCGCGGGATCGCTCGGCGCCGCCCCCGCGCCGGTGACGTGGTGCAGGACGATCGTCCACACGTCACCGAGCGGGACGTTGACCGCGCCGATGCTGATCGCCACGATCATCGTGGTGACCAGCGCGACGGGCAGCAGGGTGAAGGCGAGGGCGACCCGCAGCCGGCCGGGTCCGCTCAGACGGCGTCCGGGTGCAGCATCTTGGCGATCTTCTCCACGGCCAGGTCGTTGCTGGGGCCGAGGTACATCGAGTCCGACAGGGCCACGTACTTGTTGTTCTTGGCGGCCGGCCACTGGGGGAACTCCTTCAGCAGTTTCTCGGCGTAGGCCGCCGGGTTCGGGTCGTTGTAGCCGATGACGACGAGCGCGTCGACGTCGGTGGCGGCCACCGTCTCCTTGCTCAGGTCGGCGAACGACGTCTTCGAGGCGTTCTCGAAGGCGTTGGCGCCGCCGGCCTTGGCGAGGATGTCGTTGTAGATGCCCTTGGCGACGACCGAGCTGAAGTCGTTGCCGCCCATGGTCATGTTGGAGAACAGCACCATGACTTTGGGCTGCTTCTGTCCCTTGACCTTGTCCGAGACCGCCGCGATGTTCTTCTCGGAGGCGGCGATCAGCTTCTCGGCCTCGTCCCTGCTGTTGAAGATCTTGCCCATGTCGCGCAGCAGCGTGTAGCTGTCGGCGATGGTCATCTTCGAGGTGTCCTGGTCACAGCCCTGCGGGGACACGTAGCTGTTGGCACCGACCTGCTTGAGCTGCTCGCGGGTGGCGAAGCCGTTCTTCTCGTCGAAGCCGTACGACGTCGTGGACAGGACGAGATCGGGGCGCAGGCCGATCATCGCCTCGCGGGGGATGTCGTAGGCGTCGTTGAGCTTGACGTCGCCCGTGGGCAGGGCCTTGATGGCCTTGGCCCGACCGACCACCTCGGACATGCCGTAGCTCTGCTGGTTGGCGACGATCTTGTCGCTGAGGCCGAGGGCGAGGAGGGTGGAGACCTCGGCGACGGAGGCGCCGTTCATGACGACCACCCGGCTGGGGGCCTTCTTGAAGGTCTCGCTCTGGCCGCAGTTCTCCAGTGTCACCGGGTAGCCGGTCTTCGACGCGGCGGCCTCGGTCGTCTTGTCGCTCGCCTTGTCGTTGTCGGAGGAGTCGCCGCATGCCGCTGTGAGCAGGCAGAGGGCTGCGGCCAGGGCGGTGGCGACCGGCCGGTTCATCGACATGCGGGCTCCTCATGTGCGCGATGTGCTCATGGGTTGAAGTGGTCTGTTGCAGTAGTCGGGGTTCGGTGGCAGTGAGTTCCCCGCAAGTCCCGGTTATTTTGCGGGCGTTGCCGAATCGGGCTGTCGTCGGGCCGGGGTGGGCAGCACCCGCTGTGACGCAGTGGTCCAGGTAGCGAAGGACCAGGTCTCGGTCGATGGAAGACCGCACCGGCTGGGCGCTTCGGGGTGAGACCGAGAGGGACGAGGGACCGGGCCACGAAGTCCACCGGTGTCCAGATCTCGTCCTCGAACAGGTCGGGGACGATCCCCGCCGGGATGCCGGCCCGCAGCACGCTCCCGCTCGTCGAGGGCGATGCCGCGCTGGTCGAGGGCTCGGTGGAGGCGGGCGGTGGCCTCGGCCTGGTCGAAGCCTGCCGCGTGCGAAACGTGTGCCGCGCCGGACGCGGAACACACCGTTCAGTGAGCCTCGGTGGCGGCCAGGGCCACACGGACTTTGGGAAGGGGCGCCGGTGGGCACCGGCACCCCCCTGGCGTCAGGCGGCTGCGGCAGCCGGGACCCCGGGTTCCTCGGCTTCGTCAAGAAGCTCGACGAGGGTCGCCCGGGCTCGTGCCACCCGCGAGCGGATCGTCCCGACGGGACAGCCGCCGGCCCGGGCGGCCTCCTCGTAGGGCAGTCCCGTCAGCTGGGTGAGGACGAACGCCTCGCGGCGCTCGGCGGGCAGCGCGTCCAGCAGGTCGAGCAGGGCCACGCCTTCGTCGAAGCCGGGCAGATCCTTCGGCTGGGCCCGCTCGGCCCAGGCCGTCCAGTCGTCCACGTCGGCCGACCGCGGCCGGGTGGCGGCGTACCGCAGGCTGTCGACGACCGTGCGACGCGCGATGGACAGCAGCCAGGTGCGCGCCGACGAGCGCCCCTCGAAGCGGTGCAGGCTACCGAGTGCCCGCAGGAACGTGTCCTGAGCGAGGTCGTCGGCCATCTGCCGGTCCGCGGAGAGGTACGTGACGTAGCGGACGACGTCCGGATGCAGGGCGCGCACGAAACGGTCGACGGCGTCGGGGTCACCGGCGCGGGCGGCGAGGGCCCAGGCGGTGGCCGGGTCTTCAGGTACCGAGGTCACGTGGGATTGATGCGTCACGGCATGGTCCGCGGCACGTTTCCCGCGCGACGCGGGGAGGACAGGAGTGATCACCTGATGTCCTTCTCGGGGGGCCGGGACATCCGGCACGGCGGCACGGGCGAAAGCGCCTTGGCACGCCGGGCGTGCGGCGCGCCGCCGCGGAAGGTCCCGGGACGGGAGTGGGAGGGGGGCGTACGGCGTGCACGCCCCGTGCCCGAAGCCCCGGCACCGACAGACACGGCGCCTGTGGGACGGCCTCGGGAAACCGGCTGTCTCAGATGACAGCGATCCCGGCCGGAGGCCCCCGAGAGATGATCGTGTGCGTCAGCGCCAGCCGCGGCACCCGCTCCGAACGCTCGCGCGTCGGCCGCAGACTGGGTCGGCACGGCGGGACGGGCAGCGCGGCGAGAGGAAGCCGCAGCGGGGCGGCCAGCCACCCGGCGACGGCCCGTAGCAGACGGAACGCGGCCCGCTCGCCGTAGGCCAGCCACAGGCCGCTCAGCAGCGCGGCCAGCGCGTGGGCGGCGAGCATGCCCAGCGACGGCGTGCCGCCCGTGCCGTGCGCCATGTGACCGAGGTACTCGGCGTGCGCCACGTGCCCCATGTCCATGGACCCCATGGAACCCATGTCCATCGCGTCCATGGACATGCCGCTCATGTACCGCGCCACGGACCCCGTGCCGGGTCCCGAGGGCGCCGAATGGACCAACGAAAAGGCCGAGTGGAGCGCCCCCTGGGCCATTACCGCGACGGACACCACCAGCGGGACGCCGCGTTCACAGCCCGTCAGAGTCCAGCCGACGCAGCCCGTCGCGGCGAACCCGGCGGCCATCGTCCACCACGGCACGGGGGAACCGGACATCATGACGTGTCCGAGGGCAGCGAACACCACACAGACGGCCGCGAACATCGCGGCCCGTACCGTGCGCGCACCCCACCCAGCAGTCATGACGGCCTCATCCTCGCATCCGGGCTCCGCTCGTCACCGGTGGGTACGCGCAGACCCCGGGCCTGCCACTCACCCCGAAGAGAGTGATACAGGACACAGCGTCCCGCCGGAACTCGGCAGCCGAACCGGCCGACCCTACGAGTGAGGCTCATACGGCGTTCTGGCCCGGCCGGACCACATGTCGGTGAGCCGGCGGCCGGACGGCCGCCAGAGACGCTGTTCGGTCACCGGGCGTTGCCCCGAACGGGCGGCTGCGACGACTGCCAGGCGCGCAGCTGCGGGCTGTTGGTGGCCGGACCACTTGTATGGCGCACGTCACATGAGAGGCGGGGTAGACGGCCGACACCGGCCCTGCCGCCAGGTATCCGGCGGCAGGACCGACCACATGTCCTACTCGGCTCGGGATCCGACGGAGCGGCTGCGGACGACGGCGAACACGGCGGCCGCCAGTCCCAGCACACCCACGGTCAGCCCGGCGACGCCGAGCCCGCGGGCGGTCGAGTCACTACTGGACGCGGTCGCCTTGGAACTGTCGGAGCTCTTCGTAGTCGCCGAGGAGGTCGTGGTGGAGGCGCTGTCTTCCTGCGCGCCCTTCGCGGTGAGCTTGATGACCGGCGCCGGGTTCTCCGGCTCCTCCCCGCCGGACTCCGCCTCCTCGATCCAGCGGACGGTCTTGCCGTCGGAGTACGTCTGGAGGGCCTTGAAGGTCAGCTGGTCGGTGTCGTCGGGAAGCTGCCCGAACGCAACGTCGAAGTCCTCGAACTGGCCCGCCCCGATCTTGCCGCCGGTCCAGGTGATCTCCGAGACGGCGTCGGTGATGGTGCCGTCGTCGGTCTTGACGGGCGTCTTGAGCTTCGTGTTCGTCACTTTGGCGGTCCAGCCGTCCTGCGGCGAGACGAGCACGCCGAGGACGGGGTGGTCGGTCGGCAGGAAGACCTGGACCTTTGTGGTGCCGGCCGTGTCCTCCTCGTTCGGTACCCGGAAGGTGATGACGCCGTCCGTGGCGCCCTTGGCGTAGCTCTCGGGGTGGACGGTGACGTGCGCGGAAGCGGCACCGGCGGCGGCGATGACTCCGGCAGCGGCCAGGGTGGCGACGAGGCCGGCCCGGCGCAGGGTGGTGGTGCGAGTCGTGGACATGGGTGAGTGGATCTCCGTACTCAGGAAGGGATGTCGAGGTTCAGATCGCGTACGACATCCCCGTCGGCGGTCCTCGCCGGTGCACGGCGTACCGCAGCAGCGCATGGTGCAGTGGCCGCGCTTCACCGGCAGCCCGACGTGCCTGCCGCGGCACGACCGGTACGCCTCGCGCTCCCCGTACCACCTGCAGCCAGGCGACAAGGCCTGGCACGAACGCGACCGCCCACCGCAGCAGCGACCACAGCGCGGCCTCGCCGCGCCGCAGCCACCAGGTCAGCACGAGGGCCGCCGCCATGTGGGCGCCGGTGGCGTGAGGGGTCAGCGCATGGGCGGAGGAGTGGGACATCCGCATACCCTGCATGACCGTCACGGAATGCGGCCGGACGGCGGCGAACGCGAAGTGCAGCGCACCCTGGGACGTCAGCGTCCCCCCGCCGATACCGACCAGCGACCGTTCCCGTCCGCCCAGCAGACAGCCGGCCACGAACACCAGCAGGCCCCCCGCCACCTGCCCCCACACCGGCGGCGCCGCACCTGTGGCCAGCAGATGCCCCCCGGCGGCAAGCAGCACACACAGCACGGCGAACACCGCCGCACGCAGGCTCCGCACCGCCGTGGATACATGCACGTCGCCCGATGCTGCCATGCGGCCCGAGGGTCTCCCCTCCTGCCCCCGCATGCGCACCACCACCACGTCCTTGGTGGGTGGGTGCGTCGGGGTGGGTGAGGTCAGAAATCGGTGGGCGTGCCCAGGCCTGTCAGGGCGCCCACCGGGTCGGGGTCGGGGGTGCCTCGGGGCCACCAGTCGTCGTGGGCCGGTTCCGACTCATAGGCGTACCACAGGCCGTCCCGGCCGAGACGGAGCTGGACGTGGCCGCGGGGGTGGGTGAGGCGGTTGCGCCAGGGGCGGAAGGCGGGGAGGTCGGCGGCCAGGAGGAGTGGGCGGGCGCGGTCGAAGCGGCCGGCCGGCGGGTCCCAGGGCTCTTCGAGAACACCGAGGCCGTCGAGCCCGCCCTGGCGCCAGGCGGCGACCGCCCGCGCCAGCTCCGACGGGGTGCGGCCGGTCGCGGAGGCGAGCGAGGAGTAAAGGGAGCGGGTCGCCGCGGTGAGCCCGGAACCGGGGCGGGCCGCGGCGATCCGTACCGCGTCCTGCCACAGGGTCAGCTCGCCGACCTCGTCCCGTCCGGTGCTGAGCAGGGCGTGCGCCCGGGCGGCGGCGTCGGTCGCCAACTGGTCCAGCGCGAAGGGGTCGGGGCCGCCGGGTGCCGCCGGGTACGCCGGGGGCTGCTCCGGGTGCGGGGGCACCGGCAAAGGAGCGGGCAGGGGCGGGAGTTGGCGCGCTGCGAGCGCCTCGGAGGCACGTACGCCGGGAAGCGGCGCCGGTTCCCGCTCCTGCGCGGCGCGGGCCGCGCGTGTGGCGTTGCGGCGGGACAGCGCGTCGAGCACCTCGCGTTCCCCGCGGCCACGCAGCAGAAGCAGGACGAAGGGGTCGGCGTCGAGCAGGCGCGCGGTCTGGTAGCAGAGGGCGGCGGCGTGCTTGCACGGGTGGCCGCGGTCGGGGCAGCTGCAGTGCGGGTCGAGGTCTCCGGGGCCGGGCAGCAACGACACTCCGCAGTCGGCGAGGGACTCGGGCATCTCCTTGTCCAACAGTGCGGCGATGTGCCCCGGCCGCTCCACCGCCGCCTCCAGGAATCGCTCCCAGTCCGCGTCACCGAGCGTCCGCAGCCGCACCTGTACGCGGTACGGGCGAGGGCGGCTGCCCTGCACATACGCGAGCACGAGCCCGGGTGTGACCGTGATGGCGTCCACATGCCCCTGCTCGGCGTAACCCCGCCCACGGGCCAACCGCTTGGCGTCCAGCGCGCCCTCCTCCAGCGCCGCGACCCAGGCGTTGCCCCACCAGGTCTCGGCGAAGCGGGCGTCCTCACCGTCCGACACGCGGGCAGGGAAGGCCGGGAAGGTACGACGGTGGTCGCCGTCCCGGGCGGGGGCGGCCATGGAACGGGGGTGCCGGGGGGTGGGGTCGGCGTCCGTCGCGGGTGGGGACGGAGGCGTGGGCCGGGACGGGGAGGAGAGGGAAGTGGACGGAGGCGGAGGGGGCGGCGGGGACAGGGAGGCGGACGGAGGGGGGAGCGGTGAGGGGGCCCGGGCAGGGGACGGAGGCGGGAGCGGCGTCGAGGTCCGGTCGCCCGCCTCGGCAACGCCCCGGTCGCCCGCCTCGGCAACGCCCTTGTCAGCCGCCTCGGCAGAGGTCCAGTCGCCCGCCTCGGCAGAGGTCCAGTCGCCCGCCGCGGCAGCGCCCTTGCCAGCCGCCTCGGCAGCGCCCCTGTCACCCGCCTCGGCAGAGGTCCAGTCGCCCGCATCGGCAGAGGTCCAGTCGCCCGCCGCGGCAGCGCCCCTGTCGTCCGCCTCGGCAGACGAACGCCGCTGCGCCGGGGTGTCCCCGGTCCCAGGAGACTGCTCGGCCTCCCCCGGCTCCTCCTCCGCATCCGACGGCATCCGGAACGCACCCGCGAGCAGACTCCGCAGGTCGCGGGCGGCACCGCCACCGGGTGCACGGTGATGACTCGGACGGCCGGGATCCCGCTCGGCGCTCGACCCACCGGACTCCGGACCACCGCCAGGGCCACTTGGGCCCCGGTCACGGCTCTGGGCACCGGCTGTTCGGCCAGGCCTCCCACGCCGGTGGTGGTCCTCGGCCGCCTCCGCACGGGGCGACCGTCGGCGACCGGGTTCGGATTCCTCCCGGGCCTGGCGCGCCTCGGTGCGAGCAGCACGCAGCGCCTGACGGGCGACGTCCGCGGGCCGCTCGCCTCGCTCGGGCACGGCAGGCACGGCACGCACGGCGGGCTCTGCCGCGGGCATGGCGGACGTAGCAGGCTCTGTGGGCTCGGCAGATCCTGCGGGCGTGGCAGGTACGGCATGGCCGCCTGCTGCCCGTTCATCCACGCCGCCGGAGTCCTCGCCCCCTGCCCCGCGCCGCCCCGCGAGCGCCCGCCGCAGTGCCTCCCGGGCCGCGTCCGCGGGACGGACGACATCAGCACTGCGGGGCCCGTCACCGGACCGGCCCACCTCAACGGGCCGGACCTCACCTTCCCGTGCCGCTCTCAGCGCTCGGCGTGCCGCGTCTGCGGGCCTGTCGGTCGCAGGGGCACCGGCACCCGTCTCACCGGCACCCGCACTCGTCTCATCGGCGCTCGCGCCCGTCCCGCCGACACCCGTCTCTTTCCGCCCGTCGGACATCTCGCTCACGCCTCCCTCCGTAGCCTCACGAGGTCGGTCAGCTCACGGTCCGTCAGTTCGGTGAGGGCCGACTCACCCGAGCCGAGGATGGCGTCGGCCAGGGCGCGCTTGGATGCCAGCATCTCGGCGATGCGGTCCTCGACCGTGCCCTCGGTGATGAGGCGGTGGACCTGGACGGGCTGGGTCTGGCCGATGCGGTAGGCACGGTCGGTGGCCTGTTCCTCGACGGCGGGGTTCCACCAGCGGTCGAAGTGGACGACGTGTCCCGCGCGGGTGAGGTTCAGGCCGGTGCCGGCGGCCTTCAGGGACAGGACAAGGACCGGGGTCGTGCCGTTCTGGAAGCGGTCCACCATCCGTTCGCGTTCCGGTACGGGCGTGCCGCCGTGCAGCAGGTCGACCGGGACCGCGCGGACGGCCAGGTGGGAGGTGATCAGGCGGGCCATCCCGACGTACTGCGTGAAGACCAGAGCGGAGCCGTCCTCGGCCAGCACGGTGTCCAACAGCTCGTCGAGCAACGCGAGTTTGCCGGAGCGGGCGGCGGCGGGGGTCCCCCCGCGCGAGCGAAGCCGAGCGTGGGGGACGTCACGGGCGGCCGCTTCCTCCTTGAGGTACAGCGCCGGGTGGTCGCAGATCTGCTTCAGTGCGCCCAGGAGCTTGAGGACCAGGCCCCGGCGGGCGATGCCTTCCGCCGTCTCGATGGCCAGCATCGACTCGCGCACCACCGCCTCGTACAGCGCGGCCTGTTCGCGGGTGAGCGGGACCGGGTGGTCCGTCTCGGTCTTCGGCGGCAGCTCGGGGACGATCCCCGGGTCGGACTTCTTCCGGCGCAGGAGGAAGGGGCGCACCAGGCGGGCCAGGCGCTCCACCGCCTCCTCGTCCTCACCGGTCTCCACCGCGCGCGCGTGCCGGGCGCGGAAGGACTTCAGAGGGCCGAGGAGTCCCGGGGTCGTCCAGTCCAGCAGGGCCCAGAGTTCCGACAGGTTGTTCTCGACCGGGGTGCCGGTCAGGGCCACGCGCGCGGGGGCGGGGATCGTACGCAGGGCCTTCGCCGTGGCCGAGTAGGGGTTCTTGACGTGCTGGGCCTCGTCCGCGACGACCATGCCCCAGGTTTGCGCCGCCAACGTCGGTGCGGCCGAGCGCATCGTGCCGTACGTCGTGAGGACGAAGCCGCCGGTCAGGCCGTCCAGGGTGCGCTCCGGGCCGTGGAAGCGGCGGACGGGGACGCCGGGCGCGAAGCGGGTGATCTCCCGCTGCCAGTTGCCGAGCAGGGAGGCCGGGCAGACCACCAGGGTCGGTGCGCTGCGGGCCCGTTTCAGGTGCAGGGCGATCAGTGTGATCGTCTTGCCGAGGCCCATGTCGTCGGCGAGGCAGCCGCCGAGGCCGAGGGAGGTCATGAGGTCGAGCCAGGCCAGGCCTCGGAGTTGGTAGTCGCGCAGGATCGCCTGGAGACCGGGGGGCGGGTCGGCCGGCCGTAGACCGGCGGTCAGTCGGTCGCGCAGGGCGGCCAACGCGCCGACGGGGACCGCCTCGACCGTCTCCCCGTCGACCTCCGCGGTGCCGGTGAGGGCGACGGACAGCGCGTCGACCGGGTCGAGCAGGCCGAGTTCGCGTTTGCGGGCCTTGCGGACGAGGGCCGGATCGACCAGGACCCACTGGTCGCGGAGACGGACGACCGGTCGGTGGGCCTCCGCGAGGGCGTCCATCTCTGCCTCGCTGAGCGGGTCGCCGCCGAGCGCCATCTGCCAGCGGAACTGGAGCAGTTCCTCGCTCTCGAAGAAGCCGGTGCCATCGGTCGCCGAGCCCGGCGCGGGTCGTACCACCGCCGCCGCGCTCAGGTCGTGCGCCAGGTCCCTCGGCCAGTGGACGGCTACTCCGGCGGCCGCGAGCCGGGTGGCTGCCACGCCGAGCAGATCGCTCAGCTCCTCCTCGGTCAGGGCCAGGACGTCGGGCGTGTCCTGGTCGGCGAGCCGGGCCAGCGGTGGCCAGACCCGGGCCGCGCGTCGCACGGCGAGAGCCGCGTCCACACGCGCGCGGGGACCGAATGCGGTGTCCGCCTCGCCCGCCCACAGCGCCGCCGCGTCGGCCACCAGGGTGGGGTCGGCGAGGCTGTGGACCTGGACGATCGCCGCGCCGGCGGCCCGTACCGCACCGGCCTCGTCGAACAGGTCGTACGCCGAGAGGTCCAGGCGCAGCGAGACCCGCACGCCCGCGTCCATCCCGGCGGCGACCTCGGCGGCCCACTCGTGGGCATCGGGCAGGCGGTGGGGGCGGCGGTCGGCGAAGGGCTTTCCGGCGGAGTACGGCGCCGCGGGGGTGCGGGGCAGGGTGTCCGCGACCGCGTCCAGGAAGGCGCGCATCAGCGCTTCCGGCTGCGGCAGGCGGAGTGGGCCGGGGCCGGGCAGCGGGACGGCATGGCCCTCGAACGGCAGGGCTGCGGCGACCGCGCGGAGGTGGGCGATGTCGTCCGGATCGAGGGGGCCCGCGCGCCAGGCGTCGTGCCCGGTGGCGGTGAGGCCGGGCAGCAGCCGGCCGCGCGCGGCGAGCCGCAGGGCGTGCAGCGCGGCCGCGCCCCAGCAGGCGGTGGCGGGGTGGGCGGCGGGGTCGCGGCGGGCGCGGACGAGCAGCGGGAGTGCCTCGGCGAGGGGCAGGGACAGGGCGGGGGCGGTCCGGCGTCGCACTCCGGCGCCATGCCGTCGTACGACGGTGAGCTCCGTGGGTGCGGCGGGCAGGTCGCCCCCCTCGGGGTCCCAGAAGGCGACCTGTCCGTCGCGCGGGAGGGGTGCGGGCAGGAAGACGGCCGCGAGACGCACGGGGACGGGCTCCCTCGCATCCCCCGACACCCCTGCCATCCCGGTCACCGATGCAGTGTCGGTCACCGATGCCGTGTCGGTCATACGCTCTGTTCACCTCCCGCCCTCGAGTCGGATCAGACGTCTTCGACTCTACGGGCGGGGTCTGACAATCGGCCCCGGCGACCGCTCCGGGACCGACCGGACCGCTCCGGGACCGGCTCGATCAAGGAACCGTGCGCGAGACGACGTAGATCATCGGGTGGTCGGGATCTGCGAGGTTCACCACGACGTCGTGGGTGGGCGCCGGGTTCTTCTGCTGGTGGACGAGGCTCCACCACGGGCCGGGACCGGTGAACTTCCAGCCGGTGACCTTCTGGTCGCGGTGGCTGATCGTGATGTCGTCCTGCTTCAGCCAGGTCCGGTCGGTGTCCAGGGCGTCCAGGAAGAGATCGAGGTTGGGGGCGGTGGTCTGGAACTGGACGTAGAGACGGCTGGTCTTCCAGTTGTTCGTCTCGTAGTAGGCGACCTTGGTGGACGGGTGCGGGATCGGCACCTGGTAGAGGCGGCGCTGCACGGTCGACGGCCAGCCCGCGGTCAGTCCGGTCGCCGAGTACTTCGCCTCCTTGTCCTTGCCGCTGTCGCGGCTCTGGTTGGCGGAGATCACCAGGTAGCCGGCCGGAACGCCGATGAGCAGCACGATGATCAGCAAGGTGATGGCCCTGCGGCGGATCATGTGGCGGTGGTCCTCGGCCGGCTCGGGCGGCTCGTCCGGGGGCGTGGCCTGGCGGGGCAGCGAGGCCGTCATGCCGTGTCCCGGGTACGGCGGACGGCCTCCGCGTACCGCTCGTAGCGCTCATAACGCTCCACCCGGCGCCGCTTGGCGCGCCGGAAGCGCCGGGCGACGAGACGCGCGAGGTCCGCGGCGCCGACCATGCCGGCCTCGGGGCCGAGCTGGGCGCGGACGATACGGGCCTCGGGGCGGTAGCCGCGCCCGGTGAGGTGACGCTTGAAGGCGTCCCGCGCGGGGCCGATCAGCAGGTCGTCGGCGGCCGACACCCCGCCGCCGATGACGAAGCAGGAGGGGTCGAGGGCGGCCGCCAGGTTGGCGATGCCGACGCCGAGCCACTGGCCGATGTCCTGGAGCAGTTCGACGCACATGGCGTCGCCGTCGCGCGCCAGCTCGGTGATCATCGGGCCGGTGATGTCGGCGATGTTGCCCTGGACGTGTTCGATGATCCCGTACGCCACCGGGGAGTCGGCGGCGGCCAGCTCCCTGGCCTCCCTGACCAGTGCGTTGCCCGAGCTGTACTGCTCCCAGCAGCCGCGGTTGCCGCACGGACAGCGGTGGCCGCCGGGGACGACCTGCATGTGGCCGAACTCGCCCGCGACGCCGTACTTGCCGCGCTTGACCTGACCGTCTTCCAGGATCGCGCCGCCGATGCCGGTGCCGAGCGTGATCATGACGAGGTGGTCCTCGCCGCGGCCGGCGCCGAAGCGCCACTCGGCCCAGGCGGCGGTGTTGGCGTCGTTGTCGACGAGGACGGGGACCGCGAGGCGCCCGGCGATGCGGTCGCGCAGCGGCTCGTTGCGCCAGGACAGGTGCGGGGCGAACAGGACGCGGTTGCGGTCGGCGTCCACCCAACCGGCGGCGCCGATCCCGACGGCGTGCACGTCGTGCCGGTCGGACAGGTCCAGGACCAGCTCGACGATGGTGTCCTCGACGACCTTGGGGCTCTTGGACTTGTCCGGGGTCTCCGTGCGGACCTTCTCCAGGATGTTCCCGTCGGCGTCGACGACGCCCGCCATCACCTTCGTGCCGCCGATGTCGATGCCGACCGTGGGCACGCGGGGTGCGGTCAGGTGCGAGCGGCGCTCCCGGGTGCCGACCGTGCGGAGTGCGGGGGCGCGCCGGGAGCCGATGGGGGCGCTGAGGTCGCGGTAGGTGCTCATCGCCGCCGATTCTGCCTCACGTCGGCGCCTTGTGCTGTGCCCGGGTGGGAGCGGGGTGGCGCGTACCGTCTGCGGCGTGCGGCCCC
The DNA here is from genome assembly GCF_056436655.1 of Streptomyces sp. NPDC043427. Lineage (NCBI taxonomy): Bacteria > Bacillati > Actinomycetota > Actinomycetes > Kitasatosporales > Streptomycetaceae > Streptomyces > Streptomyces sp. NPDC043427. The sequence goes on along the minus strand of NZ_JBWKCC010000043.1, from coordinate 5,951 downwards.
ACGGTGCCTTGTCGCGCCCACGCGGTGGAGCCGCACATGGACACAGCCCCGCGCCCCTTTGGGGGCGCGTCGCTGGTCGTGTCTCCGACAGTCCGGCTACGCGGGTCGGATTGTCCGGACAATGCGACGAAGAGAGCAGGTGTCCGGGGCATGCCTCATGGCCGCACCAGGAGCTGGAACTCGAAGGAGTAGCGGCTCGGGCGGTAGGTGTGGTCGCCGAACTCGACGGCGCGGCCCGTGTCGTCGAAGGTGGTGCGTTGCATGGTGAGGAGGGGGGCGCCCTCCGGTTCGGCCAGGCGTTCCGCCTCGGAGGCGGTGGCGGCGCGGGCGCCGATGGACTGGCGGGCGCTGTGGAGGGTGATGCCGGCGGCCCGCATCAGCCGGTACAGGCCGGTGGCCTCCAGCTGCGCGGTGTCCAGGTCGAACAGGCCGGTCGGGAGGTGGTTGCAGAGGTACGCCATCGGCTCACCGTGGGCGAGACGCAGCCGTTCCACCCGGTGTACGTCGCTGTCCTCGGCCACGCCGAGTGCGGCGGCGACCTCCGCGGTCGCCGGGACGACGGTGTTGACGAGTACCTTGGTCGCCGGGCGCTGTCCGGCGGCCTCCAGGTCGTCGTAGAGGCTGCTGAGTTCCAGGGGGCGCTTGACCTGGCTGTGCACGACCTGCGTACCGACCCCTCGGCGGCGCACCAGGAGGCCCTTGTCGACGAGGGACTGGATGGCCTGGCGGACGGTCGGCCGGGACAGGCCGAGCCGCGCGGCGAGCTCGATCTCGTTGCCGAGCAGGCTGCCGGGGGTCAGCGTGCCGTGCTCGATCGCGGCTTCCAGCTGCTGGGACAGCTGGAAGTACAACGGCACGGGAGAGCTCCGGTCCACACGGAGCTCGAGCTGCACGGTCGGGTCCACTTCTGGTTTCGGCACGGGCCGAGCGTAGCTCCGCGACCGGGTGACGGGAAGTTTTGTAGTTCGATTGTCCGGACATACGCATTGACATCGCCGAGGCTCCGTGGCCACTTTGTTTTCATGCGCATCGGGGTTATCGGTACAGGTCGCATCGGCGCGATTCACGCCAACACACTCAGCCGCCACCGTGAGGTCGGTTCCCTGATCCTCACGGACGCGGACCCGGCGCGGGCGCAGGAGCTCGCGGGGCGGCTCGGGGAGACGGCGGCGCCGGGCGTGGACGAGATCTTCAGGTGGGGCGTGGACGCGGTGGTGATCACCACGGCCACCGAGGCACACGCCGAGCTGATCGGTCGGGCGGCGCGGTCGGGGCTGCCGGTGTTCTGCGAGAAGCCCATCGCGCTCGACCTGACGGGGACCTTACAGGCGATCGCCGAGGTGGAGACGGCCGGAACGATCCTTCAGATGGGGTTCCAGCGGCGCTTCGACACGGGCTACACGGGGGCGCGGGACGCGGTGCGCTCGGGGCGGCTCGGGCGGTTGCACACGGTCCGGGCGGTGACGTCGGACCAGGCGCCGCCCGCGGCCGCGTGGCTGCCTCTGTCCGGCGGGCTGTTCCGGGACACGCTCATCCATGACTTCGACGTGCTGCGCTGGGTGACCGGGCGCGAGGTGGTGGACGTGTACGCCGCCGGGTCCGACGCTGGGCCGCAGATGTTCCGCGAGGCGGGGGACGTCGACACGGCGGCGGCGGTCCTCACCCTCGACGACGGCACCCTCGCGACGGCCACGGCGACGCGGCTGAACGGGGCGGGCTACGACGTGCGCATGGAGCTGGCCGGGGAGCTCGACCAGATCGTCGTGGGGCTCGACGACCGTACGCCGATCGCCTCCACGGAGCCGACGGGCCCGCCGGCCGCCGACAAGCCGTGGGGCGGCTTCCTGGAGCGGTTCGCTCCCGCCTACGAGGCCGAGCTGGCGGCGTTCGTCGAAGTGGTGCGGGGTGAGCGGGCGAACCCGTGTGACGGACGCGAGGCGTTGCAGGCGTTGAGGATCGCCGACGCGTGCGACACATCGCGCAGGGAGCGCAGACCGGTGGCTCTGGCCGAGGTGCCGGGCGGCTGAGCGGACCCGGTGTTCCAAGGTGCTGCCGCGCCGGGCTCTACCAGCGCACCGGCAAGCTCCGCATCCCGCGCATCAGCATGCCCGGCAGCCACTCCCCGGGTGGGCCGTCGAGAGTGAGGGTGGGGATGCGGCCGAGGAGGGTGTGGATCGCGGCGCGGGCTTCGAGGCGGGCAAGCGGGGCGCCGAGGCAGTAGTGGATGCCGTGGCCGAAGGCGAGGTGGGCTCGGGTGTCGCGGCGGATGTCGAAGTGGCCGGGGTCGGGGTAGCGGGCGGCGTCGCGGTCGGCTGCGGCGAGGCCGATCATGACCGCCTCGCCCTGGCCGATGGGCGTGCCGCCGATCTCCAGGGGTTCGGCGGCGTACCGGAACGTCGCGTTCTCCACCGGCCCCTCGTAGCGCAGCATCTCCTCGACCGCGCCGTCGAGGAGGGTCATGTCGGCGCGCAGGGCGGCGAGTTGATCGGGGTGGGTGAGCAGGGCGTGGACACCGTTGGCGATGAGGTTGACCGTGGTCTCGAAGCCCGCGATGAGCAGGATGAACGCCATACCTCGCAGCTCGCCCGGGGAGAGCCGGTCGCCGTCTTCCGCCGTGGTGCGGATCAGGTCGCTCAGCAGGTCGTCGCCCGGCCCGGCGCGGCGCTTGAGCTCGATCAGTTCGGTGAGGTACGCGGCGAGCCGCACGTACGCGTCGTGCTCGCTGTCCGCGCTGGTCGGCGCGACGGCCTCCGTCGTCAGCTTGCGGAACGCCGTGCGGTCCAGTTCGGGGACGCCGAGCAGCTCGCAGATCACGGTGAGGGGCAGCGGGTAGGCGAACGACTCGACAAGGTCGGCGCGACCCTGCGGCAGCATCGCGTCGAGCAGGTCGTCGGTGATCCGCTGAACCCTGGGCCGCAGCTCCTCCACCCGGCGTGGGGTGAACGCGCGGGAGACCAGGGCGCGCAGCCGTGTGTGCTGGGGCGGGTCGGCGACCAGCAGGTACTTGCCGATCAGCTGCTCGTCGAGGAAGACCACGCCGATGCGGCTGCCGTCCTTGGACAGGCGGGGGTCGGCGAACGCGGCCCGCGCCTCCTCGTGTCCCACGACGAGCCAGGTCTCGTGGTGCGCGTCGGGCGCAGGCAGCCGCACCCGGTGCACCGGGCCGCGCTCCCTCAGCCGCTCGTACACCCCGTGCGGGTCCTGCCGGAATCCGGCGCCGAACTCCCCCAGGTCGATCACGTCCGCCATGGCACTTCCCCTCCCGTTACTGTGCCAACGCGCGACGCCGGCGCTCAGTGCCCGTCGTCGTCCAGGAGTTCCGCGTCGTAGGCCAACAGGGCGATCTGCACCCGGTTGTTGAGGTCGAGCTTGGCCAGGATGCGGGAGACGTGGGTCTTGACCGTGGCGACACTCATGTACAGCCCGGTGGCGATCTCTGCGTTGGACAGGCCCCGGCCGACGGCGACGGCGACCTCGCGTTCGCGGTCGTTGAGGGTGGCGATCCGCTCACGCGCGCGTGCGTGGCGGGTGTCGGCGGCCGTTCCGGCCGCGTGCCGCATCAACTGGCGGGTCACGGTGGGCGACAGGACGGGGTCGCCGGCCGCGACCCGGCGTACCGCGTCGAGGATCTCGGCGGGCGGGGTGTCCTTGAGGACGAATCCGGCGGCGCCCGCGCGCAGGGCGCGCAGCACCTGTTCGTCGGCGTGGAAGGTGGTGAGGACGACGACCTGCGGTGCGTCCTCGCGGCGGCGCAGCAGTTCCGTGGCCGTCAGGCCGTCCACCGTGGGCATCCGGATGTCCATCAGGACGACGTCCGGGCGGGTGCGGTCGACCAGCGCCTCGACCTCGCCGCCGTCTGCGGCCTCACCGACGATCTCGATGTCCTCGGCGCCGCCCATCATGAAGGACAGGCCGGTCCGCACGAGTGGGTCGTCGTCGACGAGGAGGAGTCTGATGACAGTCATGGGGCTTACGTAATCACGGTGCGCGGGGCGCGTGTTGACGCTCGCACCGGGTTCGTCGAGGGGGTCCGGGGCCAGGGGGCGAGAGGTCCCCTCGCTCACCCCCACGGCAGCCACGCCCGCACCATGAAGCCCCCGTCCTCCTGCGGCCCGTGGGTCAGGCGGCCCCCGGCCAGCGTCGCCCGTTCCGTCAGGCCGATCAGGCCCTGGCCGGAGCCGGGGACGGCCGGGACCTCGCCCTCGGGGGCCGGGTTGTGGACCGACAGGGTGAGGCCCTCGCCCGGGGCGCCGGTGACCGCGACCGTGACCTCCGTGCCGGGGGCGTGCTTGCGGGCGTTGGTGAGCGCCTCCTGGGCGATGCGGTAGGCGGTGCGGCCGACGGAGGCGGGGACGGCGGCGGGGTCGGTGACGCGGTTGTCGAGGAGGACCTTCATCCCGGCCTCACGGGACTCGGCGACCAGTGCGTCCAGCGCGGCGAGGGTCGGCTGGGGGCGGCCCGCGTCCTCGGAGTCGCCCGCGCGCAGGACACCGATGATCTCCCGGAGGTCCTGGAGGGCCTCGTGGGCGCTCTCCCGGATGACGCCGGCCGCCCGCGCGATCTCCTCGCGGGGCGCGTCCGGCCGGAACTCCAGCCCGCCCGCGTGCACGCTGAGCAGGGTCAGCCGGTGCGCGAGCACGTCGTGCATCTCCCGGGCGATGGCCTCGCGGGCCAGCCGCTGGGCCTGCTCGGCGCGCAGCCGCGCCTCCGTCTCGGCGCGCCGGGTCCGGTCCCGCAGGCTCAGCAGGAGCTGGCGTTTGGACCGTACGAGCAGGCCCCAGCCGATGACGGCGACGGTGAGCAGCGCGACGAAGGCGACCACGACGCGATACGGCGAGTCGGGGTCGGGACGCAGGAGGTAGAAGAGCGGCAGCAGGGCCAGGGAGGCGCCGCCGGTCCAGGCCACGTACCGCAGCGGCCGGTGCACGGCGAGGGTGAAGAGGGCGACCAGGCAGGCGCCGCCCGAGGTGTTCGACACGAAGCCGACGGGGACCAGAGCGACCGCGAGCCCGACCGGCCAGCGGCGGCGCAGCCAGACCGCGGCGCAGGCCAGGGCGCCCAGGCACTGGTCGGCGACGGCCACGGCGTGCGGAAGGTTCACCTCGTCCCGCACGGTCTCCGCGCCCAGGAGACCGATGCCAATGGCCAGGAAGAAGCAGGAGAAGTCGACGATCCAGTCGCGCGCGGTGCGCCGGGGCCGCCCCGAGCGCCCCGCGTCGGGGTCGAACTCGTGGACCACCGCGGACGGAAACAGCCATCGACGCCCCGCGAACGCCGGCGGGGTCCCCGCCGGCCTGTCAGCCATCACGGTCGACCAATCTATGCGCGAGGCTTGCCCTGCGCCCTGGTCCGACGGCAATCACCGACCAAAGTCGCGCCACCCCAGACTTTCGGCGCGCCCGCCCCGGCCCGACGGGAACTTCCGCCGGACGCGCCTCGCCCCGCGGCCGATGTGCGTGGGGGGCCCGCGGGGCGAGGGTTCTGCTCATGAAACAGGTGTTGGAGGTAATCGGGTTCATCGCCTTCGTGCAGGGCGTGATGGGCCTGTTGCACGAGTTCGCCCACTGGGACGTGGGTCTCCTGCAGCGACTCGACTTCCTCGACGGCTACGGCGTCTTCGCGAGTGTCGTGCTGATCGTGCTGGCGTGCGCGCTGTTCGCCGTGGCCGAGAGCCGCGCGCCCGAACAGGGCCGTAAGCCCGAGTGAGGCCGAAGGCCCTCAGCAGTCGTGGTCGACCAGGTCGAACGTGGCGTAGTGGTCGGCGGTGTAGTAGTCCTCCTCGTTCCGCTGGCCGGTGACGATGCGCCGCGCGCCGCGCGTGGAGGACCCCGGCGTCTTGACCGTGTACTCGTGGTACTAGTGTCCTGCGCCAGAGATCCGTTGGCAGAAGCGGGCGAGGGAATCGAGGATCTCTTCGGCGGTCTTGGTCCAGATGAACGGCTTGGGGTCCT
>NZ_JBWKCC010000042.1:0-92440 GCF_056436655.1 Streptomyces sp. NPDC043427 | reverse complement strand
CTGCGCCGCGGCCAGCCGGAATCGGTGACCCTGGCGACGGGGCTGGCCCGTTTCCACGTGCAGGGCGGCAGCATCGAGTGGAGCCGGTATCTGCCTGCCGCGGCCCGGGTCGAGCTGCCCACGTATGCCTTCCAACGCCGCCGCTACTGGCTGGAAGCGGCCGTCGGCAGCAACCTCGGCGCCCTCGGGCTGCTCCCGGGGGGCAACCCGCTGCTCGGTGCGGCCACCGCGCTGGCCGGGGCCGACGCCTACCTGCTCACGGGTCGGCTGTCGGTGCCGTCCCAGCCCTGGCTGGCCGACCACCGCGTCTCCGGCGCGATCGTGCTGCCCGGCACGGCGTTCGTGGAACTGGCCGTGCAGGCCGCCGACCGGGTCGGCTGCGACCGGGTCGAGGAACTCGTTCTGCGGGCGCCGCTCGTGCTCACCGACACCGGTGCGGTCCGGTTGCAGGTGGCAGTCCGTGAGGCCCAGGACTCCGGCCGCCGCGCCTTCGACATCTACGCACAGGCCGAGGACGCGTCCGAGGACGAGCCGTGGACGCTGCACGCCACCGGTACCCTCGCCGTCGGCCCGAACGAACCCGTCGCCGCGGAAGAGGCCTGGCCACCGCGGGACGCCACCCCGCTGGCCGTCGACACCGCCTACGCCGACCTCGCCGCCCGCGGCCTGGACTACGGCCCGGCGTTCCAGGGCCTGCGCGCGGCCTGGCGGCGCGGCGACGACATCCTCGCCGAGGTCGCCCTGCCCGACGAACACCGCGACCGGGCCGCCGAGTTCGGCCTGCACCCCGCGCTGCTGGACACCGCCCTGCACGCGCTCGCGCTCACCGATGACACCGGCGCCGCGCGGCTGCCCTTCTCCTGGGCCGACGTCCGGCTGCACGCCGGCGGAGCATCCGTCGCACGGGTGCGGCTCACCCCCGTCGGCGAGGGCACCGTCGCCCTGGACCTGTTCGACGCCACCGGTTCGCCGGTCGCTTCCGTCGGTTCGCTCACGCTGCGCGCCGCCACCGGCCGGCCTGACGACCGGGTGCCCCGCGACTCGCTGTTCAGGCTGGACTGGGACACCACCCCGGCCCACGCCGAACCGGCCACCGGTCATTGGGCGGTCTCCGGCTCACTGCCCGAGGCCCTGGCCGACGACCTGCGCGCCGCCGGGGTCGGCCTCACGGGCGACGACGGTGACGGCGCCGCCGACCTCACCGTGCTGGCCGTACCGGCGGGGCAGCCCGCCGAGCAGATCACCTCCGCCGTGCTGCGACAGGTGCAGGACTGGCTGGCCGCCGCCCCCGCGCCCGCCCGGTTGCTCGTGGTCACCACAGGGGCGGTCGCCACCGAACCCGCCGACCACCCGGCCGATCCGGGCGGCGCGGCGGTGTGGGGCCTGCTGCGCGCCGCGCAGGCCGAACAGCCCGACCGGATCGTGCTGGCCGACCTCGACGACACCACCGAATCCCGCCGCGCGCTCCCCACCGCGCCGGCCATCTCCCAACCCCAGGTGGCGCTGCGGGGTGGCGCCCTGCTCACCCCACGGCTCGTCCAGCCCGAGCTGGTGCCGCCCGCGGACCCGCACTGGCGGCTGGCCGTCACCCGCCCCGGCACCCTGGACAACCTCGCGCTGGTGCCCGCCCCTGCCGCGGCCGCCCCACTGGGACCTGGTCAGGTGCGCATCGCGGTGCGTGCCGCGGGGCTGAACTTCCGCGACGTGCTCATCGCCCTGGGCATGTACCCCGGTGAGGTCGCCCTCGGCGGCGAGGGCGCCGGCGTGGTCACCGAGGTGGCCGCCGACGTCACCGACCTCGCCCCGGGCACCCCGGTCACCGGCCTGTTCGGCGACGCGTTCGCCCCCGTCGCCGTGGCCGACCGGGCACGGGTCGCGCCGATCCCGGAGGGCTGGACGTTCGAGCAGGCCGCCGCCATGCCGATCGCGCATCTCACCGCCTACCTCGGCCTGGTGGGACTCGCCGGGCTGCGGGCCGGCGAATCGGTGCTGATCCACTCCGCGGCCGGCGGCGTCGGCATGGCCGCCGTGCGGCTGGCCCGGCATCTCGGCGCCGAGGTCTACGGCACCGCAAGCCCGGGCAAGTGGCACGTCCTGCGCGACCTGGGTCTGGACGACGCGCACATCGCCTCCTCCCGCGACACCGGCTTCGCCGCCAAGTTCGGCCCGGTCGACGTCGTACTCAACTCGCTGTCCGGCGAGTTCGTCGACGCCTCCGCGGCACTGCTGCGCCCCGGCGGCCGGTTCCTGGAGATGGGCAAGACCGACCTGCGCGACCCGGCCGACTTCCCGGACATCGTCTACCGCCCGTTCGACCTGATGCAGGTGCCGCCGGACGAGATGCAGCGGCTGCTGGTCGCGGTGCTGGAACTGTTCGCGGCGGGCGCCCTGACCGCGCCGCCGCCGTCGGTGTGGCCGATCGCCCGCGCCACGGACGCGTTCCGGTTCCTCAGCCAGGCCCGGCACACCGGCAAGCTGGTCCTCACCCTGCCCCGCAGGCTCGACCCCCGGGGCACCGCGCTCATCACGGGCGGCACCGGAACTCTCGGGGGGCTGGTCGCGCGGCACCTGGTGCGTGAGCACGGTATCCGGCACCTGCTGCTGACCAGCCGTCGCGGAAGCGCCCCGGAACTGGCAGCCGAACTCACCGAACTGGGCGCCGAGGTGCGCGTCGCGGCCTGCGACGCCGCCGACCGGGACGCGCTCGCCGCGCTGCTGGCCGACATCCCCGCCGAACACCCGCTCACCGCCGTCGTTCACGCCGCCGGGATCGCCGACGACGGGCTGTTCACCGCGCTGACCCCGGAACGGCTGGCCGCGGTACTGCGGCCCAAGGTGGCCGCCGCGGCCCACCTCGACGAGCTGACCCGCGGGCACGACCCGGCCGCGTTCGTGCTGTTCTCCTCCGCCACCGGCACCCTCGGCGGCCCCGGCCAGGCCAACTACGCCGCCGCCAACGCCTGCCTGGACGCGCTGGCCGGGCAGCGGCGCGCCGCCGGACTGCCCGCCCAGTCGCTGGCCTGGGGGCTGTGGGCCCCACCCAGCGGCATCACCGGCGAACTGTCCCCATCGGACCTGGCCAGGATGGCCCGCGCCGGAGTGCAGGCGCTGTCCGCCGAGGAGGCGCTGGCACTGTTCGACACCGCGCTGGCCGTGGACGATCCCGTGCTGCTGCCGGCCAAGGTGCGGCTGCGCACCGCCGACCCGGCGCTGGTGCCACCGCTGCTGCGGGGCCTCGTCCGCACCCCCCGGCGCCAGGCCGCCGCCACGACCGTGCCCGGCACGCCCGGCCACACGGCCGAACCGACCGCCGAGGAACTGCTGGCGCTGGTGCGCGCCGAGACCGCCGCCGTCCTCGGCCACGCCGACGCCGGCACCGTCGACCCGCGGGCCGAGTTCCGCGCGCTGGGCGTGGACTCGCTGTCCGCGGTGGAACTGCGCAACCGGCTCACCGCGGCCACCGGCATCCCCCTGCCGGCCACCCTGGTGTTCGACTGTCCGACGCCCACCGCCCTGGCCCAGTACCTGCGCCGGGACCGTCCCGGGGACACCGCCCCCGCCGCGCCGCCCCCGGCGCGTACCGGCGCCGGCACCGACGAGCCCCTCGCGATCGTCGGCATGGCATGCCGGTTCCCGACGGACATCCGGTCCCCGGAACAGCTGTGGCGGTTCCTGCTCGACGGCGGCGACGGCATCACCGAGTTCCCGACCGACCGCGGCTGGGCCCTGGACTCGCTGTTCGACCCCGACCCAGACCGGCCGGGCACCTCCTACACCCGACACGGCGGCTTCCTGCGCGACGCCGCCGGCTTCGACGCGGAGTTCTTCGGCATGAACCCGCGCGAGGCGCTGGCCACCGACCCGCAGCAGCGGCTGCTGCTGGAGACCTCCTGGGAGACCTTCGAACGCGCCGGGATCGACCCGGCCTCGGTGCGCGGCAGCCAGACCGGCGTGTTCGTCGGCGTGATGCGCCAGGACTACGGGCCGATGCTGCACCACGCCGCCGAGGGCGTGGAGGGCTACCGGCTCACCGGCAGCGCGGCCAGCGTCGCCTCCGGCCGGCTCGCCTACGCGTTCGGCCTGGAAGGCCCCACGCTGACCGTCGACACCGCGTGCTCGTCCTCGCTCGTGGCGCTGCACCTGGCGGCCCAGGCGCTGCGCCGCGGCGAGTGCGACCTGGCACTGGCCGGCGGTGCCACCGTCATGGCCACCCCCGGGCTTTTCGTGGAGTTCTCCCGGCAGCGCGGCCTGGCCGCCGACGGGCGCTGCAAGTCCTTCTCCGCCGGCGCCGACGGCACCTCGTGGTCCGAGGGCGCCGGGATGCTGCTGGTGGAGCGGCTGTCCGACGCGCGGCGCAACAACCACCCGGTGCTGGCCGTGCTGCGTGGCTCCGCCGTCAACTCCGACGGCGCGTCCAACGGGCTCACCGCGCCCAACGGCCCGTCCCAGCAGCGGGTGATCCGTACCGCGCTGGCCGCGGCCGGACTGTCGGCACAAGACGTCGACGTGGTGGAGGCGCACGGCACCGGCACCACCCTGGGCGACCCCATCGAGGCCCAGGCCCTGCTGGCCACCTACGGCCGTGACCGGGACGGCGAACCGCTGTGGCTCGGTTCGGTCAAGTCCAACATCGGCCACACCCAGGCCGCGTCCGGCGTCGCCGGGATCATCAAGATGGTCCTGGCCCTCAGGGAAGGGCTGCTGCCCCGCACGCTGCACGTCTCCGAACCCAGCCCGCACGTGGACTGGGCCTCCGGTGCGGTGGCCCTGCTGACCGAACAGCGCCCCTGGCCGGAGACCGGCCGCCCCCGCCGCGCCGCGGTGTCCTCGTTCGGCGTCAGCGGCACCAACGCGCACGTCATCATCGAGCAGGCCCCGGCCGAGGCGCCGGTGGCGAGGGGCCGGGCGGCCCTGCCGCTGCCGGTCGTGGTCTCCGCACGCACCGAAGCGGCACTGCGCGAGCAGGCCGCACGACTGCTGACGCACCTCGGTGAGCACCCGGACAGCGAACCGGCCGTGCTGGCGCACTCCCTGCTGACCACCCGCGCCGCGCACCCGCACCGGGCCGCGGTGCTGGCCGACCCGGCCGCCGGCCTGGCCGCCCTCGCCGAGGGCATCCCCGACATCGACGTGGTCACCGGCCACGCCGCCGACGCCGGGAAACTGGCCTTCCTGTTCCCCGGACAGGGCTCCCAGCGCCTCGGCGCCGGCCGCGAACTGACCGCCGAGTTCCCCGCCTACGCCGCAGCGTTCGACGCGGTGTGCGCCGAGCTCGACCGGCACCTGCCCCGTCCGCTGCGCGAGGTGCTGTTCGCCGCCGAGGGCAGCCTCGAGGCCGAACTGCTCGACCGCACCGACTTCACCCAGGCCGCGCTGTTCGCCGTCGAGGTCGCGCTGGTCCGGCTCATCGAGAGCTGGGGCCTGCGACCGGGTCTGGTGGCAGGCCACTCGGTCGGCGAGATCGTCGCCGTACACGTCGCGGGCGCGCTGACCCTGTCCGACGCCGCCACACTGGTCGCCGCCCGCGGCAGGCTCATGGCGAGAGCCACCCCCGGCGGCGCGATGGTCGCCCTCCAGGCCACCGAGGCCGAACTCGCCCCCCTGCTGGCCGCACACGCCGGGCGGGTGCGGCTGGCCGCGGTGAACGGCCCCGCCTCGGTGGTGGTGTCCGGCGACGCCGAGGCCGTCGCCGAGATCGGCGCGCACTGGCGCGAACGGGGCCGCCGCACCCGGCAGTTGCGGGTCACCATGGCCCCGCACTCCCCGCACGTGGACGGCATCCTCGCCGAGTACCGGGACATCGTCGCCGGCATCCCGTTCGCCGCGCCGCGGCTCCCCGTCGTGTCCACGGTGACCGGGGCACCGCTGTCGGAGCGGGAGATCACCGACCCGGAGCACTGGGTGGCCAACGTCCGGGACAGCGTGCGGTTCCTGCCCGCGGTGCGCGCCCTGGCCGAGGCCGGGGCCACCGCGTTCGTCGAGATCGGCCCGGCCGCGGCGCTGACCGCGATGGCCCGCGACTGCCTGCCCGGGACCGAACCGGGGACCGAGCCCACCGCCGAACGGGTCGTGCTGCCCACGCTGCGCGACGGCCGGGAGGAAGTACCGGCCCTGCTCGAGGCGCTGGCCCGGCTGCATGTGCACGGCGCCTCCCCGGACTGGGCCGCGGTCACCGAAGGCCGCGCACCCGCGCCGGTTCCGCTGCCCACCTACCCGTTCAGGCACCGCCGGTTCTGGATGACCGGCGAGGCGCCCCCCGCCGTCGGCACGGCCGGCCTCGGCCCGGTCGGCCACCCGCTGCTCGGCGCGGCCGTCACACTGGCCGACGGCGCCGGGGTGCTCTTCACCGGGCGGCTGTCGACCACCGCCCAGCCCTGGCTGGCCGACCACGTGGTGGCCGGCCGGATCCTGCTGCCCGGCACCGCGTTCGTCGAACTCGTCGCCCGCGCCGGTGACGAACTGGGCTGCGGCCGGATCACCGAACTGACCCTGGATGCGCCGCTGGTGCTGCCCGAACCGGGCAGCACCGAGGTGCAGTTGGTGCTCGGCGCGCCCGACGAACAGGGCCGCCGCGCGGTGACCCTGTACTCCCGGGCCGAAGCGGGCACCACCGACGAGCCGTGGACCCGGCACGCCACCGGTACCGTCGAACCGCCGACCGGCACCGCGCCCCCGCTCGGGGAGTGGCCCCCGACCGAGGCGGCCGAGATCGACCCGGGCGAGCTGTACGAGCTGCTGGCCGACCGCGGGCTGACGTACGGGCCGGTGTTCCGCGGACTGCGCGCGGCCTGGCGCCGCGACACCGCCACCGGCGCCGAGGTGTCCGCCGAGGTGGAACTGCCCGCCCCGGCCGAACCCGGGGGCTTCGGGGTGCACCCGGCGCTGCTGGACGCCGCGCTGCACGCGCTGGCCGCCGACCCCGGGGCGAGCACGGCCGCGCTGCCGTTCGCCTGGGCCGGGGTGACCGTCCGGCAGCCCGGCGCCGAGGCGTTGCGGGTGCGGCTGACCCCGGTCGACGGCGGCGTCGCGATCGCCGCGTTCGACGGCTACGGTGCTCCGGTCCTCACCGTGGACAGCCTCGCGTTGCGCCCGATCCCCGCCGACCCGCGCACCACGGACTCCCGGCCCGAGGCGCTGCACGCCGTGGACTGGCAGCCGGTGCGCACCGGCACCGAGGGACCCACGCTCACCGTACTCGGCGCGGACCTCGACCTCGCCGCGGTGACCGAACCGGCGGAGTGGCTGCTGGCCGTGCTGCCCGCCACCGCGGACGACCCGGCCGGGATCGCCACCGCCACCCACCGGGTGCTGGGCCTGCTGCGCGCGTTCCTGGCCGAGGAGCGGTTCGCCTCCGGCACGCTGGTGCTGCGCACCTCCGGCGGCACCGACGGCACCGACCTGGGTGCCGCGGCCGCCTGGGGCCTGGCCCGCTCGGCCCAGTCGGAGAACCCGGGGCGCATCGTGCTGCTGGACAGTGACGGCAGCGTGACCGACGCCGTCGCCCTGGCCACCGGGGAACCCCAGCTGGCCGTACGCGACGGCGCGGTGCTCGTGCCGCGGCTGGTTCGCCTCGAGGCCGGTGAGCCCGCCGAGTGGCACCCCGAGGGCACGGTACTGGTCACCGGCGGTGCCGGCGCGCTCGGTTCGGTGCTGGCCCGGCACCTGGTCGCCGAGCGCGGCGTACGACACCTGCTGCTCGTCGGACGCCGTGGCCCCGACACCCCGGGCGCCCCCGAACTGGTCGCCGATCTCGCCCGGCTCGGCGCCACCGCCGAGGTGGTCGCCTGCGACGTGGCCGACCGCGACGCGCTGGCAGCGACGCTGGCCGGCATCCCCGAAGCGCACCCGCTGACCGCCGTGGTGCACGCCGCCGGAGTGCTGGACGACGGGATGCTCGACGCACAGACCCCGGAACGCGTCGACCGCGTGTTCCGGCCCAAGGTGGACGCCGCTCTGTACCTGGACGAGCTGACCCGCGGACTGGACCTGGCCGCGTTCGTGCTGTTCTCCTCGGCCGCCGGGATCCTCGGCAGCCCCGGGCAGAGCAACTACGCCGCTGCCAACGCGGTGCTGGACGGCCTGGCCGCCCGGCGGCGCGCGGCGGGCCTGCCCGCCGTGTCGCTGGCCTGGGGCCTGTGGACCGGCGCCGGCGGCATGGGCGACACCGCGGACGGCGCCGCACGGCAGCGCATCGAACGGCTGGGTGTGGTGCCGCTCGACCCGGACGAGGGGATGCGGTTGTTCGACGCCGTCGTCCCGGGCGGGCCCGCGCTGGTCGTCCCGGTCCGGCTGAACCGGGCCGCTCTGCGCGAGCAGGCCCGCACCGTGCCACCGGCCCCGGTGCTGCGCGGGCTGGTGCGCGTCCCGGCCCGCCGCGCCGCGGGCACCGGCGCGCTGGCGTCCGTGTTCGACGGGATCGACGAGGCCGCCCGCGGCAGGCTGGTGCGCGACACCGTACGCAGCGCCGTGGCCGCCACCCTCGGCCACGACAGCGCGGCCGAACTGGGCGACCGGCGTGCCTTCACCGACCTCGGCTTCGACTCGCTGACCTCGGTGGAACTGCGCAACCGGCTGGCGGTCGACACCGGACTGCCGCTGCCCGCGACGCTGGCCTTCGACCACCCGAGCATCGCGGCCATCGCCGAGTACCTGCTGGGCAGGCTCACCGCGGCCACCGCCCCGGCACCCACCGCACCCCGTCGCACCGGCCCGGCCGACGAGCCGATCGCCATCGTCGGCATGGCCTGCCACTACCCGGGCGGGGTCGGCTCCCCGGAGGACCTGTGGCGGCTGGTGGCCGAGGACGGCGACGGCATCTCGCCGTTCCCCACCGACCGTGGCTGGGACACCGAACGGCTCTACGACCCCGACCCCGACCGGGCCGGTCACACCTATCTGACCGCGGGCGGATTCCTGCACGAGGCGGCCGAGTTCGACGCCGCGCTGTTCGGTATCTCACCGCGCGAGGCGCTGGCCATGGACCCGCAGCAGCGCCTGCTGCTGGAGACCTCCTGGGAAGCGCTGGAACGCGCCGGCATCGACCCGCTGTCGCTGCGGGACACCGACACGGGCGTGTTCGTCGGTGTCATGTACCACGACTACGCCACCCGGTTGCCCAGCACACCGCAGGACGTGGAGGGTTACCTCGGCGCGGGCACCGCGGGCAGCGTCGCCTCCGGCCGGATCGCCTACACCTTCGGTCTGCAGGGCCCCGCGGTCACCGTGGACACCGCCTGCTCCTCCTCGCTGGTCACCCTGCACCTGGCGGCACAGGCACTGCGCGCGGGGGAATGTTCGCTGGCACTGGCCGGCGGCGCGACCGTGATGTCCACACCGGGCACCTTCATCGAGTTCTCCCGGCAGCGCGGCCTGGCTGCCGACGGCCGGGTGAAGGCCTTCTCCTCGGACGCGGACGGCACCGTATGGTCCGAGGGCGTCGGCCTGCTGGTGGTGGAGCGGTTGTCCGACGCGCGCCGCAACGGCCACCGGGTCCTCGGCGTGCTGCGTGGTTCGGCGGTGAACCAGGACGGCGCGTCCAACGGTCTTACGGCACCCAACGGCCCGTCGCAGGAGCGGGTGATCCGCACCGCGCTGGCCGCCGCGCACCTGTCCGCCGCGGATGTGGACCTGGTGGAGGCGCACGGTACCGGGACCGCGCTGGGCGACCCGATCGAGGCGCGGGCGCTGCTGGAGACCTACGGCCGGGACCGCGAGGACGACCCGGTGTGGCTCGGCTCGATCAAGTCCAACATCGGCCACACCCAGGCCGCCGCAGGGGTCGCCGGTGTCATCAAGGTCGTACAGGCGATGCGGCACGGACTGCTGCCCCGCACCCTGCACGTGGGTGAACCGACCCCGCACGCCGACTGGTCGGCCGGCGGGGTCCGGTTGCTCACCGAGGCCCGCCCCTGGCCGGAGCGCGACCGGCCGCGCCGCGCCGCGGTGTCCTCGTTCGGGATCAGCGGCACCAACGCACACGTGATCATCGAGCAGGCCGACCCGGAGAGTCCGGCCCCGCGACCGGCGCCCCGCCGGGTGGTACCGGTGCCGTTGTCCGGCGACACCGAGGCCGCGCTGCGGGCCCAGGCCGGCCGACTGCGCGGCTGGCTGGCCGCCGAGCCGGACATCGGGCCGGTCGAGCCGGCCGCCGCCCTGGCCACCGGGCGCTCCGCGCTGACCCGCCGCGCCGTGGTGGTCGCGGCCGATCGCGAGGACCTGCTCAGCGGGCTGACCGCGCTGGCCACCGGGGACACCGCGCCCCACGTGGTCACCGGAACCGCCGGGGCCGCCGGTCGCACGGTGTTCGTGTTCCCCGGTCAGGGTGCGCAGTGGGAGGGGATGGCGGTCGAGCTGCTGGATTCCTCGCCGGTGTTCGCGGCGCGGATGGCGCAGTGCGCGGCGGCGTTGGGTGAGTTCGTGGACTGGTCGTTGCTGGGTGTGCTGCGGGGTGAGGCGGGTCAGCCGTCGTTGGACCGGGTGGATGTGGTGCAGCCGGTGTCGTTCGCGGTGATGGTGTCGTTGGCGGCGTTGTGGCGGTCGTTCGGGGTGGAGCCCGATGCGGTGGTCGGTCATTCCCAGGGGGAGATCGCGGCCGCCTGCGTGGCGGGGGCGCTCTCCCTGCACGACGCCGCGAAGGTGGTCTGCGCGCGCAGCAGGCTGATCGCCGAGGAACTGACCGGACACGGCGGGATGGTGTCCGTGGCCCTGCCCCCGGACGAGGTGACCGGCCTGCTGCCCCCCGGTGGCGAGGTGACCGTCGCCGCGATCAACGGCTCCGCCTCCACCGTGGTCTCCGGCGACCCCGCGGCACTGGACCGGCTGCTGGCCGACTGCGCCGAGCGCGACATACGGGCCCGCCGGATCACGGTGGACTACGCCTCGCACTCCGCGCAGGTGCAGCGCATCGAGACACGACTGGTCCAGGCCCTCGCCGGGATACGACCGCGGGCGGCGAACGTGCCGATGTTCTCCACCGTCACCGCCGACTGGGCCGACACGGCCACGCTGGACGCCGACTACTGGTATCGCAACCTGCGTCGCACCGTCCACTTCGAACAGTCCGTGCTCGCCCTGGCCGAGCAGGGCCACCGGGCGTTCGTCGAGGTCAGCCCCCACCCCGTGCTGACGCCCGGGATCGACCAGACGCTGGACGAGGTGACCGTCGTCGGTTCGCTGCGCCGCGACGAGGGCGGGCTCGACCGGTTCCTGCTCTCCGTCGCCGAGGCTCACGTCGCCGGGCTGCCGGTACGGCTGGCCGCCGCCTTCGACGGCCTGCGGCCCGCCCCGGTGGAACTGCCCACCTACGCCTTCCAGCGGCAGCGCTACTGGCTGGCCGTCCCGGAGCACACCGGCACCGACGCCGAGGACGGCGCGTTCTGGGCGGCTGTCGACGGCGCCGACCGGGCCGACCCGAAGGCGCTGGCAGGCCTGCTCGGCGTCCCGGCCGAACCCCTCGCCGAGGTGCTGCCCGGACTGGCCGCCTGGCGCGCCGCCCAGCAGGCGACCGCCACCGCCGACAACCTGCGCTACACCGTGGGCTGGCGGCCGGCCGAGACGGCCGAGGCGGTGCTGACCGGCACCTGGCTCGTCGTCAGCCCGGACGGGCTCACCCTGGCCGAGGACTGCGCCGCCGCCCTCACCCGCGCCGGCGCCGAGGTCCGCGTGGTCGGCCCGGATGCCGTGGCGGCCGAGGCCGGCACGGCATCCGGGGTGGTCTCCCTGCTGGGCCTGGCCGAGGGGCCGCACCCGCAACAGCCCGCCGTGCCCGCAGGGCTGGCCGCCACCCTGGACCTGGTGCGCGCCCTGGCCGGCACCGGCACAGCGCTGTGGCTGGTCACCGCCGGCGCGGTCGCCGCCACCCCCGCCGACCGGTTGCCGCATCCCGAACAGGCCATGCTGTGGGGCCTGGGCCGCACCCTCGCACTGGAACACCCGAAACTGTTCGGCGGCATCGTCGACCTGCCGGAGGACCCCGGCCGCGGACTGGACAGGCTGGCCGCCGTCCTGGCCGGCACCGAGGACCAGGCCGCGGTGCGCCCCACGGGGGTCCTGGTGCCGCGGCTGGCGCACGCCCCGCTGGCCGGGCGCACCCCGGCCCGGCCGTGGCGGCCCACCGGCACCGTGCTGGTCACCGACGGACTCGGCCCGATGGGTCTGCCGGTGGCCCGCTGGCTGGCCGGCAACGGCGCGCAGGCGCTGGTGCTGACCACCGACGACCCGGCCGCGGCCGCACCGGACGACCTCGGCGTCCCGGTCACCCTGAGCACCTGCGACCCGGCCGACGAGACCGCGCTGGCCGAACTGCTCGCCGGGATCCCGGCGGACACGCCCCTGACCGCGGTGGTGCATGTCGCCGGCACGCTGCGCTCCGGTCCGCTGACCGGAACCGACCTCACCGAGGTCGCCGCCACCCTCGACGCCAAGGTGCGCGGCGCGGCCAACCTGGACCGGCTCACCGGTGAGCTGGACGCGTTCGTGCTGTTCTCCTCCGTCGCGGCCACCTGGGGCGGCAGCGAACAGGGCGCGTTCGCCGCCGCCAACGCCTACCTCGACGCGCTGGCGCAGCACCGGCACGCCCACGGGCTGCCCGCCACCGCCATCGCCTGGGGCCCGTGGGAGGGCGCCGGCCTCGGCGCGTCGGACGCCGACGCCGAGACCCGGCGCCGCGAGGAGTTGCGCCGCCGCGGCGTGCTGACTCTGGCCCCGCGGCAGGCGCTCCAGGCACTGGCCGACGCGGTGCGGCACGCCGACACAGCGGTGACCGTGGCCGACGTGGACTGGGCCGTCTTCGCGCCCGCGTTCACAGCCGCCCGGCCCAGTTCGCTGCTGGGCGAACTGCCCGAGGTGCGCGACAGTCTCGCCGTGGTCACCGAGGCACCGGCCGAGTCCGGGCAGGCCGCCCGGCTCGGCGCGCTGCCGGAGGCCGACCAGCAGCGCGAACTCATCGAGCTGGTGAGCCGGGAGGTCGCCGTCGTACTCGGCCACGACGACCCGGCGGCACTGCCCACCGGGCGGCCGTTCACCGATCTCGGGTTCGACTCGCTGGCCGCGGTCAACCTGCGCAACCGGCTCCGCGCGGCCACCGGCGTACGGCTGTCGGCCAGTGCGGTGTTCGACCACCCCACCCCCGCCGCACTCGCCGACCATCTGCGCAGGCAGCTGGTCGTGCCCGCCGCGACGGCCGTCGGCTCGCTGGACGAGGAACTCGACCGGCTGGCCGGAGTGCTGGCCGAGGTGTCCGCCGAGGACGACCGGCGGCGCGCGCTGGACCGGCTCCAGGCTCTGGTCAGCCGACTGACCCCGCGCTCGGACGGCGACCGCGAGTCGGTCTCCGAGCAGCTCGGGGCCGCCAGTGACGAAGAGATCTTCCGGTTCATCGACTCGGAGTTGAGCTGATCATGAGTGATGTCGACCGTCTCCGCGACTACCTGCGCAAGGTCACCGTCGACCTGCACGAGACCCGGCAGCGGTTGCGCGCGTACGAGCAGCGCGACGCCGAGCCGATGGCCGTCGTCGGCATGGCCTGCCGCTTCCCCGGCGGCATCACCTCGCCCGAGGACCTGTGGGAGGTGGTGTCCTCCGGCCGCGACGTGATGTCGGCGTTCCCCACCAACCGCGGCTGGCCGCTGGACCGCCTCTTCGACCCCGACCCGGACCGGCCCGGCACCACCTACGTCAAGGAGGGCGGGTTCCTGCACGACGTGGCCGACTTCGACGCCCCGTTCTTCGGCATCTCGCCGCGCGAGGCGCTGGCCATGGATCCGCAGCAGCGGCTGCTGCTGGAGACCTCCTGGGAGGCGCTGGAGCGCGCCGGCATCGACCCGCTGTCGCTGCGCGGCACCCGCACCGGTGTGTTCGTCGGCAGCGGCGCGCAGGACTACGGGATGCTCGCCGCGCAGGCCGCCGAGGACCTGGAGGGCTACCTGCTGACCGGCAACGCGATCAGCGTGCTGTCCGGACGGCTGTCCTACACCCTGGGCCTGGAGGGCCCCGCGCTGTCCGTGGACACCGCCTGCTCCGCCTCACTGGTCGCCCTGCACCTTGCCTGCCAGTCGCTGGCCCGGGGCGAGTGCTCGCTGGCGTTGGCCGGGGGAGCGTCGGTGCTGTCCACCCCGGCCGGGTTCGTGGAGCTGTCCCGGCAGCGCGGCCTGGCCCCCGACGGCCGGGCCAAGGCGTTCGCCGAGGCCGCCGACGGCACCGCCTGGGCCGAGGGCGCCGGGGTGCTCGTGGTGGAGCGGCTGTCCGACGCGCGCCGTAACGGTCACCGCGTGCTGGCCGTGGTACGTGGTTCGGCGGTCAACCAGGACGGCGCGTCCAACGGACTGACCGCCCCGAACGGGCCCTCCCAGGAACGGGTCATCCGCGCCGCGCTGGCCGCGGCCCACCTGTCCACGTCGGACGTCGACGTGGTGGAGGCGCACGGTACCGGCACCGCGCTGGGCGACCCGATCGAGGCCAACGCGCTGCTGGCCACCTACGGCCGCAACCGGCCCGCCGACCGCCCGCTGTGGCTGGGCTCGCTGAAGTCCAACCTGGGCCACGCCGGCGCGGCCGCCGGGGTCGGCGGTGTGATCAAGATGGTGATGGCGCTGCGCGGCGACCACCTGCCGCGCACCCTGCACGTGGACGAGCCCACCTCCGAGGTGGACTTCTCCTCCGGTGCCGTGGCGTTGCTGACCGAGCCGCAACCGTGGCCGGAGACCGGCCGCCCGCGCCGCGCCGGGGTGTCCGCGTTCGGCATCAGCGGCACGAACGCGCACGTGCTGCTGGAGCAGGCCGCCGAGTTCGCCCCGCCCGAGCCGGACCACGACGGCTCCGCCGACGGTCGGGCCGCACGGGCCTTCACGACCGGCCCGGTGCCCGTGGCGGTGTCCGGCCGCACCCGCGAGGCGCTGCGCGCCCAGGCCGACCGGCTGCTGTCCACGGTGCGGCGCGGCACCCCGCTGCCCGACCTCGCCGCAGCCCTGCTGCGCTCCCGCGCAACCCTCGAACACCGCGCCGTGGTCGTCGCCGACGACCCGGACACCCTCACGGAGGGCCTGCGCGCCCTGGCCGCGGGCCGGCCACACGACGCCCTGGTCAACGCCACCGCGGCGCCCAACGACCGGGTCGTGTTCGTGTTCCCCGGGCAGGGCTCGCAGTGGGCGGGCATGGCCGCCGAACTGCTGGACTCCGCCCCGGTGTTCGCCGCGCACCTGGCGGAGTGCGACACCGCGGCCCGCTCCTTCGTCGACTGGTCCGTCACCGACGTGCTGCGCGGCGCGCCCGGCGCGCCCTCCATGGAACGCATCGAGATCCTGCAACCGGTGCTCTTCGCGGTGATGGTGTCGCTGGCCGAGCTGTGGCGCTCCTACGGCCTCACACCGGCCGCGGTGGTCGGCAGCAGCCAGGGCGAGATCGCCGCAGCCTGCACCGCGGGGGCGCTGTCCCTGCACGACGCGATGAAGATCGTGGTGCTGCGCAGCCAGTTGTTCGCCGACGAACTGCGCGGCAACGGCGCCGTGGTGTCGGTGGCCGCGTCCGAAGAGCAGGTCCGCGCCCGGCTGGACGCCCAGGGCGACGCGCTGCACATCGGCGGCGTCAACGGCCCCCACGCGGTCACCGTGGTCGGCGAGCCGGCCGGACTGGAACGGTTCGTCGCCGAGGCCACCGCCGACGGGTTACGCGCCCGGCTGGTCGGCTCCACCGTCGCCTCGCACTGCGACCAGGTCGACCCGCTGCGCGAGCGCATCCTGGACATGTTCGCCGACATCCGGCCCACGGCCACCACGGTGCCGTTCTGCTCCACCGTCACCGGCACCTTCACCGACACCACCACCCTGGACGCGCAGTACTGGTTCGACAACGCCCGCCGGCCGGTGGCTTTCGACCCGGCCGTGCGCACGCTGCTGGCCGCCGGGCTCCGGTTCTTCGTGGAGGTCAGCCCGCACCCGGTGCTGGTCACCGCCGTGCAGGACATCGCCGAGGACGCCGGGGCCGACGCCACCGTGATCGGTTCGCTGCGCCGCGACCAGGGTGGCCCGGACCGGTTCCTGCGCTCGGTGGCCGACGCGCACACCCGCGGCGCTCCGGTCGACCTGGGCGTCGCCCTGGCCGGCCGCGACACCGCCTGGGTGGACCTGCCCACGTACCCCTTCCAGCGGCAGCGCTACTGGCCCGAGCCCGACCCCACTGCCTCGCCCGCCACCGCAGACCCGGTGGAGTCCGACTTCTGGGAAGCGGTGGAGAGCGCCGACCTGGACCGCCTCGGCGACGCCCTGCGACTGGACGCCGAACCACTGGCCGCCGTGCTGCCCGCGCTGTCGGCCTGGCGGCGTCAGCGACGCGAGCAGTCCGTCGTGGAGTCCTGGCGCTACGCACTGGACTGGCGGCCGGTGTCCGACCCGGCCGGCGCCCGGCTGTCCGGGGACTGGCTGGTCGCCGTGCCGCCCGGGCACACCGGACCGGAGCTCGACGCCCTTGCCCGGCACGGCGCCCGGGTGATCCGGGTCGAGGTGACTCCCGGTCCGCCGGACCCGGAAGCCCTGCGTACCGCGCTGGCCGGTGCGCGGCCGGTCGGAGTGCTCGCCCTGCTGGGCTGGCCGGCCGCCGTGTCCCTGGTCCGCGCCCTGGTCGATCTGGGTGTGGAGGCCCCGCTGTGGTTCACCACCACGGGAGCGGTGGCCCTGGACGCCGAGCCGACGGGCGACCCGGACCAGGCCGCACTGTGGGGCTTGGCGCCGACTGTGGCCCTGGAACACCCCGGCCTCACCGGCGGCATCGTCGACCTGCCCGCCCGGCCCGACGAACGGGCGCTGACCCGCTGGTGCGCGGCGCTGTCCGGGCTGACCGGCGAGGAACAGCTCGCCGTACGCCCGGCCGGGCTGTTCGCCCGCCGCCTGGTGCGCAGTCCGCTGACCGAGCTGGCCGGCGCCGCCTGGCGGCCGACCGGCACCACCCTGGTCACCGGCGCGGACAGTGCCGTGGGTGCGGCCGTGGCCCGCTCGCTGGCCGCCGCGGGCGCCCCCGCGTTGCTGTTGACCGTCGATCCCGGGGACGCGGTGGCCGAGGACGTCACCGCCGAGCTGCGCGCACTGGGCACCCAGGTGCGCACCGCCGCCTGCGACCTGAGCGACCGTGAGGCGGTGGCCGCGCTGCTGGCCGAGCTGCCCGCCGGGCAGCCGCTCACCGCCGTGGTGCACACCGCCGTGCCGCTCACCGAAGCGCCGCTGAGCGCCCTCGACGGAGCCGCCGCCGCGGCGGCGCTGAACCCCGGCGTCACCGCTGCATGGCATCTGCACGAGCTCACCAGGGACGCCCCGCTCACCGCGTTCGTGCTGTTCTCCTCCATCTCCGGCACCTTCGGCGGTGTCGGCCAGGCTGCCTACGCGGCGGCCACGGCCGCGCTGGACGCGCTGGCCGAGCATCGCGCCGCGGCCGGGCTGCCCGCTCTGTCGGTGGCCTGGGCCCCCTGGGCCGACCCGGCGGACACCACGGGCGTGGCGGCCACCCGCAGGGAACGCCTGGCCGCCCGGGGCATCGGGGTGCTGGACGAGCACCGTGCCCTCGCCGCGCTCGGCGACGCGCTCACCGCCGGGGATACCCGCCTCCTGCTGGCCGAGGTGGACTGGCCGCGGTTCCGCAGTGCCTACACCCTCACCGGCCCGCGCCCGCTGATCGCCGACTTCACCCCCGACCGCGGCCGCCGTGAAGCGGGCGGTCCGGCCACCCCGGCCGCCGGGGAACTGGCCGCGCTGCCCGCCGCCGAGCGGTTCGGCGCGCTGCTGACCGCGATCACCGGGCAGGCCGCGGCCGTCCTGGGCTTCCCGGACGGCTCCGCGATCGACCCGGCCCGCCGGTTCCTCGAGCACGGGTTCGACTCGCTGACCACCTTGGAGCTGCGCAACCGGCTCTCGGCGGCCACTGGGCTGCGACTGACCGCAGCCACCCTGTTCGAGCACGACACCCCCGAGGCCCTGGCCCGGCACCTGCAGGGTGAACTCGGCCCGGGCCCGGCCGCCACCACCGCCGGCTCGGGCTTGTTCGGCGGCCTCTACCGTCAGGCGGCCGAAACCGGGAAGACCGGCGAGTTCGTCGAGCTGCTCGCAGCCGCCGCCAGGCTGCGCCCGACCTTCGGCTCCGCCGAGGAGGCCGGCGCGCTGTCCCCACCAGTGGAACTGACGGCGCACGACGAAGGCCCGGTGCTGATCTGCCTGCCCACCGTGCTGGCCACCTCCGGCCCGCACCAGTACGCCCGGTTCGCCGCCGGGCTGCGCGACCGGCGGGCGGTCTCGGCCATCGCGCTGCCCGGCTACCTCGACGGCGAACCGCTCCCCGCCGACCGGCCCGCGGCGATCGAGGCCGCCACCGATCAGGCGCTGACGGCGGCGGGGGAGCGGCCGGTGGTGCTGGTCGGCTACTCCTCGGGCGGCCTGCTGGCCAACGGCGTCGCGGCCCGGCTGGCCGCGCTGGGGCGCCCGGCTGTCGGACTGGTGCTCATCGACACCTTCGTGTTCGGCCCCGAGTTGACCACCACCGGCGCCACGCTGTTCGAGCAGATGTTCGCACGGTTGGCCGACAGTGGCGCGGCCACCGATGCCCGGCTGACCGCGATGGGCGGCTACCTGCGGCTGCTCACCGGTTGGGAACCCGTCGACTCCGCGACACCGATCCTGGTGGCCCGCGCCACCGAGCCACTCGCCGGGTTCGACCGCCCGCCGGCCGACTGGGCGTACCCGCACGACGTGGTGGAGCTGGCCGGCGACCACTTCACCGTCCTGGAAGAGCACGCCGACCGTACGGCCCGTGCGGTGGACGAGTGGCTGGAGAAGCGATGACACGACGACACACCACCGTTCTGGTCGTCGGCGCGGGCCCGTGCGGCCTGGCCATGGCCGCGCAGCTGAGCCGCCTCGGCGTCGAGGTCACCGTGGTGGACGCGGAGAACCAGGCGCACACCGGGTCCCGGGCGATCCTGCTGTGGCCGCCGGTGCGGGAGGTGCTCGGCGAACTCGGCCTGGCCGAGCGTGCCGCCCGGGACAGCGTCCGGCCCGCCGCGCTGCACTATCACCTGGGCTCGGGCGGCAGCGTGCGGGTGCCGCTGACCGAGGTCAACGCCCCGCTGGTGCTGCCCCAGGAGCGCACCGGACGACTCCTGGCCGAGGCGCTGGCCGACCGTGGCGTCAGTGTCGAGTGGGGCACCCGGGTCACCAAGGTCGTCCCGGACGAGCACACGGTCACCGTCACCGCGACCCGCGCGGACGGCGGCACCACCGAGATCGAGGCCGACTGGGTGGTGGGCGCGGACGGGCTGCGCAGCCAGGTGCGCGCCCAGTTGGGCATCGACTTCTCCGGGGCCCGGTTCCCGGCCACGTTCCTGCTCGCGGAGGGCCGCATCGCCGGGCTGAACGGCACCGGGCTGAACGGCACCGGGGTGAACGGAACCGGGGTGAACGGCACCGAGGAGATCAGCACCGAGGAGATCCACTACTTCCTCGCCGACACCGGCGTCGCGCTGCTCGCCCCGCTGCCCGGCGGCGAGTTCCGCCTCTCCGGCGCGGTCCCGGCCGGCACCGAGGCCACCGCCGAGCACGCCCAGGCGCTGCTGGACGAGCGCGGTCCCGGCGGACTCCGCTTCACCGAGGTGCGCACCGTGACGCTGTTCTCCAGCGACGAGCGGGTGGCCGGCGCGCTGCGCTCCGGCCGCTGCTTCCTCGTCGGCGACGCCGCGCACGTGCACAGCCCGATCGGCGGTCAGGGGCTCAACCTGGGCATCCCGGACACCCGCAACCTGGCCTGGAAACTCGCCGGCGTGGTGCACGGCCGGCTGCACGAGTCGATCCTGGACACCTACGACCCGGAGCGGCGCGCCGCGATCACGCAGACCCTCCAGGCCACCGGCCGGATGGCCCGGCAGGCCGTGGTCGGCCCGGTGGCCCGCCGGGCCCGCGACCTCACGTGGCGGTTGCTGCAGGTCTCCGGCGCGCTGGCCCACGGCTACGCGCCGATGCTGGCCGGCTGGCGCAGCCGCTACCCGGACGTGCTGTTCGGGACCCCGGCCGGCGCCACGCGTCGCTCCCGGCCGCGACCCGGAACCCGGGATCCCCGGTGGATCCCCACATCTTCCGACGAGTTGGCCGGCCGGTTCCAGCTGATCACCTACGGAGGTACGGACGGTCGACTCGCCTCCGAAGCCGCAGAGTTGGCCGGCCGGCTGCCCGGGCTGGTCGCACACTTCCCGCTGGGCGGCCGGAGACAGCGGTTCGTGCTGCTGCGCCCGGACGGTTACGCGGCCGCCTCCGGCGGCGCCGACCGGTTCCCCGACGCCGCCGCGAAACTCGCCGCATTGGCCCCCACCACCTCATCCCCGGCGACCACCGCGCGGTGAGGGAGAGCACCCGTGAAGAAAGGACATGACATGCCGAACCCAGACGGTGACGTGGCCACCGGCTGTCCCGTGCACGCCGATGCCGCGGCGGGCCCCCGCCCGTGGACGCCCGGGCTGCCCGAGCCCCGCCCGGTGGAGCAGTTACTGCTGCCCGACGGCAACCCGGTGTGGATGATCACCCGGTACGAGGACGCGCTCGCCGCGCTGAACAACCGCAAGCTGAGCAAGAATCTCGACAACGCGCTGCCCGAACTGTGGCCCTCGCTGGGCTACGACGGCCGCAAGTCCATCCTCAACCAGCACATGAACCTCGCCGACCCGCCCGAGCACACCCGGCTGCGCAGACTGGTCTCCAAGGCGTTCACCCCGCGCCGGGTGGCCGACCTAGGCGAGCGGATCCAGGAGATCACCGACGAGCTGCTCGACGCGGTCGCCGAGGCGGGCACCGCCGACCTGAAGGACTCGTTCATCTCGCCGCTCATCTCGACCGTGCTGTACGAGATGCTCGGCGTGCCGCTGGCCGACCGCGACGAGTTCGAGCGCAACACCTACATTTTCGTCGGCCTGGGCAACTCCTCCGGCCCGGAGGAGGTCATCGCCTCGGTCGGCTGGTTCGAGGAGTACCTGACCAACCTGATCGCGCAGCGCCGCGCCGACCCCGGCCAGGACCTCGTCTCCGGCCTGGTGCAGGCCAACGAGGACGGAGACGCCCTCGCCGACCTGGAGATCCGCTCCACCGTCATGCTGCTGCTGCTCGCCGGCGCGGAGACCACCATCAACCTGCTGTCCAACGGCATCCTCGCGCTGCTGCGCAACCCCGAGCAGCTGGCCGAGGTCAAGAACGACCCCGAGGTGCTCGGCCCGGCGGTCGAGGAACTGCTGCGGTTGACCAGCCCCGTGTTCACCGTGGTGTACCGCTTCGCCACGGAGGACATGGTGCTGGGCGGCGCGCGGGTCAAGGCGGGCGAGCACGTGATGATCTCGCTGGCCGCGGCCAACCACGACGCCGGCCAGTTCAGCGACCCGGAGACGCTGGACATCCACCGCGACGCCTCCAAGCACCTGGCGCTGGGCCACGGCACGCACTTCTGCATCGGCGCCCCGCTGGCCCGGCTCAAGGCGCGCATCGCGCTGCGCACCCTGTTCGAGCGGTTCGACGACCTCCGGCTGGCGGTTCCGGAGGAGAAGCTGACCTGGACGCCCAGTCTGGTGGCCAACAGCCTGGATCACCTTCCGGTGAACTTCACCGCCGGCCCGGTCGCCGCGGGCTGACTCCCGGCGCAGCACCCCGAAACCCCTGGCGCTCGCACCACCACCCCACCTGAACGAGACCTCTCCGCGCGGCGACCGCCGTCCCGCGCGGGATCGGGAAAGGCAGTCATGACCGAAGCACCGATGCTCGACCCGGGCTTCATAGCCCAGCTCCTGCCCTTCGACCCTTTCGACCCGGCCTTCCTGGTCAACCCTTATCCGAGCTACGCGCAGGTCCGCGCGGCGGGCCCGGTGACCCGTACCCCGCTGGGGCTGTGGGCGGTGACCGGTCACGAGGCCTGCTCGGCCGTGCTGCGCGACCAGCGCTTCGGCTGGGGCGACGGTGCCACCGTCGCCGACCACTTCCGCACCGAGGCCGACGGCGCGGTGGTCCGGCCGTTCATCTTCTCCGACCCGCCCGAGCACACCCGTATCCGTGCCCTGGTCGGCAAGGCGTTCGCCGCGCGCCAGGTGGACCGGATGCGCGCCACCGCCGAGCAGGTCGTGCGCGAGCTGATCGAGACCGCCCGCGCCGAGGCCGGTGACGGCCCCATCGACCTGATGCGGGCGGTGGCCCACCCGCTGCCCGGCCGGATGCAGAACGCGCTGCTGGACGTGCCCGCCGAACACGCCGCTCGCTTCGACGAGCTGTCCGGTGACATCGCCCGTGGCCTGGACCCGAGCTTCCTGCTGGCTCCCGAGGAGGTCGCCAAACGGGACAGCGCCCGCGCCGAGCTGTACCAGTACATCGGCGAGCTGGCCGAACAGCGCCGGGCCGCCCCGGGCACCGACCTGATCAGTGAGCTGGTCTCCGTCGAGGACTCCGGGGACACCCTGACCCCGTACGAGCTGGAGGTCACCTGCACGCTGCTGCTCGCGGCCGGGTACGCGACCACGGTCAACCTGATCGGCAACGGTATGTTCGCGCTGCTCGAACGCCCGGAAGAGCGGGACTGGCTGCGCGCCCACCCGGACCAGGTGCCCGCAGCGGTGGAGGAGATGCTGCGCTTCGACCCGCCGGTGCAGATGATCTCCCGGGTCGCCCTGACCGAGGCCGAGATCGCCGGGCACCGCATTCAGCCGGGTGAGCAGGTCATGCTGATGATCGGTGCGGCCAGCCACGACCCCGCGGTGTACGACGACCCCGACGAGCTCAGGCTGGATCGGCCGGCCGGCCGCAACCTGGGCTTCGGCCTCGGCATCCACTTCTGCGTCGGCGCGCCCCTGGCCCGGATCACCGCACAGGCCGCGGTGAGCGCTCTGGCCGCGCTGGACCTGGAACTGGTGACCGCGACACCGGCCCGGGTGCCCAACATCATCATGCGGGGCCTGGCCGAGCTGCCCGTCCGGGTCACCGGCTGATGCGTGTGACGCCGGGCGAACGTCCGGTCCGGCGAAGGAATACCCAGGAACGCTGGTGCCCTCGTGGCGCGGCATCCGGTCGTCGAGCACGGGGTGCGGAACCCGCCGCTGATCAGCCGGTGTGGCGAGCCGGCGCCGGCACGCAGGTGACCGTCGGGCCTTCGCGCAGGACCCCGCACCCTCTCGACGACCACTTCTCGATGCTCGACGGACATCCGACGCCCACCGCGTCCTCGCCGCACCCGGAGGTACGGGAATGACCGACGCCGTGACCGCAGAAACACTCTGGATCCGCCGCTACCGTCCGGCCCCCCAGGACACCGACCTGTCGCTGATCTGCTTCCCCCACGCGGGCGGCTCCGCCAGCTACTTCCGCCCGCTCGCGGATGCCCTGGCCCCCGCCGCCGAGGTGCTGGCCGTGCAGTACCCGGGACGGCAGGACCGGCGTAACGAACCGCACATCACATCGATCTCCCGGTTGGCGGACGAGATCCTCACCGTGCTGGAGTCCCTGTCGGGGCGCCGGCTGGTGCTGTTCGGGCACAGCATGGGCGCCTGCGTCGCGTTCGAGGTGGCCCGCCGGATCGAGCAGCGCTCCTCGCTGGAGCTGCTCGGGCTGGTCGCCTCCGGCCGCACCGCACCGCCCAGACTGCGCGACCGTGGGGTCCGCTCGATGGACGACGACGGTGTCATCGCCGAGATCCGCCGTCTGAACGGCACCGATGACCGGCTGCTCCTCGACGACGACGTCATCCGGATGATCATGCCGGCCATCCGCGGTGACTACACGGCGGTGGAGTCGTACCGGTACCGGCCGGGGCCGCCCCTGCGCTGCCCGATCAGCGTGCTCGTCGGCGAGGACGACCCGCAGGTCACCCTCGCCGAGGCCGAGGAGTGGCGCGACCACACCGAGGGCGGCTTCACCCTGCGCGGCTTTCCCGGCGGACACTTCTATCTGGCCGAGCAGAAGGCCCAGGTGGCCCGGGCACTGATCGAGGACCTGACGCGCTTCCAGGGGGACTGACAGAACCCCCCAGCCCCTCCGACAGGTGGTCGCCGGCACGGGCGTCACCTGGCGGATCCGAACGCCCCCCGGACCTAAGGGAGTCTGTGATGATGACCGACCTGGTCGCCGCGATCGAGTCACCGGACGCGCAGGCACGCGACTTCGCGTCCCTGCCGGTACCGGAGTCGTACCGGGCCACCGTGCTGCTCAAGGACGAACAGCGCATGTTCGATGGTCTCCCGGTCAGCGACCGGGAACCCGCCAAGGCCCTGCACATCAGTGACGTACCGACCCCGGAGCCCGGCCCCGGCGAAGCCCTGATCGCCGTCATGGCGAGCTCCGTCAACTACAACACGGTGTGGAGCGCGCTGTTCTCGCCCGTGCCGACCTTCTCCTTCCTCGAACGCTACGCCCGCACCGGCGGCCCGGCCGTACGGCACGACCTGCCCTACCACGTGATCGGCTCCGACCTGTCCGGCGTGGTCCTGCGTACCGGGCCCGGAGTGCGCCGCTGGCAGCCCGGCCACCGGGTGGTCGCGCACTGCCTGTCCGTCGAGCTGGAGGACGCGGCGGGTCACAACGACACCATGCTCGACCCGGAGCAGCGGATCTGGGGCTTCGAGACCAACTACGGCGGGCTGGCCCAGCTGGCGCTGGTGAAGGCCAACCAGCTGATGCCCAAGGCCGCTCACCTGACCTGGGAGGAGGCCGCCGCACCCGGTCTGGTCAACTCCACCGCCTACCGTCAGCTCGTCTCGCGCAACGGCGCGGGCATGAAGGTCGGCGACACCGTGTTGATCTGGGGCGCGGGCGGCGGTCTCGGCTCCTACGCCACCCAGTACGCGCTGGCGGGCGGCGCCACACCGATCTGCGTGGTCTCCAGCGAGCAGAAGGCGGAGATCTGTCGCACGATGGGCGTCGAGGCGATCATCGACCGCAACGCCGAGAACTACCGGTTCTGGCGGGACGAGCACACCCAGGACCCCCGGGAGTGGAAGCGCTTCGGGAGCAGGATCCGCGAGCTGACCGGCGGCGACGACGTGGACATCGTCTTCGAGCACCCGGGCAGGGAGACCTTCGGAGCCTCCGTCTACGTGGCCCGCAGGGGCGGCACGATCGTGACCTGCGCCTCCACCTCCGGCTACCGGCACGAGTTCGACAACCGCTACCTGTGGATGCACCTCAAGCGGATCATCGGCTCCCACTTCGCCAACTACCGCGAGGCGTGGGAGGCCAACCGGCTCGTCGTCAAGGGCCGGATCCACCCCACGCTCTCCCGCGTCTACCCGCTCACCGAGACAGGCCTGGCCGTCAGCGACGTCCACCGCAACCACCACCACGGGAAGGTCGGGGTGCTGTGCCTGGCCCCACGGGAGGGCCTGGGCGTCACCGACCCCGGGCTGCGGGAGCGGCACGAGCCGGCCATCAACCGGTTCCGCACCGCGTGAGCGCGGGCCGCCGGTGCCGAAGACCGCGACCTTGAGGTCCTCGGGGTAGGCGCGGATCGCCTCGCCGAGCGCCGGGCCGCCGGAACGGGGGCCGGTTCACCCCGCAGGGCCTCCCACTGCGTCGGCGGCCGCGGTACGCGCATGTGCCACGGCGTCGGAGCATGCAGAGCTGAAGTCGTCGTTGAGGGCGATGCGGGTGAGGAGGACAACGTCCGCCAGTCCACGAGGGCCGCACGCACGACGAATGACGTTCGGCGTCATGGTGGGGGCCAGTGACGATACACCCTTCCGGCGGAGGCCGACCGCAGAGGTAATGTCGTCGCTGACTACCACTGAGGAGAACTGACCATGCCGGTGTCCCGCCGCCCCACGCTGAGTGATGTGGCACTGGAGGTCGGCGTCAGCGCCAAGACGGTGTCGCGGGTGCTCAATGAGGACGGGCCGGTCGCCCCCGCGACCCGTGAGCGGGTGATGGAGGCCGTCGAACGACTCGGGTTCCGGCCCAACCTCATGGCGCGGCACATGCGGCTCGGCAGGAGCGACACCGCCATCGGCCTGGTCGTGCCGGACATGAGCAACCCGTTCTTCGCCACGGTGGTGAGCGGCATCGAGTCGGTGACCCACGACCGGGGCCTCACCCTGCTCGTCGGTTCGTCCGCCCAGGACGCCGAGCGCGAGCGCTCCCTGGTCGGCACCTTCCTGGCCCGCCGGGTCAGCGCCCTGCTCATGGCGCCGACGCCGAGCGCCGACCACGGCTACCTCGAGGCCGAACGCGCGGCCGGGCTGCCCGTCGTCTTCCTCGACCGGCCGGGATCCGGCCTGACCACGGACAGCGTGCTCAGCTCCAACCGAGGGGGCGCCCGCGAGGGCACGGCACACCTGATCCGGCACGGCCACCGGAGGATCGGCTTCGTCGGGGACACCCCGGCCGCGCTGTACACGCGACGGAAGCGTTTGGAGGGCTACCGGGACGCCCTCGCGGCGGCCGGGCTGCCGTACGACCGGGCACTGGTGGCGGGTGGCCACGACGTGCGGGGCGCGGCGGCCGAGACCGAGCGCCTGCTGACCCTCGTGGACCCGCCGACCGCGCTGCTCGCGGCGAACAACTTCGCGTCGATGGGGGCGGTGCTCGGCCTCGCCCGCGCCGGCCGCAAGGACGTAGCGCTCGTCGGCTTCGACGACATCCCGCTCGCCGAGGCCCTCGAACCCGCCCTCACCGTCGTCGCCCAGGAGCCCACGGCCATGGGAGCCACAGCCGCGACCATCGCCCTGGCCCGCCTGGACGGCGACCGCTCCCGAGCACGCTCCACGGAGATCCCCACCCGCCTCGTCCCCCGCGGCTCGGGGGAACTGCGGCCGCGCTGAGGGGCGGCTACGAGTGTGCGACACCTGGCCCGGGCCCGCACCGCCACCATGGGCAAACGGCCCGTCGGCGTCGGGAGCGCGAGGGCGTGGGTGCCGGACCCGCGGTCCCGCCGGTGCCGTTCGAGCAGGCCGCGTCTGACCAGGCGGGTGAGCGTCGACCGTGCGGCGGCTCCGTGGGTCCCGGCGCGCCTTCGAGGTCAGTGCGCCTGAAGCCACTCGGTCAGGGCGTCGATGAGGCGGTCGAGCGCCGGTTCGTCGGAGGAGCGGTCCGTCATGACCGTACGGCCGTCGTACTGAAGCGCGTACTGGAACATGTCGGCCGCCCCCCTGTTCATCGTGAACGCGGGGACCTCGGCCAGCGCCGGATCCCCGAGCAGCGTACGCAGCTTCCTGAACTGGGCCGCGGTGGTGCGGCGCACCGTGGTCCTGCCCCGGTCGATCGTGCGGACGGTGCCGTCGCCCCGCAGGACGACCTGCTGGTCGACCCCGGCGAAGCCGCCGCTGACCGTCATGGTCACCAGCTTCTGCTCCGGGCCGGTGACGGGCACCGGCGAGGGACTCGCGGAAGCGGGGGCCGACCTGGACGGGGAGGGGCTGGGCGAGTCGGCCGACGGCGAAACGGGAGAGGGCGCGGGAACCGCGGCGGAGGCCGCGGTGGGGGAGGCCGTGGTACGAGACGGCTCGGCCGAACTCCCGCCGCCCGCGGCGGAACAGCCGACCAGGGTCAGCACGCCGGCCGCGCACATCATCGCCGTATGCCTGGAGAGCACCACGTCCCCCTCTACGTCGATCGCTGAACAATCGTCATATCAGGTGCCACGCTCTGAGTTGCTTAATCAGCGGCCCAGATATCCGAGCTCCGGGAAGTGGCGCTGATAGGCGTCCAGCAGCCGCTTGGCCACGGCGTACGAGTCGATGAGCGGATGGATCGTCAGAGCCTTGACCGCGTGGGAGCGATCGGCCGTGGTGGCGGCGCGGATCACCGCGCGCTCGACGGCCTTGACCGCGCACACCAGGCCCTGGCCGTGGTCGGGCAGCGGGGCGCCGGCGAGGGGGCGCGCGCCGTTGGCGTCCACGTGGCAGGGGACCTCGATGACGGCGTGGTCGTCGAGCACCGGGATCCGGCCGCGGTTACGGACGTTGAGGACGAGCGTGGTGCGCTCGTCCAGGGCGATGGCCCGCATGAGGGCGAGGGCGACCTGCTCGTAGCCGCCGGACTCCAGGTCGCACGAGTCCCGTTCGCCCATGCCGACGGCGTCGCGGTTCTCGGCCATGTAGGTCGTCTCGCGCTCCAGACGGGTCGCGTCCCAGGCGTTCCAGGCGGCGCGGGGCGGGGGCGGGTCGCCGACGACGGTGCCGAGGGAGTCGTAGAAGCGCTGCTGTTGGGAGTGGAGGAAGGCGCCGCGGGTCTGCTCGGAGGCTCGGGCGGAGCCGACCGACTCGCGGTGGAAGTAGTAATAGTGCAGATACTCGTTGGGCAGCGCGCCGAGCGTGCGCAGCAGGTCGGCGCCGAAGAGCTTGCCCTCCTCGAAGGAGGTCAGCGCGGCCTCGTCCGCGAACAGCGACGGCAGCAGGTCCCGGCCGTCGGCATACAGACCGCACAGCCAGCCGAGGTGGTTCAGGCCCACGTAGTCCAGACGGACGCGGGCAGGGTCCGCGCCGAGCGCTCCGGCCACGCGGCGGCCGAGGCCCACCGGGGAGTCGCAGATGCCGATCACGCGGTCGCCGAGGTGGGCGGTCATGGCCTCGGTGACCATGCCCGCGGGGTTGGTGAAGTTGATGACCCAGGCGTCGGGGGCGAGGGCCGCGACGCGACGGGCGATCTCCAGGGCCACGGGGATCGTGCGCAGGCCGTAGGAGATGCCGCCCGCTCCGACGGTCTCCTGGCCCAGCACGCCCTCCTCCAGGGCGATGCGTTCGTCCGCCGCGCGCCCGGCGAGCCCGCCGACGCGGATGGCGCAGAACACGAAGTCGGCTCCGGTGACCGCCTCGTCCAGGTCGGTGGTGACGGTGACGGAGGGCGGGTCGGGGTGCCCGGCCGCCTGGTCGGCGAGGACCTTCTGGATGGTCGTCAGCCGGGAGGCGTCCAGGTCGTACAGGGTCACGTCGGTGACCCGCCCCGCGCCGCGGTCGCCCAGCAGCGCCCGGTAGACCAACGGGACCCGGAAGCCCCCACCGCCCAGGATCGTCAGTCTCATACCTCGACCACCTCCACTCCCGCCTCACGCAACCGGCCACACGTCTTCTCGTCCCCGGGGGCGTTGGTCACCACCACATCGAGCTCGTCCGGACCGCACACCCGGGCCATCCCGGTGCCGGGGAACTTGCCCGCGTCCGCCAGCAGGACCACCTGGGCGCTCGCGGCGATCATCGCCCGCTTGACGGGCACCTCCACAGCGGTGGTGTCCAGCACCTGACCGTCGGGGCGGATCCCGCTGGTGCCGAGGAACAGCCGGTCGGCGTGGACCTGCCGCAGGTTGTCCTCGGTGAGGAAGCCGACCAGCGAGCGGTAGTCGCGCCGGACCACGCCGCCCAGCAGGATCAGCTGGACGTCCTTGTCGTCCTGGAGCTCCTCGTAGACGGCGAGGTTGCTGGTGATCACGGTCAGCGACCGGCCGTGCAGGTGGCGGGCCACCCGGTGGGCCGTGGTGCCGATGTCGAGCAGGACCGTCTCGCCGTCCCGGACCAGATCGGCGCACCACGCGGCCAGCGCGTCCTTGGCCTCGACGCGGACCGCGGCCACGTCGGCGAACGGATCGTCCTCACCGACGACGGGGGCGGCACCGCCGTAGACGCGTTTGAGCAGTCCCTCGTCCTCCAGCTGTGCGAGGTCGCGCCGGATCGTGGCCTGGCTGGCCCCGATCCTCTCGGCCAGCAGGACCACCGTGGTGGGCCCGTCGGCGCGCAGGACACGCAGGATCAGCTGATGTCTTCGGTCAGGGAGCATGCGCTGACGATACTCGTGAACTCGCCAAACTCAAGCAAAGTCGCGCATGAATGTCTCGATTACTGCTTGACCCTTGTCAAACTCGCGCACCGGGTGCACTCTCTTGCGTAATTCGAGCCAGGTCCGGACCCCACTCCGGTCGGCCGAAGCGGATCAACGGCGCATTCCGCCGTCACGGACGCGTCGGCACCGTCTGAGAGGACCAGGTCAAAGCCCCGGGTGGCTGAAGGGTTCATACCTACGCCGATGCTCTTCAGCCACCCGGCCCTTCGCGCCCCGCGCTCACAGGCTCTGTTGGACGTGCCGGACACGCCAGGCACGCCAGACACGCCGAACACGTCGGACACGTCGGACACGCCGAAAACTAGGAGAAGATCGTGGACCTTTCCCGCAGACGGTTCCTTCAGGCCGCCGTACTGGCGGCCGCCACAGCCGGCGCCACCGCGGCGTGCGGCGGTGGCGGCTCCGGGTCGAGCGGCAGCAAGGACAGCAAGAACCTGACCCTCTGGTACTGGTCCGGCGGTCTGAGTGACAAGGTCGTCGCGGACGCCAAGAAGCACTTCTCCGACGTCACCCTGAAGACCTCCGTGGTGGGCGGCGACTTCAAGACCAAGCTGCTCACCGGTCTGCGGGCCGCCCAGTCCGCCCCGGACATCACCGGCATCAAGGGCGAGGACATCGCCTCCTTCCTGCCCAACGCCAACCGCTTCATCGACCTCAAGACCGTCGGCGCGGACAAGCTGGTCCCGGAGTACCTCTCGTGGAAGCTGAAGCAGGCCACCACGCAGGACGGCAAGCTCATCGGCTTCCCGATCGACATCGGCCCCTGCGCAACGTTCTACCGCGAGGACCTCTTCGCGAAGGCGGGACTGCCCACCGACCCCGCCAAGGTCTCCGCCGAACTGTCCACCTGGGACGACTACTTCAAGGCCGGCGTGGAACTGCACAAGGCCGTGCCGAAGACCTTCCTGATCAACAACATCGGCTCGGTGTTCACGATGATCGTCGGTCAGGGCACCCGGCGGTTCATCGACGAGGACAACAAGTTCATCGGCGACCAGGACCACATCCGTGCCGCCTGGACCACCGCGGTGAAGCCCTACACCCTCGGCATAGACGCCAAGATCAACGACAACACCTGGAACGCCGCCATCGGCAGCGGAGCCCTGGGCACCGAGATCGGCGCCGCCTGGCACGCGCTCGACATCACCAACGCCGCGCCGGGCACCAAGGGCAAGTGGCGCGTGGCGAGCCTGCCGGGCGGGCCGTCCAACCTCGGCGGGTCCTTCCTGGCCATCCCCGCGACCAGCGGCAACCCCGAAGAGGCCTTCAAGATCATCTCCTGGATCCTCAACCCGGAGAACCAGGCGCGCGGCTTCACCGACGCGGCCCTGTTCCCGACCGCCCCGGCCGCGTACAAGCTGCCCGCGCTGACCGGGGGTGACCCCTTCTTCGGCGGCCAGAAGACCATCGAGATCTTCGGCCCGGCGGCCGAGAAGATCCCCTCCGCCTTCGAGGCCCCGGCCGACGCGGCCGTCTCGGCGCCCTTCTACAGCGAGCTGACCAGCATCGAGGCCAAGGGCAAGGACCCCGACACCGCCTGGAAGGACGCGGTCGGCCAGGCAAAGCAGATCGCCCAGCGGCAGGGAGTGAAGTGACATGTCGTCAAGCCCGGTAGCCGGCCCGGCCGCGACCGGACCGTCCTCCGGACCGGACACCGCACCCACCGGCCGACCGGTCCCGGACAGCCCACGCGGCGGTCCGGGCCGGCACGGCCGGCGGATCCGGCCGGTGTCGGCCGGGGCCCGGCCCGGGCCGCGGCGGCGGGTCATCAGGTACTGGCCGCAGTACCTGGCCGTCTCGCCGTACTACCTGCTCTTCTCGGTCTTCATGTTCTTCCCGGTGATCTACACCGTGTATCTGGCGTTCCAGAAGTGGGACGGCATCGGAGACATGCAGTTCGTCGGGTTCCAGCAGTTCCGCTTCCTGTGGGACGACCCGGTGTTCTGGATGTCCGTCCGCAACACCCTCGTCATCTGGGTGCTGTCCACGGTGCCGATGCTCTTCCTCGCGCTGGTGCTCGCGGTGCTGGTGAACTCCACCAAGCGTTTCACGGCGTTCTACCGGGTCGCCCTGTTCATCCCCAGCATCACCTCGCTGGTGGCCATCGCGATCTTCTTCGGCGCGATCTTCAGCAACAACTTCGGCCTGATCAACGCCATCCTCAGATCGGTGCACGTGTCAGCCGTGCCGTGGATGAGCAACGAGTGGACGATCAAGCTGGTGATCGCGGCGCTGATGACCTGGCAGTGGACCGGCTACAACGCGATCATCTACCTGGCCGGTCTCCAGGCGATCCCCTCGGAGCTCTACGAGGCCGCCAGGATGGACGGCGCCGGTCCGGTGCGGATCTTCTTCTCCATCACGATCCCGATGCTGCGGCCCATCATCCTGTTCACCGTGGTGGTCTCCACCGTCACCGGCCTGCAGAGCTTCACCGAACCACAGGTGCTGTTCAGCAGCGACGCGGCCACCAACCCCAACTCCGGAGGGCCGGGCCAGGCGGGCCTGACCACGTTGTTGTACTTCTACCACCAGGCCTTCGACAACAACGACTTCGGCTACGGGGCCGCCATCGTCTGGGCCTTCTTCCTGGTGATCCTGCTCATCGTCCTCATCAACTGGCGCTTGGTGCAGCGTAAGGAGCGACGGCCATGAACGCCCTGAACCGCAAGCGCGTCCGGGGACTGAGCGTCCACCTGATTCTCATACTCGGCGTGGTCATCTCGGTCTTCCCGTTCTACTGGATCGTCGTCATGGCGACGAACACCTCGCAGGACATCTACAGCTACCCGCCGAAGCTGTGGTTCGGCGGCAACCTGCTGACCAACATCCAGCACCTGTTCGACAAGATGGACTTCTTCGGGTCGCTGTTCAACACGGTGATCGTGGCGGTCTGTACGACAGCGCTGGTGCTGTTCTTCGACTCCCTGGCGGCCTTCGCCTTCGCCAAGTACGAGTTTCCCGGCAAGAAGTTCCTCTTCGCCCTGCTGGTGTCGATGTACATCCTGCCGACCCAGCTGGCGATCATCCCGCAGTACGAGATCATGGTGCGGCTGGGCTGGCTGGGCACCCTCCAGGCGCTCATCGTGCCGGCCGCCGCGAACGCCTTCGGCATCTTCTGGATGCGCCAGTACACCAGCACCGGCGTCCCCGACGAACTGCTGGACGCCGCCCGGATCGAGGGCGCCGGGTTCTTCCGCCTCTACTGGCACGTGGTGCTGCCGTGTGTGCGCCCGGCCCTGGCGTTCCTCGGCATCTACACCTTCATCGCCGCCTGGAACGACTACATCCTGCCGTTGGTGATGCTGGTCAACCCCGACCGGCTCACCCTCCAGGTCGCGCTGGCCCAGCTGTACGCCGGCCACTCCACCGACTACAGCATGGTGATGTCCGGGGTGCTGCTCGCGGTCATCCCGCTGGTGCTGGTGTTCACCTTCTTCGCCCGCGGGTTCATCGCCGACGCGACGAAGGGCGCCCTGCGCTGACGGAGTCCTGGGGAGCGAGGGCCGCGCAGCGGCCAGCCAGAAGTGGTGCGGCCGTGGCGCACGGTCGCACCCGGTCCGACAGTGACTCGTGCCCCTGATACCCGTATCCTCGTCAATGCCAGAATATTTCCGAAATGCGGATTATCGCGGGTGTGCATGAGGCGTGACGTGGTTCGGTCCGGCGGAGAACCGACGCCCACGGGGCGTGCGGCAGGGGGGACAGGTCCCGTCCGCTCCCGAGAGCGGTTTCTGCAGGGCGAGCCGGTGGAGACCGGTGTCCGCTCGTCGATCCTGGACTCCTGGCGGCGCTGCCGGTCCCTGGCCCTCTCGCCGGACCAGTCGAACCTCCCCTTCCGGGAGGACTTCGATCCGGAGGGCCGGATCGTCCGCGCCGCCGTGCCGGTGCTCGATCGGCTGCAGTCCAGGTTCGCCGGCAGCGAGATGAACATCTCCGTCGCCGATGCGAGCGGCACCGTCCTCCTGCGCCGGTTCGGACGGGCGTCCATGGCCGACAGGCTCCCGGCGATCCAGACCGTTCCGGGATTCGTGTTCGCCGAGCAGTTCGCCGGCACCAACGGCATCGGCCTCGCCCTCGCGGAACGGCAGCTCATCAGCGTCTACGGCGCCGAGCACTTCGCCGAGCGCTCCCAGGGCAGCGCCTGCCGCGCTCTGCCCGTCCGCGACCCGCTCAGCGGACGCATCGAGGGCGTCCTGTGCCTGGGCTATCCGCGCAGCTCCGAGGACCCGGCCCTGTCCACCGTGATCCGTAAGGCGGCCGGGGCCATCGAGCGGCGACTCCTCGCGCAGAGTTCCGGGCGTGAGCGCGCCCTGTTGCGGGCGTACCTGGACGCGACGGCCACCCCTCACCACGGCGTCGGGGTGGACGCACTGGCCCTCGAACTGCATCCCCGCGACCACGCGATCGTCATGGAGAAGGCCGCCGAACTGATCTCCCGCGCCCAGCGGGCCGCCGTGAACGTGCCCCTTCCCGACGGGCGACGGATCACGCTGGTGAGCCGTCCGCTCACGAGCGCCTCCGGGGTGGAGGGCGTCGCCATCGAGGCCGTCCTCCCCGGTTCGTCGCCGGGCGAGCTCCTCGTCATACCGCGCCAGACCGACGAGCCCGAGCACACGACCGACGGGCCGGGACACCGCATCGACCTGCCACGTCGGCTCGGTGAGCCGTCCGGCCCGCTCGCCGGGCCCGGCGCCGCCCCCTTCGTCCCGCTGTTCAAGGCCGTTCCCGTCGCCGGCGCGCCCGGCCGCCTCTCCGTCGCCGGGCCGCCGCCCGCGCATCTCCCCGACGCCACACCCGGCCAGATCTTCATGGACGGCACGGACGGCAGCACCGTAGCTGCGGCTGCCCAAGCCCATGGTGCGGCGGGTGACGCCCCGGACGTGCCGACCGGGGCGAGGGGGCTCGTGCTGGTGGGGGAGCCGCACGTGGGGACGTACGCCCTGGAGGCCCGGCGCCGCCTTGAGCTGCTGTCGGAGGCCGGCGCCCGCATCGGCACCACCCTGGACGTGCCCCGCACCGCTGAGGAGCTCGCCGAGACGGCCGTCCCCCGACTGGCCGACTTCGTCACCGTCGACCTCTCCGAGGCCGTGCTGCGCGGCGAGGAGTCCGCCGCCCCGATCGACGACCTGCTCCGCACGGTGGTCCACGGCATCCGCGACGACCTTCCCTTCAGCCCCGTCGGCACACTGGTCGGCTTCGGCCCGAGGACACCCCAACTGCGATGTCTTGGCAGCGGGGAGGCGGTGCTGGAACCCGACCTGAAGGCCGCAGCGGGCTGGCTCGCCCAGGACCCCGAGGACACCGAACAGCTGCTGCCCCACGTCCACTCGCTCATCGCGGTCCCGCTGGTCGCCCGCGGTGTCGTCCTTGGAGTCGTCAGCTTCTACCGCGGACAGGACCCCACCCCCTTCGACGACGACGACCGCTCGCTGGCCCGGGAGCTCGCCGCCCGCGCCGCCCTGTCCGTCGACAACGCCCGCCGTTACACACACGAACGCGCCATGGTCCTGGCCCTCCAGCGCAGCCTGCTCCCGCACGGTCTGCCCGACCAGGACGCCGTCGAGGTAGCCCACCGCTATCTGCCCGCCGAATCCGACGTGGGCGGGGACTGGTACGACGTCATCCCCCTCTCGGGGACCCGCGTCGGCCTCTTCGTCGGCGACGTCGTCGGCCACGGCATGCTCTCCGCGGCCACCATGGGCCGGCTGCGCACCGCCGCCCGCAGCTTCGCCGAACTCGACTTCCCGCCCGACGAGGTCCTCACCCACCTCGACAACGTCGTGGGGCGCCTGGACCGGGAGGACCCCGCCGCCGGTCCCGGCATCATCGGCGCGACCTGTCTGTACGCCGTCTACGACCCGACCTCGCAGCAGTGCACCATGGCCCGCGCCGGCCACCCCCCGCCCGCGGTGGTCCGCCCCGACGGAACCGTGTTCTTCCCCGACCTGCCGGCCGGACCCCCGCTCGGCCTCGGAGGTCTGCCCTTCGAATCCACCGAGGTCCACCTCCCCGAGGGCAGTGAGCTGGTCCTCTACACGGACGGACTCATCGAGGACCGGCACCGCGACGTCGACGCGGCCCTCGACCAGCTGCGCGGAGCGCTGGCCCGTCCGCAGCTCGCACCCGAGGAGGTGTGCGAGACGGTCCTGGACGTCGTGGCGCCCGCGCACCCCTGCGACGACATCGCCCTGCTCGTCGCCCGCACCCATGCCCTGGACCCCCGCCGGATCGCCACCTGGGACCTGGCGGCCGACCCGGCCCTGGTCAGCGAGGTCCGTGCCGCCGCGATGCGGCAGCTGGCGGACTGGGGACTCGACGAGGCGGCGTTCGCGGCGGAGCTGATGCTCAGCGAGCTGGTCACCAACGCCATCCGGCACGGTGCCGGGCCCATCCGGGTACGGCTGCTGCACGACCGCACCCTGATCTGCGAGGTCTCCGACAGCAGTAACACCGCCCCGCACCTGCGGCGGGCGGCCACCACCGACGAGGGCGGCCGCGGTCTGTTCCTCGTCGCGCAGCTGGCACAGAGCTGGGGGACGCGCTACATCCCGGAGGGCAAGGTCATCTGGGCCGAATGTGGGCTCGACGGCGTGTGACGCACGGGGAGTCGAATGTCGG
Source organism: Streptomyces sp. NPDC043427 (assembly GCF_056436655.1). Lineage (NCBI taxonomy): Bacteria > Bacillati > Actinomycetota > Actinomycetes > Kitasatosporales > Streptomycetaceae > Streptomyces > Streptomyces sp. NPDC043427. Next base: position 56,012 of record NZ_JBWKCC010000042.1, on the reverse strand, counting down.
AATAGGTGCGATTTGACCCGTTAGTATCCCTCGTGATGAACGTCGGGAAGATGGAACCTCTGGTCCGCGTCCGAGGGCTCCGCAAGCGGTTCGGCGGCACCCTCGCGCTGGACGACGTCGACCTCGACGTCCACGCCGGCGGCGTCCTCGCCCTCCTCGGCCCCAACGGTGCCGGAAAATCCACGCTCATCAAGGTGCTCGCGGGCGTTCACCAGGCCGACGCGGGACAGGTCACGGTGGCCGGGGACCCGCTCGGGAGCCACGCCGCCACCCGCAACATGTCCTTCATCCACCAGGATCTCGGTCTCGTGGAGTGGATGACCGTCGCCGAGAACATCGCCCTGAGCACCGGATACCGGCGCCGCGCCGGACTGATCTCCTGGCGGCGCACCCGCGAGCACTGCTCCGACGCCCTGCGCACCGTCGCCGGACACCTCGACCCCGACGTACCGATCGCGCGGCTCGCCCCGGCCGAGCGCTCTCTGGTCGCCATCGCCCGTGCCCTGGCGGCACAGGCGAGGCTCATCGTCCTCGACGAGCCCACCGCCCGCCTCCCCGCGGCGGACAGCGCCCGGCTCTTCCGCGTCCTGCACGCCCTGCGCGACCGAGGCCACGGCATCCTCTACGTCAGTCACCGCCTGGACGAGGTGTACGAGGTCGCCGACTCCTTCGCCGTCCTTCGCGACGGCCGCCTCGTCAGCCACGGCTCGCTGGCCGACCACAGCCCTGCCCACCTGGTGCGCGACATCGTCGGCGACGAAGCGACCGACTACCGCCCCACCACGGTCCCGGCGGGCGGGCCGGCCGTCCTGACCCTCGACCGCGTGACGACCGCCGGCGTGGGACCGGTCAGCCTGCGCCTCAGGGCGGGCGAGGCCCTGGCACTGGTCGGCCTCTCGGGCGCGGGACACACGGACCTGGGCCGGGCCCTCGCCGGCGCCCTGCCCCTCGTGGCGGGACGGGTCCTCCTCGGGGGCGGGGACTACCGCCCCGGCACGGTCGCCGGCGCCGTCGGCCACGGTGTCGCCCTGGTTCCCGGCGACAGACAGCGCGAGGGCTGCCTGGCCGAACTGACCGTACGGGAGAACCTGCTGGCCAACCCGCGCGCGGAAGGGCTGCTGCCGGCGTCGCGCTGGATCAGCCCCCGCCGCGAACGCGCCACGGCCGCCGCGCTGACCGAACGCCTCGCGGTGCGCCCCCGCGACACCGAGGCGCCCATCGCCACCCTCTCCGGCGGGAACCAGCAGAAGGTCGTGATCGGCCGCTGGCTCCAGGGAGGCCTGCGGGTGCTCATCCTCGAGGAACCGACGGCCAGCGTGGACATCGGTGCCAAGGCCGCGCTCCATCGCCTGCTCGACGAGGCGCTGGCCGAAGGGCTGGCGGTCCTGCTCGTCTCCAGCGACTTCGAGGAGGTCGTGAGCGTGTGCCGCCGCGCCCTGGTCTTCGTCCGCGGGGCCGTGACGACCGAGCTGAGCGGTGCCGCCCTCACCGTCGCCGGGCTCACCCGGGCGGCTTCGGCCATGCCCCCGGCCGGGACCGCGACGCACCCATGACCGCCCCGTCCTCCCCACCCCCGCGCCGTACGCGACGGCGGCGACAGAGCGTGCCGAGCGGACTCGACCGTCTCGGCGGTCAGCTCGTCGGCGCGTACGGCCTCCTCGCCCTCACCGTCCTGCTCTGCCTGATCTTCTCCCTCACCCTGCCGCGCACCTTCCCCACGCTGGACACCGTCGACGCGATCCTGTCCAACCAGTCGATCCCGGCCGTCCTCGCGCTCGCCGCCATGGTCCCCATCGTGACCGGCTCGTTCGACCTCTCCATCGGCTACGCCCTCGGCCTGGCCCACGTCATGGTGATGCAGCTTGTCGTGAACGACGGCTGGCCCTGGCCGCTCGCCTGCCTCACCGTCGTCGTCGGGGGAGCGGTCGTCGGCGTCCTCAACGGCGTCATCGTCGAGTTCGGCCGCATCGACTCCTTCATCGCCACCCTCGGCACCGGCAGCATGCTGTACGCCGTCACCGGCTGGGTCACCGAGGGCGGCCGGATCGTCCCCGGCCCGCGGGGCCTCCCGGCCGCCTTCACCGACCTCTACGACTCCACGTTCCTCGGCCTCCCGGTCCCCGCCTTCTACGTCCTCGCCCTCGCGGCCGCCCTCTGGCTGGTGCTGGAACGGCTGCCGCTCGGCCGGTACCTCTACGTCATCGGCTCCAACCCGCGCGCCGCCGACCTCGTCGGCATCCCCACTCGCACCTACACCCTCTACGCCTTCACCGCCTCGGGGCTGATCGTCGGCTTCGCCGGTGTGCTGCTCGCGGCCCAGCAGCAGATCGGCAACCCCAGCGTCGGCCTCGACTACCTGCTGCCCGCCTTCGTCGGCGCCCTGCTCGGCTCCACCGCGATCAGACCCGGCCGGCCCAACGCCCTGGGCACCCTGGTCGCCGTCGCCGTCCTCGCCGTCGGCCTCACCGGCATCGGCCAGATGGGCGCCGACTTCTGGACCGTCCCGCTGTTCTACGGCGGCACCCTGCTCGTCGCCGTCGGCCTGGCCGGATACGCCGCCCGCCGCAGACTGCGCACCGGGGCCGTCGCGGCCCGCGACTCACCTGCCGCACCGCCAGGCCCACCACCCTCCCCTTCCGGGGGCGGCGGCCCGGCGGGCACCGCTCCCTGACGCCGCCCCACTCCCGCGGGCACCGCCTCCGTTGCCCTCCAGCTGCTCATCTCTCCGCGAGGAGTTCCCGTGCAAGGCAACCGCAACGTCACCCCCCGCGCCCTCACGGTCCGGCTCGCTTCCTGCGTCCTGCTGTGCACGGCGACCGTACTCGTCGGCTGCGAGCGCGGCTCGTCGGACGGCCCGGGGGACTCCACGACCGGACCCAGCGGCTGTCCCGCGGCCCTTGCCCGGGCCCAGACCGCCGTGCGGCAGGCGGAGAAGTCCGAGATCCCCTGGAACGGGCCGACCAGCGGCCCGACGGCGGTGTCCGGCAAGACCCTCGTCTTCGTCGCCCAGACCATGACCAACCCCGGAGTCGCGGGCGCGGCGAACGGTGTGAAGGACGCCGCCCGGGTGATCGGCTGGAACGTCCGGGTGATCGACGGCGGAGGGACCCCGGCCGGTATCCAGGCGGCGATGAGCGAGGCCCTGACCCTCAGGCCCTCGGGCATCGTCATCGGCGGCTTCGACCCCGACTCGACCTCGCGGCAGGTCGCGCGGGCCAACGCGGCGGGCATCCCACTCGTCGGCTGGCACGCGGTCGCCGCCCCCGGCCCGAGCCGGCGGCCCCCGCTCTTCTCCAACGTCACCACCAAGGTCGAGGACGTGGCCGCGATCAGCGCGCAGTGGGTGATCGCGCAGTCCAACGGCAATGCCGGAGTCGTCCTCTTCAGCGACGCCTCGATCCCCTTCGCCAGGAACAAGGCGGAGCTGATCAGGAAGCGACTGGGCACCTGCTCCGGGGTGAAGCTCCTGTCGTACGAGAACATCCCGATCCCGGACGCGAGCAGCCGCACCCCCCGGGAGGTCTCCTCCCTGCTGTCCCGCTTCGGGAGCAGATGGACCTACTCGGTCGCCATCAACGACCTGTACTTCGCCGACGCGGCCCCCGCCTTCCGCGCGGCCGGTCAGCAGGGCTCGGGGCCCCCCTTCAACATCGGCGCCGGTGACGGCGACCCCTCCGCCTTCCAGCGCGTCGAGAACAGGCAGTACCAGGCGGCGACCGTGCCCGAGCCGCTGTCCCTGCAGGGCTGGCAGATCGTCGACGAGTTCAACCGCGCCTTCTCCGGCCGTCCCGCCAGCGGATACGTGGCCCCCGTGCACGTCACCACGGCCGCCAACAGCGCGGGTGCCACGGCGTGGGACCCGACAGGCTACCGGGAGGCGTACCGGAAGATCTGGGGCAAGTAGGAACTCACGCGGGGATTCACCCCGGGGCGTACTCGGTGAGCAGCAGCGCGATGTCATCCGCGCGGTCGGGCGACCGGCGGGCCTCCCGCAGCAGGGCGTCGGCCACCTCGTCCAGACGGGTCGCGCCCATGCGGGACAGTGAGGCCCGCAGCCGGTCGAGGCCGGAACCGATGTCCGAGTGGCGCCTCTCGATCAGCCCGTCCGTGTACAGGGCCAGTACCGATCCGGGCTCGAGACGCAGCTCGGACTCCGGATAAGTGGCCGTCGTCTCGACGCCGAGCAGCGGGCCGCCCGGTACGTCCAGGATCTCGGTGTTTCCGTCGGGCAGGCGCAGCAGGGGCGGGCAGTGGCCGGCGCGGACGATGCGCACGACGCCCGAGGGGGGATGGAGGCGGGCGTAGCAACAGCTGGCGAGCAGGACGGGGTCGAGGTCCAGATGGAGCCGGTTGGTGCCGGCGACGACCTCGGCGGGCCGGTGTCCGGCGGTGACGAAGGCCCGTACCGCGCTGCGCAGTTGTCCCATGACGGCCGCGGCGGCGACGTTGTGGCCCTCGACGTCCCCGACGATCAGCGCGACCTCGTCCCCGGTCGGGATGACGTCGTACCAGTCGCCGCCGATGTCCATCCCCCTGGTGCTGGGAAGGTAGCGGCCGGTGACACGCAGGCCCGGCAGCGTGGGCAGCCGGTGGGGCAGCAGCCCGTCCTGGAGTCCGCGGGCGAGGGCGAACTCGGCGTCGTAGAGCCGGGCGCGTTCGAGGGCCTGGGCGATCAGACCGCCCAGGGCGGTGAGGACGCCGCGCTCCTCCTCGGGGAACCGGTGGACGTCGTCGAAGCCGAGCATGCAGGCGCCGACGGGACGGTTGGAGGCGATCAACGGCAGGAACGCCCAGGAGTGGGAGTGGGCGGCCAGGATCCCGGGGTACGTCTCGAGGAGCTCCTCCCGGGACTCGACGAACAAGGGCGTCCCGGAGGTCAGCGCGTCCGTCACCGGCAGCCGCGCGTGCAGCGGGGTGCCTTCGAACCGGGCGAGAAAGCGCCTCGAATAGCCGCGCTGCGCGATCTGGCGCAGGCGCCCCTCCTCCACCACGGCGATCGCGAGCTTCTGGCCCCCGAAGGCGGGCAGCAGCTGTTCGGCGACGGCATCGCACACCTCCCGCGCGGTGACGGCCTCGGTGAGGGTGCTGCCCAGCTGGAGCACGCGGTAGAGGGAACCGAGGCGCGGGGCCGCGGGCGGAGGCGACGAGGAGACCGGCGGCGCCTCCTCCGAGACGGGTGTGCCGGGTCCGGTGTCGGCCGGCACCGGCTGCTTCACGGGTGCCGCCCACCCCGTCATGCCCTGCGCGCCCGGGTGCAGGGAGAAGACCAGCCACGCGTCGGGCGGGCGGCGCACCAGGAAGGAGACCGGCTGCTGGGAGACCACCGCCGCCCGGTAGCGGTCCTCGTACACCGGGTCCGCCAGCCACGGCAGGACGTCCCACGGGCGGTGGCCGAGCAGTTCGTCCTGCCGGACTCCCAGCAGACTCTCCAGGCTGTGGTTGGCATAGGCGACCCGGCCGTCCGGAGTGAGCGCGAAGAAGCCGTCCGAGAGCCGCTCGATCGCCGCGACTGCGGCCATGCCGCTCCCCGAGTCGAGCACGGCGCCGACCAGATGGGACGACTCCTCAGGGGCGTCCGGGCCGCCGGGCACGCGTCCCCACAGCTCCACGAGGCGATGCCCGCCACCGCTGTCCAGGATCCGCAGACAGTGCGCGAGCACCCGGCCCTGCGTGACCGCGGCACGGGCGGCGGAGCGGAAGCCGGGCAGATCCGCCGGTTCGATCCTGGCCGCCAGGGTGTCCGCCCGTCCGTCGAACTCCCGGGGCGGGATCGCGAAGATCGCGCACAGCTCGTCGTCGGCCGTGAGGTCTCCCGTGTCCAGGTCCCAGTCGAAGAGGCCCACCCGGATCACCGGTGCGGACGGCACCGGGACCACCATCGGGGCGGTCTCCTCGTCCAACTCGCCGAGTTCCCGGCGCGCTCTCAGACCGGCCAGGGTGGTGCCCAGGCGGTCGGCGACGGCGTGCAGGTGTCGGCGCTGCCTTCTCGACAGACCCGTACCGCCCGGCCTGGACGTCCACACCACGGCCAGCGTCCCGAAGGTCCGCCCGCCCGATCGCACGGGGACGGACGCGGAGCCGAACGCGTAGGGCACGGCGAGCGACAGCTGGGGGAAGCGCCGCATCGTCTCCTCCGCGCCGGCCAGGTGGACCATGCGGCCCGAGCGGTACGCGTCCGCCACCGGGACGCGACTGTGCACCGGGATCCGCCGCCACCCGCCGAGCAGGGAGGGCGGTGTCCCGCACGCCGCGACCAGGACGAGCGAACGACGGTCGCCGGAGATCAGAAAGGCGCTTCCGGCATGCGCTCCGGTCGCCTCCACGGCCCGGATCACGGCGCTGACCAGTGCGTCGTCGCGCTCGGGCGCTTCGCTGACCGGCGCGGCGCCGAACGGGTACGAGTGCGATGCCACAGCGTTGGCCGACACGTTGCCCTCGATCACCCCGGAGGAGTTTGTCCCATTTTAGGGGACCGGCTGCTCTCTGGAGCCCTCGTGTCCGGTGTTCTCTCGTCCGGCGTTCTCCGGTCCGCCGCTCAGTCCTTTCCGGTGAGCAGCCGCCGCGGATTGGCTATGCGGAAGGCGTAGGCCGCGGCCCCGCCCAGTCCGAAGCCGGGGTGCTGGGGTGGCTGCGCGTAGGGCCGGTCCGAGCCCTGTACGACGGCGTCCACACCGAGGGCGCGTACGACGGCGTCGACGGCGGTCGGACCGTACGAGGACGTCTCCACGAACACGTCCGGGTCCCCGGAGCCGCTCCCGTCGCCGCGCGCGGCGAACCGCTCCCCGTGCAGTGGGGCGAGCCCGGCCAGCAGCGCGAAGCACACCCGCAGCCGTGGATGGCGCGGCCGGCCGAAGGCGCGGAAGGCGAACCAGGCGGCGTGCATCTGCTGCACGTAGGGGACCATCGCGGGCCACCAGCCCGGCCCCGCGGGCTCGGCGGCCGCGGGGCCCGGGTGGACGAACAGCGGCAGGTCGCGCTCTTCGAGCAGGTCGAGCAGGGGAGCGCAGCGTGCGTAACCGGTCGCGTCGGCCAGGGCGTTCGCCGGGAGCTGGAGGCCGGCGAAGCCCTGGTCGAGTACGGCGGCCGTAGCCCCGGCATCGACGTCCCGTACGCAGGCGGCGGCCCAGGCGCCGAACGGCTCGGGGAGCGCGGCCGCGCCCTCGTGGTAGGCGTCGAGCAGGGGCCGCGCCTCGGCGGAGGGCAGCCACTCCACACCGATCGGGGCGGACAGCGACACGAGCGCCCGGCCGAGCCCGTCGACGGCGGCTAGCTCCGTACGCCGGGTGACGTCGTGGTGCGCGGGAGGGACCTCGTAGGGCGGCTCACCGTCGAGGAACAGGGTCCAGCCGTCCAGGAACGGGGGTTCGCGGCGTGAGCGCAGGGCCGCCACCAGCGAGGGGGTCCACAGATGCTGGTGCACGTCGACGTTGGTCATGACGCTCCTCCCACCGAGGCTGACGCTCCTCGTGCCAAGGCTGACGCTCCTCGTGCCACGGTTGTCGCCCCTCCTGTCGAGGCGCGCAGTGTGTTCCGGACGCCGTCGCAACCCAGGATCTCGCGACTCACCACCTCCACGTCCACCCCGCCGGGCCGGTCGTCCAGGCCGCAAGTTGCCGGGCGAGGGGGCGACTGCCTCCGTCAACGCTTCGCCGGCGCCGACCGAGGGGTGTCGAGGCTGGTCGGGCGGGTGCGGAGCACGACCTCGACCGACGACAGCGCGAAGCGCACCGCGCCGGTGAGGACCGCGTCGTCGCCCAGGGCGGACAGGTGCCAGCGCGGGGGGTCGACGAGGAGGCCGTCGGCGTGGTGCTGGGCGGCGGTCAGCAGGGTCCTCGCGGCGGGGAGCAGGGCCGGTTCCGGGAAGAGCCCGGTGCCGAGGACGACCAGGGCCGGGTCGAGGGCGAGAAGGACCGGGGCGAGCCCCTCGGCGAGCCGTCGCCCGTACGCCTCCACAGCGGCGACGGCTCCCGGGGCGGCCGCGGCCGCGTCACGGACGGTGTCGGCGGGAAGCGGCTCCAGGCCGGGGCGGTCGGTCGGGCCGCCACCGGAGAAGCGGATGAAGCCGATCTCACCGGCCGCGCCGTGGTGGCCGCGCAACAGGCGGCCACCGGTGATGACGCCGGAGCCGAGGCGTTCGCCGAGCAGGACGAAGACCATCTCGCCGGTCGCGGGGTCGGATGCCGCCCCGCCCGCAGTCCCCCCGACTCCGCGCCACTGTTCGCCGAGCGCGGCCAGGTTGGCGTCGTTCTCGACGGCCACCGGACAGTCGAGGAGGTCGCGCAGGACGCCGGCGACGTCCACCTCGCTCCAGGTGCCGAGGTTGTCGGCCTGACGGACGCGGGTATTGCCCCGGTCCACCAGTCCCGGGGTGCCGAGCGTGGCGGCCCAGACCCGTGACACGTCCACGTCCGCCCGGTCCAGGGTGGCCCGGATCGCCGAGGTCACCGCTCGTGCGCGGGCCGGGCCCGTGAGGTCGGCGCGGACGCCGAGGCGCTCGACGGCGACCGGTTCGCCGTCGAGGTCGGCCAGGCAGGCGGTGACGGACCGGGGACGCACGTCGACACCGACGACGAACCCCGCGTGCGGCTGGAAGCGGAAACGGCGGGCCGGGCGGCCGGGGGAGCGCTGGCCTCGGGCGGACGGCGCGGGGGCGACCTCGATGAGCCCGCGGTCGACGAGTTCCTCCGCGATCGCCTCGACGGTCGGCCGGGACAGGCTGGTCGCCTTGACCAACTCGGACAGCCGGGGGTGCGGGTCGGCGGAGCGGACGACGGCGAGCACGGCCGCCGCGTTGGTGGTGCGCAGGTCGGCCACGCCCACGACCGAGGGGACCGCCGACGGCGGGCCCGGCTCCGTGGCACCGCTGAGCGGCCACAGGGCCTCCGGCTCCGATGTGGTCAAGGGTCGACCTCCTGTACCGCGACTCGTCACCCACGCTGGCCGCGCCCGTCTCTTGACGAACCATGGCCGGAACTCGATTATGAAACGCAACTGCTTTATTAAAACACTCGGCACCGGCATCTGCCCCCGCCCCCCGCACATCCATGGCACTCGTCCGCGCAGCACCTCCTCTCCCGCCGTTCCAGGAGTCCGCCATGAGTCACGTTCCCGCTCCGCCGTCCAGACGCGCGTTCCTCGCCGCCGCTGCCGGCTCCTCCCTGCTCGTCGCCTGCGGCAGCTCCCTCACACCGGGCGCCAAGGCCTCCGGCGCGGACAGCGCGTCGCCCGTCACCACGGCCGTCCCGACCGACCGGAAGATCACCCTGGTGGTCGCCGACGCGGACGACACCACCATGACCCCCGGCCTGATCGCCGCGTTCCGCGAGAAGTACCCCAACGTCACCTTCAAGCGCCAGTACACCGGCTGGGACGACTACCTGAAGAGCATCAACACCACGATGTCGGCCGACACCGCCCCCGACATAGCCCAGTTCGTCTCCGGCATGAACAACCTGGTCAAGGGCCGCCTGCTGCTCGACGTCGGCGGCTACGGCAAGGCGTACGGCTGGGCCCGCGAGTTCCCCGGCCTGGACCAGATCACCTTCAGCGCCGACGGGAAGACGGCCGGCACCGGCGCCCTGTACGGCGTACCCGGCGGGCTGTCGTTCGAGGGCGTCTACTACAACAAGGCCAAGGTGAGGAAGCTGGGCCTGACCGTGCCGCCCACCACGGTGGCCGAGTTGGAGGCCCTGTTCGCCAAGGCCAGGGCCGCAGGGGAGACCGCGCTGGTGGCGGGCAACCTCGACGGCGGTCTCAACCACCCGTTCAACGTCCTGCTGTCGGTCCACCTCAAGCCGGAGGACCGCGAGGCCTGGGCGTTCGGCCGCAAGGGCGCCAAGATCACCGGCCCGGAGGCGGTGACGGCCGCGACGACCCTCAAGCGCTGGGTCGACCAGGGCTACGTCACCCCCAAGGTCAACGGCACCAGCGACAACGACGCCACCGCCGCCTTCGCCAAGGGCCAGGGCGTCTTCCGGATCAGCGGCAACTGGGCCGCCGCCGCGGTCGACAAGGGACTCGGTGCGGACGCAGGCCTGTTCACCATGCCGCCGAGCACCGAGGGCGGCCCCCTGCGCACCACCGGAGCCGGCGTCTACTACTGCGTCTCCAGCAGGTCGAAGAACGCCGCCGCCGCGGCCGCCTTCCTCGACTACTGCGCCACCCGGCAGGCCTCCGCCGTCACCGCCAGGGCGGGCTTCATGGCACCCGACGCCGCCGCGATGCCCCAGCAGAGCGGCCTCCTGGGGGACGTACGGACCGGCTGGCAGGAGATCGTGAAGGACTCCGGGCTCCAGCCGTTCATCCAGAACGCCTCCACCCCGACGATGCCCGACACCCTCACCACGCAACTCCAGCTGCTCGCCGGCGGCAAGGTCACCGCCGAGAAGTTCCTCGCGGCCCTCCAGGCCGACTACGACCAGTTCCACTCCTGACCGGCCCGGCCCGCCCCCGCGACATGACGACGACCACCACACCCCGACGGGCAGCGCGTCCCGTCCACAAGGACACCGGTCAGCCGGTGCGCTCGCCGCACACGACCCGCAGGCGCCGCCGCGCCGTGGCGCTGCTGTACGTGCTGCCGGCGCTGCTGCCCTACACCCTGTTCGCCGTCCTCCCGGCCCTGCACACCGCCTACCTCTCGCTGTTCGACTGGGACGGGGTGACCCTGCCGTCCTTCACCGGACTCGACAACTACCGCCGGGTGGCAACCGATCCGCAACTGCGCGCGGCTGCCTGGCACGCCGGAGCGCTCATCGTCTTCTTCTCCGTCCTGCCCATCACCCTCGGTCTGGTGTCGGCGGCCCTGGTCGCCCGCCGATCCGGCCGACGCGGCACCTCCCTGATCCGTACGCTGCTCTTCCTGCCGCAGGTCGTCCCGCTGGTCGCCGTCGCCGTCATCTGGCGCTGGGTGTACGCCGAGGACGGCACCCTCAACCAGGCTTTGCGGGCGGTCGGCCTCGGGCGGCTGACCGACGCGTGGCTGGGCAGCTTCACCTGGGCGCTGCCGGCCGTGGGGCTCATCGGGACCTGGGTGGTGTCCGGGCTGTGCATGGTGCTGTTCCTGTCCGGGACACAGCGCATCGACCAGGAGATCTACGAGGCCGCCCGGATGGACGGCGCGGGCCCCGTACGCGAGTTCTGGTCCATCACCGTCCCGCTGCTGCGGCCGGAGACGGCGGTCGCCCTGTCGATCACCGTGATCGCCGCCCTGTCCAGCTTCGACCTGATCTACATCACCACCGGCGGCGGCCCCGGCAACAGCACCGTCGTGCCCGGAATCCTCATCTACCGGCTGGCCTTCGGCGGCGGCGCCGTGGGTCTGGCGAGCGCGCTGGCGGTGGTGCTGACGGCCGTCATCTCCGTGGCCGTCCTCGTCATCAACCGCCTTGCCCGGGAGTCGCCATGACGGCGCGTCAGCACCGTGCCCCCGCCGCACCCGTCGTCCTGACGGTCTTCGTGGCCGCCGTACTCGTACCGTTCCTGTCCCTGCTCCTCGCCTCGCTCCAGCCCGCGGGGACACCACTGACCGGGCTCGCGTGGCCGGACGGCATCCACCTGGAGAACTTCGTCCACGCCTGGTCCGCCGCGGGGTTCGGCCCACTGCTGCGCTCCAGCACCGTGATCGCGCTCGCCGTCGTCCCCGCGGCCGTGGTGTGCGCCACCCTGGCCGGATACGCGCTGGCCACCATGGACGTCCCCGGCGGCGGCAAGCTCTACGGCTACCTCCTGCTCGGGCTGTCCATTCCGGCCGAGGTCACCGTCATCCCGCTCTACTACGACCTGCGTGCCCTCGGCCTCACCAACACGGTGCCGGGACTGGCCCTCGCCGAGATCGCCGCCTTCATGCCGTTCGGGGTGTTCTGGATGCGGGCCCACTTCGCCACCGTGCCGCGCAGCCTCATCGAGGCCGCCCGGCTGGACGGCGCCTCCTCCTGGACGACGTTGTGGCGCGTGCTCATGCCCAGCTCCCGCCCGGCCGTGACCACCCTCGGCGTCCTGTACTTCGTATGGAGCTGGAACCAGTTCCTGCTCCCGCTGATCCTGATCCAGGACCCGGAGAAACGCACCGCCCCCGCCGGACTGGGCTTCTTCACCGGGCAGTACAACGTCGATGTCCCCCTGCTCGCCGCGGCCACGCTGATCGTGATCGCCCCGGTCGTCGTCGTCTACCTCTTCTTCCAGCGGCACTTCATCAACGGCGTGCTCAGCGGCGCCCTCAAGGGCTAGGAGACCCCCACCCGATGGCACAACTCGACGTCGCGCTGATCGGCGCGGGCGGCATCGCGCGGGCCCATCTGCCCGCATGGACCGCACTCGGCGCCCGCGTCCGCGTCTACGCCCCCGACGGCCAGGCCCCCACCCTCGCAAGCGAGTTCGGCCACACAGCGGTCGCCTCTCGCGAGGAGGCCATGGACGGAGCGGACGTCGTGGACGTCTGCACCCCCACCGACACCCACCACGAGATCACCCTGGCCGCCGTGGCCGCGGGGGCACACGTCCTGTGCGAGAAGCCGCTGGCGCTGCGCGCCACCGACGCCGCCGAGATGGCCGCCGCGGCCACCGCCGCCGGGGTCCGGCTCTACCCGGGACATGTGGTGCGCTTCTTCCCCGCCTACGCCAGGCTGCACGCCCTGGTCACCGGCGGCGGACTCGGCAGGGTCGCGGTGGCCCGGTTCACCCGCACCGGCCGGTACCCGACGTGGAGCGCCTGGTTCGCCGACCCGGCGCGCTCCGGAGGCATCCTCGTCGACCAGATGATCCACGACATGGACATCGCCCGCTGGCTCTTGGGCGAGGTGGTACGGGTCCACGCCCACCACAGCGGCCACCTCAGCACCCCGGCGCCGGACGGCGCGGTCGCCACCGGGACCGCGGTGCTCACCCACGCCACGGGCGTCATCACCCAGATCGTGGGCGTGTGGGCGCCACCGGCCACACCGTTCCGTACGACCTTCCACCTCGCCGGCACCGGCGGAACGGTACGACACGACTCGCTCGCCTCGCCCGGCCTCAGGATCGTCGGCACGACCGACGCGGGCACGGCGGCGGGCATCCCGGTGGGCGACTTCGGCGAGTCGCCGTACGCCACCCAGATACGGGAACTCGCCGACGCCTTCGCGGGCGGGCCCGAGCCCCGCGTGGGCCCGGCCGACGGCGTGGCCGCCGTCCGGATCGCCGCGGCCGCCGCCGAGTCGGCCCGCACCGGACGGGCGGTCGAGCTCGCCCCGTCGCACGCATCCCAGGGAGCGTCCGCATGAGGATCGCCGTCCTGTCCTTCGCCCATGTCCACGCCCCGACGTACGTCGAGCTGCTGCGCGACCGCGACGACGTGGAACTGCTCACCTCCGACCCCGACGGCCCGCCGGACGACCCGGACCGGGGAGCGGCGCTCGCCGAGCGGCTGGGCGTGCCGTACGTCGCCGACTGGGACCAGGTGTTCGCGCTGAGGCCCGACGCGGTAGTCGTGACCAGCGAGAACTCCCGGCACCGGCACCTGGTCGAGCGGGCCGCGACGGCCGGCGCGCACGTCCTGTGCGAGAAGCCGCTCGCCACGACGGAGACGGACGCCCGGGCCATGATCGACGCGTGCGCCCGCGCCGGAGTCGGCCTGATGACCGCCTACCCGGTCCGCTTCGGCGCGGCCTTCGCCGCGCTCCACCGCGCCGTCGCGGACGGCTCGCTCGGCTCGCTGGTCAGCGTCCACGGCTCCAACAACGGCTGGCATCCCGCAGGCTCCCGGCCCTGGTTCGGTGACCGGGAACTGGCCGGCGGGGGAGCGGTGATGGACCACACCGTGCACATCGCCGACCTGATGGACGTACTGCTCGACGGAGCGCAGGCCGAGCAGGTGTACGCCCAGGCCAACGACATCCTGGGCCCGGACGCGGGAACCGCCGTAGAGACGGCCGGACTGGTCACCGTCCGCTACCCGGGCGGCGTCGTCGCCGCGATCGACTGCAGCTGGAGCCAGCCGGAGGACCACCCGACCTGGGGCGGCCTGGCCATGACCTGCGTGGCCGAACGGGGGATCGTCGAGTTCGATGCCTTCCCCCGGCTGCTCGGCGGCTTCGACTCCACCACCGCCCGCCCGCGCTGGGAACCCGGCGGCGACGATCTCGACGCGGCTATGCTGGAGGAGTTCCTCGACACCGTCCGCACCGGCCGGCGTCCGCGCCCGGACGGCGAGGCCGGACTGCGGAGCCTGAGGATCGTCCTGGCGGCCTACGCGTCACTGCGAACCGGGCAACCCGTGCCTCTGCCCGGCACAAGCGCGGACAATCCCGTACCGATTCACCCCGCCGAGTGACTTGGCTCTCATGGCAAGGTGGGGACATAGCCGCGACCATGGAGACCCTCACCAGCAGCCCGAAGGGACCGAGGATGCTCCGCAAGGTACTGGTCGCCAATCGCGGCGAGATCGCGATTCGCGCCTTCCGTGCCGGATACGAACTGGGCGCGAGGACCGTCGCGGTCTTCCCCCACGAGGACCGCAACTCGCTGCACCGGCTCAAGGCCGACGAGGCCTACGAGATCGGCGAGCCCGGGCACCCGGTGCGGGCGTATCTCTCCGTCGAGGAGATCATCCGCGCGGCCCGGCTGGCCGGCGCGGACGCGGTCTACCCGGGCTACGGGTTCCTGTCCGAGAACCCCGAGCTGGCCCGGGCCTGCGAGGAGGCCGGCATAACGTTCGTCGGCCCCAGCGCCCAGATCCTCGAACTGACGGGGAACAAGGCGCGCGCGGTGGCCGCCGCCCGCGCCGCGGGTGTCCCCGTGCTGGGCTCGTCGCAGCCCTCCACCGACGTCGACGAGCTGGTGCGGGCCGCCGACGACATCGGCTTCCCCGTGTTCGTCAAGGCGGTCGCGGGCGGCGGCGGTCGCGGTATGCGCCGTGTCGAGGACCCCGCCGCCCTGCGCGAGTCAATCGAGGCGGCCGCTCGTGAGGCGGCCTCCGCGTTCGGCGACGCGACGGTCTTCCTGGAGAAGGCCGTCGTCGAGCCCCGCCACATCGAGGTGCAGATCCTCGCCGACGGCCACGGCAACGTCATTCACCTGTTCGAGCGTGACTGTTCGGTGCAGCGCCGCCACCAGAAGGTCATCGAGCTGGCGCCCGCCCCCAACCTCGACCCGGCCCTGCGCGAGCGGATCTGCGCCGACGCCGTGCGGTTCGCCCGGGAGATCGGCTACCGCAACGCGGGCACCGTGGAGTTCCTGCTCGACCGCGACGGCAACCACGTCTTCATCGAGATGAACCCGCGCATCCAGGTCGAGCACACGGTCACCGAGGAGGTCACCGACGTCGACCTCGTCCAGTCGCAGCTGCGCATCGCCGCCGGCGAGTCCCTCGCCGACCTCGGCCTCTCCCAGGAGACGGTCACCCTGCGCGGCGCCGCGCTCCAGTGCCGTATCACCACCGAGGACCCCGCCAACGGCTTCCGCCCGGACACCGGCCGCATCAGCGCCTACCGCTCGCCCGGCGGTTCCGGGATCCGCCTCGACGGCGGCACCACCCACGCCGGTACGGAGATCAGCGCGCACTTCGACTCGATGCTGGTCAAGCTCAGCTGCCGGGGCCGGGACTTCCCCACCGCGGTCCGTCGCGCCCGGCGTGCCGTGGCCGAGTTCCGCATCCGCGGTGTGGCCACCAACATCCCGTTCCTGCAGGCCGTCCTCGACGACCCGGACTTCCAGGCGGGGAACGTCACCACGTCGTTCATCGAGCAGCGCCCGCACCTGCTCACCGCACGCCACTCCGCCGACCGCGGCACGAAGCTGCTCACCTACCTCGCCGACGTGACGGTCAACAAGCCGCACGGCGAGCGGCCGGAGCTGATCGACCCCACCAGCAAGCTGCCGCGGCTCACAGCCACCGAGCCGCCCGCCGGTTCGAAGCAGAAGCTCACCGAACTCGGCCCGGAGGGCTTCGCCCGCTGGCTGCGCGAGGCACCCACCATCGGCGTCACCGACACCACGTTCCGCGACGCCCACCAGTCGCTGCTCGCCACGCGCGTGCGCACCAGGGACATGCTCGCCGTGGCCCCCGTCGTCGCGCGCACGCTGCCCGAGCTGCTCTCCCTGGAGTGCTGGGGCGGCGCCACCTACGATGTCGCCCTGCGCTTCCTCGCCGAGGACCCCTGGGAACGCCTGGCAGCCCTGCGCGCCGCCGTCCCGAACATCTGCCTCCAGATGCTGCTGCGCGGCCGCAACACCGTCGGCTACACGCCGTACCCGACCGAGGTGACCGACGCCTTCGTCCAGGAGGCCGCGGACACCGGCATCGACATCTTCCGCATCTTCGACGCCCTCAACGACGTGGGCCAGATGCGCCCCGCCATCGACGCCGTACGCGCCACCGGCACCGCCATCGCCGAGGTCGCCCTCTGCTACACCTCCGACCTGTCCGACCCGTCGGAGCAGCTGTACACCCTGGACTACTACCTGCGCCTGGCCGAGCAGATCGTCGAGGCGGGCGCCCACGTCCTCGCCGTCAAGGACATGGCCGGGCTGCTGCGCGCCCCCGCCGCCGCGAAGCTCGTCTCCGCCCTGCGCCGCGAGTTCGACCTGCCCGTCCACCTCCATACCCACGACACGGCGGGCGGCCAGCTCGCCACCTACCTCGCCGCGATCCAGGCCGGCGCGGACGCCGTCGACGGCGCGGTGGCCTCCATGGCCGGTACCACCTCACAGCCCTCCCTGTCCGCGATCGTCGCCGCGACCGACCACTCCGAGCGGCCCACCGGCCTCGACCTGCGCGCCGTCGGCGACCTGGAGCCGTACTGGGAGAGCGTCCGCAGGATCTACGCCCCGTTCGAGGCGGGCCTCGCCTCACCGACCGGCCGCGTCTACGACCACGAGATCCCCGGCGGCCAGCTCTCCAACCTGCGCACCCAGGCCGTGGCACTCGGCCTCGGCGACCGCTTCGAGGACATCGAGGCCATGTACGCGGCCGCCGACCGGATCCTCGGCCACCTGGTGAAGGTCACCCCCTCCTCCAAGGTGGTCGGCGACCTCGCCCTGCACCTCGTCGGCGCCGGGGTGGCACCGGAGGAGTTCGAGGCCACGCCGGACAGGTTCGACATCCCCGACTCGGTCATCGGCTTCCTGCGCGGCGAGCTCGGAACCCCGCCCGGCGGCTGGCCCGAGCCGTTCCGCAGCAAGGCACTCCAGGGCCGCGCCGACGCCAAGCCCGTCCAGGACCTGGCCGCCGAGGACCGTGCGGGCCTGGAGAAGGACCGGCGCGCGACCCTCAACCGGCTGCTGTTCCCCGGCCCGACGAGGGAGTTCGAGACCCACCGCCAGACCTACGGCGACACCAGCGTCCTGGACAGCAAGGACTTCTTCTACGGCCTCAGGCCCGGAAAGGAGTACGCCGTCGACCTGGAGCCCGGCGTGCGGCTCCTCATGGGTCTGGAAGCCGTCGGTGAGGCCGACGAACGCGGCATGCGCACCGTGATGTCCACACTGAACGGCCAGCTGCGGCCCATCCAGGTCCGCGATGTCGCCGCGTCCTCCGACATCCCGGTGACCGAGAAGGCCGACCGCTCCAACCCCGGCCATGTCGCCGCCCCGTTCGCCGGAGTGGTGACGCTCGCGGCCGCCGAGGGCGACGAGGTGGACGCCGGCGCCACGGTGGCGACGATCGAGGCGATGAAGATGGAGGCCGCGATCACCGCCCCGAAGGCGGGCCGTGTCTCCCGGCTGGCGATCAACCGGATCCAGCAGGTGGAGGGCGGTGACCTCCTCGTCGAGATCGTGTGAGGCGAGATCGTCGGGTGGTTCTCAGCCGCGGTGCGCGTCGGGCAGTCGGACATCGACGGCGTGCAGCCCGCTGCGTCCCTCACGAGAACGTGCCGGAGGCCGCCGCGGGCACCGGCTCGCCAGGCCGTAGGCGGTGATCACGGGTTGGAGGCTGGTGAACACCAGCCTCCGCTCCCGCCAGCCGAGGCCGGCGCCGACGCCGACTGCCCCTCGGGTCCCCGTGCCGGGCAGCCAGCGCCGGCGCCGGCTGCCCCAGGTGTCCGTGCCGGGTTGTCTCGCGCGCCCCGTCCCAGCCGCTCTCCAGGCCCCGGTACCCGACCTCCCCCGCGCTCCCGTACGCGGTGCCACCCGCGGCCCCGTACCCGGTGCCTCCCGCGCGGCCCCGCTCCCGGTCATCTCGCCGTCTGGCCCCCGCCCGTCTCGTCGTCCGTCACCGGTGCGGCCTTCGTGAGGGCCTTGCGCTACTACCTGTCCTACCTCGACAGCCACCGCTGACCACGGACGGCCGTATGCGCGGCGCCGACCAAGCGGTCCCTGACACCGAGAGGACCTCTCAGAGGTCGAGGACCAGGCGGGGCCCGCGGGAGCGTGAGACGCAGATCAGCATCGTCTCGCCGCAGGCCCGTTCCTCCTCGGTCAGCAGGGAGTCACGGTGGTCGGGCGTGCCGTCGAGGACATCGGTCTCGCACGTGCCGCAGGTGCCTTCGCGGCAGGAGAAGTCCACTTCGATGCCCGCCTCCTCCACGGCCTCGAGCACCGAGCGGTCCGGTGGCACCGCGAGGACGAGTCCGGAACGGGCGAGCTCCAGCTCGAACGCCCCGGCCGGGCTCGCGTCCGCCGTCCGCGCCGGGGCGAACCGCTCGACGCCCAGCGTGCCGGCGGGCCAGCCCGCGCACCTCTCCTGCACGGCGAGCAGGAGGGGCTCGGGACCGCAGGCGTGCACCAGGGTGCCCTCCTCGGGTGCGCCGAGGAAGGCGGCCAGGTCCAACAGGCCGTACTCGTCCTGCGGGCGGACGAGGACGCGGTCCCCGTGGGGGGCGAGTCGGTCCAGGAACGCCATGGACGTGCGGGTGCGGCCGCCGTACAGCAGCCGCCAGTCGGCCCCGGTCGCCTCGGCGGCCTCGATCATGGGCAGGATCGGCGTGATGCCCACTCCGCCCGCGATGAACAGGTGACGTGCGGCGGGCCGCAGCGGGAAGTTGTTCCGGGGCCCGCGGACCCGTAGGGCGGCACCCTCCGGCACGTGGTCGTGGACGTAGGCGGAGCCGCCGCGGCCTCGTGGCTCGCGCAGCACAGCGATCTGCCAGACGTCCCGTTCGGCGGGGTTCCCGCACAGCGAGTACGAACGGATCAGATCGCCGGCCTCGCCGTCGCCGCCGTCCAGGAGTACGTCTATGTGGGCCCCCGGAGCCCAGGAGGGGAGTGTCCCGCCGTCGGGGCGGCGCAGCGTGAGGGAGACGACGCCGTCGGCTGCGCGGGTGCGGGCCGCCACGACGAGGGTGGTCGCGCCCGGGTTCTGCTGATCGGTCATGGTGGTTCGGCTCCCGGGTTCAGGTACGCGGCGGTACATGCAGCAGCAGTGCGTCGCCCTGGCCGCCGCCCCCGCACAGGGCCGCCGCTCCGGTACCGCCGCCGCGCCGCCGCAGTTCCAGCGCGAGGGTCAGTACCAGCCGGGCGCCCGTCATGCCGACCGGGTGGCCCAGCGCGATCGCTCCGCCGTTGACGTTCACCTTCTCCAGGGGAACGTCCAGATCGCGGGCGGAGGCCAGGGCCACCCCGGCGAACGCCTCGTTGATCTCGAACAGGTCCAGGTCGGCGGTCTTCAGCCGCCCGTCCCGGGACAGCGCGTCACGGACCGCGCCGGCCGGCTGGATGAGCAGGGACGGGTCGGGGCCCGCGACCGTGCCGTAGGCGCCGATCTCCGCCAGCGGAGTCAGGCCCTCCCAGCGGGCGCGCTCCGCGCTCATCACGACGACGGCAGCGGCGCCGTCCGAGAGCTGGGAGGAGTTCCCCGCGGTGATGGTGCCCCCGTCAAAGAAGGCCGGGCGCAGTCGGCCGAGGCTCTCGGCGGTGCTTCCCGGCCGTACGCCCTCGTCGGCGTCCAGGACCGTCTCGCCCCGCCGCCCCGCCACCGTGAGCGGGGCGATCTCCTCGGCCAGCGCGCCCGACTCCCTGGCGTGAGCGGCCCGTTCGTGCGAGAGCGCGCTGTACTCGTCCTGCTCCTCGCGGGTCAGCGCGTACGGCTGCTGGTACCGCTCGGTGGCCGCACCCATGGAGACTCCGTCGAAGGCACAGACGAGGGCGTCGCGGTCGAGGGCGTCCTCGACGGCGGCCGTACCGTACGTCCAGCCGCCGCGTGACCCGCGCAGAAGGTGCGGGGCGCCCGACATCGACTCCATGCCGCCCGCGACGACCACCTCGTGCCGGCCGGAGCTGACCATGAGGTCGGCGAGGGCGATGGCGTGCAGACCGGACAGACAGAGCTTGTTGACGGCGCTCGCCGGGACGGAGAACGGCACGCCGGCGCGGATCGCCGCCTGCCGCGCGGAGTTGGGGCCGGCCCCGGCCTGGACGACATGGCCGAGGACGACGGCTTCCACGCAGGCCGGGTCCAGGCTTACGGCGGCCAGCGCCGCGCCGACGGCGTGCGCGCCGAGGTCGACGGCGGACACGGTGCTCAAGGCGCCCATGAGCTTTCCGATGGGCGTTCTCGCCCCGGCGACGATGACGGATCCGGGCATGGCCGGAACCTCCTGTAGGACGTGGGTGGTTCAGGCCGCCGCGTCGACCGCGCGGTCGGCGATCATGTGGGCCGTCTCGTTGACCGAGTGCAGGACGATCCGCCCGCCCGGCAGCCGTCGCACCCGGCTGACCGAGGTGTAGCCGGGGTGGAACCAGAACATCGTGGACAGACCGAGCACCGTCGCCAGATAGGTGTTGGTGATGCCACCGTGGCACACCGCCGCGACCCGCCCGCCGCGATGGGCGTCGAGGATGGTGCCCATGGCCCGCACGGCACGCGCGCGGAACGCGTCCCAGTCCAGATCGGGGACGAAGTCCTCGTACCGCCCCTCGGCGAGCGCCGCCGCCCGGGGATCGTCCGCGCCGATCTGCTCGGGCGGCGTGTAGGGATGGGACACGTCGGTGTCCCACTCGCGCAGGTCGTCCAGCGTGGTGGCGGTCATGCCGGTGAGCCGTTCCAGGGGCGCCACCGTCTCGCGGGCGCGCTGGAACGGGCTGGTGTACAGCGCGTCGACGTCCTCGTGCACGAGCCAGGAGGCCAGGCGCTCGGCCTGGGCGACGCCCTCCGGCGACAGCCCGGGGTCGTACACGCCCGCCAGCGGGAGTCCGTGCCGGATGAGGAGGAGTTCGGTCATGGTGGTCCTTCGTGGGTCGCGTGGGCCGGCTCAAGGCCCCCTCAGCCGGCGATGGTCCGCTCGGAGCGCCAGTAGGGGCGGCGCATCGCGCGTTTGTCGAGCTTGTCCATGGCGTTGCGCAAGAGCTCCGGGACGAACTCGTACGACTTCGGGCACTTGTAGGCGGCCAGCCTGTCGCGGCAGAACCGGTCCAGCTCCTCGGCGGGCGGCTCGTCCGCGGCGGCCACGACCAGCGCCCGCAAGGACTCGCCGAAGTCCGGGTCGGGTACGCCGATGACGGCGACCTCGGCGACCTGGGGATGTTGGCGCAGCACCGCCTCGCTCTCGGCCGGGTACAGGTTGACCCCGCCGGAGACGACGACGTCCGCGGCCCGGTCGGTGATGTAGATGTAGCCGCCCGCGTCGACGTAGCCGATGTCGCCGAGGGTGAAGACGCCCGGGGAGAGATAGGCGGACTTCGTCTTGTCCGGGTCCGCGTGGTAGCGCACGCCCCTGCCCTCGGGCGCCCGGAACGCCAGCAGTCCGCGTTCGCCGGGCGGCAGGGGGCGGCCGTCGTCGTCGGTGACGAGGACCTCGAACGGGGGCTGGACGCGCCCCACCGAGCCGGGGTGGGCCAGCCACTCGGCGCTGCTGATGCGGGCCACGGTGCCGGCCTCGCTGGCGCCGTACGACTCGGTCAGCACCGGACCGAACCACTCGATCATGGCCCGCTTGACCTCCGGCGGGCAGGCGGACCCGGTGTGGGAGACCTGGAGGAGGCTGGAGACGTCGTAGCGGGCGCGGATCTCTTCGGGGAGGGCGAGCAGCCGCTGGAAGTGGGTGGGCACCATCACCGCGGAGGTCACTGCCCACCGCGCCACCCGGCTCAGGAAGACCTCCGCCCCGTACCTGCCGAGGACGACCACGGGCTGACCGGCCGCCAGATGCCGCAGCGACGTCAGCGGCGCGTTGTGCTGGAGCGGCCCGCACACCAGGTGCGGCCCCGGGGGGAAGCCGGACCGGGCGGCTATCGCGGCGAGGTAGGCGGAGCTGTCGGCGACCGGACCGTTCACCCAGCGCACCTCCGTGCCGCGTGCCCGGCCCGTCGTGCCCGAGGTGTAGACGAGGGGCGGCCGCGCGGGCCGGTCCGTGGGGAGGGGCCGGGCCGCCGGCGCGGACGCCAGCCACGGCTCCCAGTCGAAGGCGTGTCCGATCGCCGGGGTTCCGTGCATCACGACCGGCAGGCCCAGCTCCCGGGCCGCGTCGAGGGCCACCCCGGCGCCGACGGGCCCGGCGATGATCCCGGTCACGCCCGCGTCGATGATCTGGTCGACGAGTTCGCCCGCCGTCAGATGCCGGGACGAGGCCACGGTCCCCACTCCTGCGCGCAGTCCGGCCAGATGGGCCACCAGGGTGGGGATCGCGTTGTCGCCGAGGACGGCGACCCGGTCGTCGGGACCGGGCGCCAACTCCAGCAGCCGGGCCGCCGCTCGTCTCACCCGTTCGGCGAGCTCGGACCAGGTCAGCACGTCGTATTCGTCCATCAGCGCGGGCTCGTGGGGGGTCTCCTGGGCGCGACGGTCGAGTGGCAGCAGCGACATGGCTCCTCCGGCGGCTCCTCGGTCTCTCCCGACGCGGGGGAGAGGGCCTCCCCCGATGGGAGGGAGAGTCGATGCCGAGACTGTAGCGTTTATCAAGAAAGTACGGAACACTCGGATCCGATCCGCCAGCATCTCCGCACGAAACAGGGTTGGGGCATGCGCTGTCCGCTTTCCCTTACTGAAACTGTCGCCTGGTAAGTGCCCCGAGGAGGAACCGTGTTCGAGCCCGATCTGGACACGTGGCGCACGCAGGTGCGGCAGTGGCTGACCACCGTGCTCGAACCGGCCCGCGCGCCGGAGTCCACCGCGGGGGCAGCCGACCTGGCCGTGTTCCACGACCTCCCCGAGGACGTGGAACGCCTGCTCCTGGAGCGCTGCCGCGCCTACCAGCGGGCCCGCTTCGATGCCGGCTACCAGGCCCTGACCCTCCCCGAGGACAAGGGCGGCGCGGGCCTGACCGCAGCCCACGCGGCGGTCTTCGCGGACGAGGAGTCGGCCTTCGGCGTACCGCCGTCCACCGAGCTGATCAGCGTCACGGTCCGACTGGTGGCCCTGTCCGTCTCCCTCTTCGGCACGCCCGAGCAACGCGCCGACCACGCACGGGCCTTCCTGCGTACCGACCTGCTGGCCTGCCAGCTCTTCAGCGAACCCGGCGCCGGGTCCGACCTCGCCGCCCTGCGCACCCGCGCCCGACGGGAGGGCGACACGTGGGTGATCGACGGGCAGAAGGTGTGGACCTCGGGAGCCCGGTTCGCCGACTACGGCCTGCTGCTCGCCCGCACCGACCCGGACGTCGTCAAACAGGCCGGCATCACCGCTTTCCTGGTCCCCATGGACGCCCCGGGCATGGAGGTCCGTCCCATCCGCCAGATGAGCGGCGGCGCCTCCTTCAACGAGGTGTTCCTCACCGGCGTACGGGTACCGGACCGGCTCCGCGTCGGGCGCCCGGGCCAGGGCTGGGAGGTCGCCACCACCACCCTCGCCTTCGAGCGGACCGCGTCCGGCAGCGGCAACCGCCGCAAGGGCGGCACCTTCGCGGACGTCCTCGCCCTCGCCCGCTCCCTCGGCCGCTCCGACGACCCGCTGGTCCGTCAGCGCCTCGCCGACCTGTACGTACGCACCGCACTGCGCGCGGCCACCGTGGCTCGCGTCGCCCGGACGAGCGCCGCCGGGGGCCGGCCGGGCCCCGAGGCGTCGCTGACCAAACTCATGGCCTCCGACCTGCTCACCCGCACCGGACAGGTCGCCGCCGATCTGATGGGCGCCCGGATCACCGCCGAGACCGGGGAACCGGACACCTTCGCCTGGACGCAGCACCTGCTCGGTGCCCCGGGTTACCGACTGGCCGGAGGCACGGACCAGATACAGCGCAACCTGATCGGCGAGCGCGTGCTGAGGCTTCCGCCGGAGCCACGGGTGGACCGGCTGCCGTTCTCGCAGCTTCCCGGCAACTGAGGGGCCGGGGCCGTTTTCGAACCGATCGGCCAGGGCGGTTCCCGCACACACCAAGGAGTGACATCGATGGATCTGGGACTGACGGGCGCGAAGGCGCTGGTGACGGGAGCGAGCCGGGGCATCGGCCGGGCGATCGCGGCCACGCTGGCCGCCGAGGGCTGCGCCCTCGCGCTGTGTGCCCGGGGTGAGGAGGGGCTCGCGAAGACCGCCGCCGAACTGCGCGGTGAGGGAGCGACGGTGTTCGCCGAGCCCGTCGACGTCACCGACCCGGCCGCACTCGCGGGCTTCGTGCAGGGGGCGGCCGGTGAACTCGGCGGCCTGGACCTGCTGGTGTCCAACGTCTCCGCGGGCAACGTGAAGGGCCCCGAGTCCTGGGAGGCCAGCCTGCGCGGCGACCTGATCCCGTTCGCGGGCCTGGTCGAGGCGGCCCTGCCGTATCTGGAGGCCTCCGAGCGGGCGGCCGTCGTGGCCATCGGAACGACCAACGCCTCCGACACCGCCCGGCCGGCGGGCGCGAATTCGTACTCCGCCGTGAAGGCCGCCGTCGTGCAGCACGCCTCCGCCCTCGCGCACGCGCTCGCCCCGATGGGCATCCGCGTCAACACCGTCTCGCCCGGGCCCATCGACTTCCCCGGCGGCGCGTGGGAGACCATCCGCACCAGCCGCCCCGAGGTCTACGAGGAGGTCCTCGCCAAGCTGCCGATCGGCCGCTACGGCACCGCCGAGGACGTCGCCGCGGCGGTGGCGTTCCTGCTCGGGCCCCGGACCGGTTCGTTCTGCGTCGGGGTCAACCTCGTGGTGGACGGCGGGCTGCTGACCCGCGTCCAGTACTGAGCCGTGGCGGGCCCGGCCGGCCGCCTGGACGCCGTTCTGGTCTGCGGCGGCAGGTGGCACGACGTCGACTTCGCGCGGCTGCGGCTGCTGGAGCTGCTCGCCGGGCATCCGCGCGTGCGCACCACGGTCCATCAGGACTACGACTGTCTTCGCGAGCTGGAGTCGGCCGACCTGCTCATCACCTACACCTGCGACGTCCGGCCCCGCCCGGCCCAGCGGGAGGCGCTGGTCCGCTTCGTCCGGCGCGGCGGGCGGTGGCTCGCGCTGCACGGCACCAACGCGGTGATCGAGCCGCCGGCCAAGGGCGGGCCACGGGTGTTCAGCACCCCACGGCTCCTCGGGGAGGTGGCGGAGGTGCTCGGCAGCCAGTTCCTGGCCCATCCGCCCATCGAGCCGTACGAGGTGCGGGTCACGCGGCCGGAACATCCACTGGTCGCCGGGGTCCAGGCGTTCACGGTCACCGATGAGCTGTACGTCTGTGAGCTGTACGGGGAGTTGGAGGTGCTGCTGCACGCGGAGTACACGGGGCCGTGCAGGGGCTTCGCCGAGGGCGATGTCGCGGAGCGCGATGCGGCGCCTCGACCTGTGCTGTATCTCAAACGGCACGGTGCCGGGGAGGTGTGTTACTTCACCCTGGGGCACTGCCGGGGGCGTCATGATGTGCAGGACCTTGGTGTGCAGGACACGGGGAGGGTCGATCGTGGGCCCTGGGAGACGCCGGAGTTCGTGACGGTGTTGCGGCGGTGCGTGGAGCGGGCGGTGGGAGTCTCGCCCCCGCCGCCCCTGCCCGTCCCGTCCCCAGGGGCTGCCGCCTCCGGACCCCCGCCTCGGCCGTGAACGGGCCTCGTCCTCACACTCCGGACAGGCTGGAAGTGGGCGGAGCTCCCAGGGACGGGACGGGTCACCCGTGCGGCAGTACCACCGCCCGGCCGGTGATCTCCCTCGCGTGGAGGCGGTCGTACGCCTCCGGAGCCTGCTCCAGGATGAACGTCTCGACGTGGGACGAGACGAGACCCTGCCGGGCGAGCTCGACGACGTCCATCAGTTCCGTGCGGCTGCCCCAGCGGGGAACGACGCGGACACCTCGAACGGAAGCCCCCCCGCCGAAGCCGACGGCCGGCGTGCCCCCGCCGAGGCCGACCATCGTCACGTCCCCTGCCGTGGCCACCGAGCCGGCGGCCACCGCGAGAGTCGCTGCGGCTCCCGTACACCGCGGCCGCGTCGCCCTCCGCGACACCGGTGACGCCGCTGCCCACGGCCGCGACGGTGCCGACGCCCTCGTGGCCGAGCGTCATCGGCAGCGCGTACGGAAACTGCTCCTCGGGTCGGCCCATGACCGCGAGGTCGGAGCGGCACCCCGCCGTCGTCACCTTCAAGAGGACCTGGACGGGCCCGGTTCGGGCACGGGCACCTCGACGACCTCGGGGGCGTGTCCCACCCGTCGGTACCGAACAGCTTTCATGCACGGACCTCCTCAGCGGTGGTGGGACTCGGTGCGCTCACCTTTCGGCGGCGCAGGACGGCCGGCAGCGCGATCCGGCCGCCCGTGAGGACCAGCGCGACGATGAGGACGGAGCCGGTGAACAGGCTCGCCGCCCACTGCGCGCTGGTGGCGAGACCGAGGCCGGTGACGCCGGTGCCGAGCAGCAGCACCGCGAGCACCGTCCCCCAGGCGTTGAAACGGCCCGCGCGCAGCTGCGTCGCCCCGACGAAGGCCGCCGCGTAGGCCGACAGCAGGTACGGTGTGCCGGCGGTCGGCGATCCGGACCCCACGGAGGACGAGAAGACGATCCCCGCGAAGCCGGAGAGCAGCGCGGAGGCCACCAGGGTCAGAAAGCGCAGCCGGTCGGTGCGCACTCCCTGCAGACGTGCGGCGTCGGCGTTGAAGCCGGTCGCGTACAACCGGCGCCCGGTCGCGGTGTGTTCGAGCAGGTACCAGATGGCCACCGCGGCGAGCAGCAGGTACAGCACCGGCAGCGTGATGCCGCCCGCGTCGAGCTGGGCGATGTCCGCGAACGGCTTGGCCAGCAGCTGCACGCCGGTGATCGAGCTGTCGTTGGTGACCATGGTGATCAGGGACTGGATCAGCGCACCGGTGGCCAGGGTGGCGATGAACGAATCGACCCGCAGCACCACGACCACGACTCCGTTGACCACCCCGATCAGCAGCGCGGCGGTCATCGCCAGGGCGATCGCGGCAGCGGGGCCGAGGCCCGCGGAGACAAGGAAACGAGCCGTCAGCACGCTGGTGAGCGACATGGTGTAGGCGACCGAGAGGTCGAAGACGCGCGCCGCCAGCGGAGGGACGACGCTGAGGGCCACCAGGCCCGCCACGGCGTTTCCGTTCAGCACCTGCCTGACCGTGATGGTGGTCGGGAACGTCTCCGGCGCCCAGACAGAGAAGATCACGACGATGACCAGCCACACGTAGGCGGCGCCGACGTTGCGGAACGACAGGGCGGCCGCCGTGCGTCGGCCCCGCGTGCTCAGCGCGGACGGGGCGCGTCCGTCCGGTGCGGCCGGCTGGAGCGCCGCGGCCCGGGTCGGGGTGGATGTCATGTCGCTGAAGTCCCTTCCATCGCATGGACGAGCGCGGATTCGGTGAGGTCCGGGCCGCTGATCTCCCGCACGATCCGGCCGTCCCGGACCACCAGGACGCGGGTGCACAGCGAGAGCAGGTCCTGTGTGTCGGACGAGGAGACGATGACGCCCATGCCCTCGTCGGCCTGGCGCCCGATCAGGTCGTACAGCTGGAGCCGGGTCGCGATGTCGACGCCCGCCGTGGGTTCGCACAGCGCCAGCACCGGCGGGCCCTGGGCCAGGCAGCGGGCCATGACGACCTTCTGCTGGTTGCCTCCGCTGAGTGTGGTGATGCGGGCCCCGCGCCCGGCCGTGCGCACCCCGACCCGCTCGATCCACTCCTGGGCGAGTGCGGACTCACGGCGTCGGCGCAGCCGTCCGGCGCGGGTACGGAACCGCTCCAGGAGGGGGAGGGTGAGGTTCTCGCCGACCGTGAAGTCACCGATCACCCCCTCACCCGCCCGGTCCGCCGGCACCAGCGGAAGGCCCAGCCCGCCGGCCTGGCGCACGTCGACCCACCGCCCGGAGCGCTCCGGCAGCCGCAACCTGCCCCGCACCGGCCCGGGGTGCGCCCCGCACATCAGGTACGGCACGATCTCGTGGCCCGAACCGACCAGGCCGGTGATGCCAAGTCGTTCCCCGCGGGCGAGATCGAAGCCGACCCCGCGCAGAGGGCCCGCCCACAGGTCACGCACCTCCAGGACGGCACCGTCGGAGCCCGACCCGGGTGCCTGCGGCCGGTGGTCGCTCTCCACCTCCTCACCCGCCATCAACTCCGCCAGCGAACGCGGCGTGAGGTCGGCGACCGGCCGCGTGGCGATCCTGCGCCCCCCACGCAGCACCGTCACCCGGTCCGCGAGCGCGAAGATCTCGTCCATGCGGTGCGAGACGTACAGAACTCCCGCCCCGGCGTCACGCACCTCCCGCACGATGTCGAAGAGGCGGGACACCTCGCCGGGCGGCAGCACGGCGGTGGGTTCGTCGAGGACCAGGACCCCGCGGCGGCCCTCCCAGCCCTGCAGCGCCGCGGCGATGGCCACCACCGCACGCTGGACGGGTGAGGCCTGCGACAGCGGTCGGCGCACATCGATGCCGAGGCCGAACCGCTCCACCAGGGCGGTGGTCCGCCGCTCCATCTCCGGCCAGCGGATGTTGCCGAAGGCGGTACGGGCGAAGCCGTGGCTGAGCGCCAGGTTGTCCGTGGCACTCAACTCGCCCACCAGTCCCAGCTCCTGGTGGACGAACCGGAGCCGGTCGTGCCGGGACGCTGCGACCTGGCCCAGGTCGAACGGCTCCCCGTCCAGTTCGGCGACCGCCCCGGGCTCGGCGTGGTGGTACCCCGCGAGGATCTTGATGAGGGTGGATTTGCCGGAACCGTTGGGCCCGATCAACGCGTGGATCTCGCCGGGGGCGACCTCCAGGTCGACGTCCTGCAGCGCCTGGGTTCCGCCGAACCTCTTCGACAACCCGGCGATCCGCAGCACCGGCCGTATCAACTCAAACCCCACAGCGCCTCGAACTGCGCCTCGTAGGCCTCGACGAGCGGGAAGTCACCGTCGGCGGAGGGCAGGTTGTCCTTGGTCACCAGCACGTTGGGCAGCACCGCCTTCTGGTCCACCTCCATCGACTGACCGGTGAAGTGGCGGGCCAGCGCGTCGACCTGGAGCCAGGCCAGCTCATGGGAGTTCAGTGCCATCGCCCCGTCGGTGAGGCCGCCCTGGATGTACTGGTAGTTCTGCGCGTCGCCGACGTTGACGACGATGTGCTTGCCGGTGATGCCGGCGGTCTTCAGCGCGGCCGGGACGCCCACGTTGAGCAGGCCCAGGGAGAAGACGACGTGAGTCACCTTCGGGTGCGATCTGAGGTACGACACCACCCGGTCCGGCATGTCCTTGCCGACCGCGGTGATCGGCACGTCGACGCCGTCCAGCTCACACGTCGGGCACCACTGCGCGTACTTGGCCGCGAAGGAATCCTTGACCGGCTTGAGGATCGTGTAGGCCGGCAGGTCGAAGTAGACCGTGTCGGCCTTGGCGTTGCTGTGCGACACCACCCACGAGGCGAGCATCTCGCCCTGGACGCCGACGTCCTTGGGGCCGTTCTTCAACAGGGAGATGCCGTCCCCCACCACGTCGTCGGCGTTCGACTGCAGGACGGGGACGCCGGCCGCCTTCAGCTGCGCCAGCTGCTTGGCGTACACGGCGCGGGGGAAGCCGGAGCCGATCACGGCGTCCGGCTTGTCGCGCACGGCCTGTTCGTAGGCGGCCTGGACGGACTCCGGCGTGCCCTGCGTGGCGATCAACTTGACCTTCCAGCCGAGTTCCTTCGCGCCGGCGGTGAAGAAGTCGGCGAGGTCCTTGCAGGACTGGACGCCGCAGAGAATGAAGTCGATCTTCTTGCCCTTCGGGATGTCCGTGCCCACCGGCTCGGTGACGGGGATGCCGGTCGGGCGCTCCGCGTACTTCAGCGCGGCGGCACGTGCCGCCGCCAGGCCGGAGGAGTCGTTCGCCGCCGCCGGCGAGGCGTCGGCGGCCTGCGGTGTGTCGTTGCCGCACGCCGCGAGCGCGAGCAGGGCGGAGACGGAGGCGATAGCGGTGACGGCGCGGCGAACCGCGCGACCGGGTGTGGAACTCATCGTCGAGTACTCCCGTGCGTTCAGACGGATCCTGTGCCGCCCGGGTGGGGACGGCACACAGGGGAATCGAGAGGGATGCATCCAACGCCGTCGTGGGGTACGGCACCCAGAAACTTATGAGGCACTACAGCCTCAAGTGCGTCGGAGTGTGACACGCTCCCGCAGGCTTGGGGAGGGGGCGGTGCCAGAAAATTCAAGGCCGTGGGCGTGGAATACCGGCTTCCTCAGGTGATGCGGACCCGACTGCGGTCGCGAGTGTTGCTACCGTGCGCCGCTGGTAACTACACTCACTCTAAAGTTTCTGCCGGAGGAGCGAACATGGACGAAACGTCGGAGGCGGGCGCGGCACGGTGCCCCGGGCCCAGCGTCCAGGACTACCTCGACCGGGACAGCCGCCCCGTTCCCCCCTCCCTGAGGTACGAGCGGAACGACCACCTCGGCAGCGAGGACATCGACATCACCCGTTTCACCTCCCGCGCCTGGGCCGAACGCGAGATGCGACAGATGTGGCGCCGTGTGTGGCAGTTCGCCTGCCTGGAGAGCGAGATCCCCGCGGTCGGCGACCACGAGATCTACGAGATCGGTGAGGACTCCCTCATCGTCGTGCGCACGGCCCCCGACCAGATCCGCGCCTTCGTCAACGTGTGCCTGCACCGCGGCCGCAAACTGCGCACCAGCGGCGGCAACGTCGGCGAGTTCCGCTGCCCGTTCCACGGCTTCGCCTGGAACCTCGACGGCACCATGCAGACTCCGCCGTGCGCCTGGGACTTCCCGCACGTCACCCCGGAGAAGTTCTCCCTCCCCGAGGCTCAGGTCGCCACCTGGCGCGGTTTCGTCTTCGTCAACATGGACCCGTACGCGGAGTCCTTCGACAGCTACCGCGGCACCTTCGACGACTACTACATCTGGCCACTGCAGGAGCGCTACAAGTCGCTGCACATCGCCAAGGTGCTGCCCTGCAACTGGAAGATCGCGCAGGACGCGTTCATCGAGTCCTTCCACGTCATCGCCACCCACCCGCAGATGCTGCCGTGGCTCGCCGACGCCAACTCCCAGTACGACGTCATGGCCGACCAGCCGAACTGGAACCGGATGATCAACATCCAGGGCGCGCCCAGCCCGCACGTCGCCGACTGGGTGACGGAGGAGGACGTCCTGGAGACGTTCTACGACTCGCGGTCCTTCTATGCGGCGGCCCAGGGCCGTGACCTGGTGAGGGGGGACGGGGACGAGCTGCCCGCCATCCCGCCCGGCGGCACCGCCCGCCAGGTCCTCGCCCAGCGGATGCGCGAGCAACTGGCGGCCACCTCGCACCAGGACTTCTCGCAGACCCCCGACACCGAACTGCTGGACGCCATCAACTACCTGCTGTTCCCCAACTTCAACCCCTGGGGCGGCGCCAAGTCCAACATCGTCTACCGGTTCCGGCCCCACGGCCTCGACCCCGACTCCTGCACCGCCGAGATCATCTTCATGTCGGCGCCGAAGAAGCCCGGAGAGATGCCGCCCCCGGCGAAGATCCGCTGGGTCCCGGAGGACATGCTCTTCGCGGACATCCCCGAACTCGGCGTCCTCGGGCCCGTCTTCGACCAGGACTGCGAGAACCTGCCCTATGTCCAGCAGGGACTGAAGGCGATGCGCAAGCCGGGCATCACCCTGGCCAACTACCAGGAGAGCCGCATCCGCCACTTCAACCACACGCTCGACGCGTGGATGAACAAGTGACTCACCGCGTGGCGGTCAGACCCTCCGGTGTCGAGATCGAGGTGCGCGACGGCGAGGACCTGCTCAGCGCCGCCCAGCGGCTCGGCTACCGCTGGCCCACCGTCTGCGGCGGCAAGGGCACCTGCCGTACCTGCTTCGTCCAGGTCGAGGAGGGCTCCGAGAACTGTTCCCCCGTGGGCCCGCTGGAGCGCGAGGGCATCGAGGCCCTGCGCAGGCCGGTGGACGGCCTGACCCGGCTCGCCTGCCGGCTCCGGGTCGAGGGCCCGGTGACCGTGACCAAGCGCGGTGTGCGCCGCCGAGTGCAGGAGTGAGTGCCCCATGTCCAAGCAAGTGATCCACCCCCTGACCGGGCACGTGTACCGGCTCACCGAGGACGGCCTGGTCGAGGTGACCGACCCCAGGACCGGGGTGCAGGGGATCTTCGACTTCCAGGCCCGCTGGCAGTCGGGCGAACTGCGCCACGCCGACCTCCAGATGGCCGGCTGGGTGGGCCGCCTCGCCCGGCGCCGCGCCGCCCGGCAGCCGGAGGAGTGACCCGGTGACGGTCCGTACCACCCGGGTGGTCTGTCTGGTGCGCCGGCCCGACGGGGAACCCGTCCCCGGTGACTTCGCCGTCGAGGAGCGCCCCTTGCCGCCCCTCACCGAGGGGCGACTGCTCGTCCGCAACCTCTACATGAGCGTCGACCCGTCCATGCGCGGCCGACTGGAGAGCACCGAGAAGCACTACACCCACAACTTCACCCCGGGCTCTCCCCTCGACGGCCGCGCCCTCGGCGTCGTGACGGAGAGCCGCTGTGCCACCGTGGCGCCGGGAACGTACGTACGCCATCAGCTCGGCTGGCGGGACTGGGCCGTGCTCGACGCGGCGGACACCGACGGCGCGGGGCGCATCGACCCCGAAGTCGCCCCGCTGCCCACCTGGTTGGGGCTGCTCGGCCAGACAGGGTTCACCGCCTACGTCGGCCTCACCCGGATCGCCGAGCTGCGCACCGGCGACACGGTCCTCGTGTCGGCGGCGGCCGGTGCCGTGGGAACCGCCGCGGGCCAGTTCGCCCGCATGCTCGGCGCCGGGCGCGTCGTCGGAACCGCCGGCGGGCCGGACAAGTGCGCCCTGCTGGTGAAGGAGTTCGGCTACCACGCCGCCGCCGACTACCGCGCCGAGCCGGTGCGCGAGGCGCTGGCCCGGCTGGCGCCCGAGGGCGTCGACGTGTACTTCGACAACGTCGGCGGGGAACAACTGGCCGCCGCCCTGCACGCGATGCGGACCGGCGGCCGGGTCGCCCTGTGCGGCATGATGTCCCAGTTCGGCGGGGAGCGGCGGTCCGCCGACATCAACCAGCTGATCCAGGCGGTCCTCAAGCGACTGTCCCTGCGGGGCTTCATCGTCCGCGACCACGACGACCTGAGGCCGGAGTTCGAGCAGCGGGTCGCGCTCTGGCTGCGGGAAGGCCGGATCACCGCACGCGAGACGGTCGTGGACGGCCTGGACAACGCCGCCGGGGCGCTGCTGTCCCTGCTGGGCGGCGGAAACGTCGGCAAGATGCTGGTCCGCCTGGGCGACCCCGACTGAGCCGGACCGCGCGCCGTCAGCGCATGGCGCGGGACGCGGCGACCGTGTGGGCCTCCAGCGAGACCCCGACGCGCGTCAGGCCGGCCGCGGCCGCCCGGAAGTCCTTGATGTGCGGGGTGGCGAAGTGCTCGTCGAGGGCCTGCCGGGAGGCCCAGCGCTCGTACACGCGGATCCGTCGCTCGTCGCCGGGATCCGCGGTCATCGCGTAGTCCAGGCAGCCCGGCTCCTGCGCGCGCGTACGGTGGCCCAGTTCGACGAGGTGCCCCAGCATCGTGTCGCGGTCGCCGGGCTCGTAGTCCATCCAGCCGGCGACGATGACCTGCTCTGCCATGGTGGTCCTTTCGTGGTCATGCCCGCGGGCCCGTCGCGTTGCAGGGGCGTGCGACGGGCCCGCGGTGTTTCAGATGGCGACTGCCGCCGGGACCCCGTCCACGGTGACGGTGCCCTTGTCACCGTCGACCGTGATGAGCATCCCGTCCCGCAGCAGTTGCGTACCGCCCTCGACGGAGATGACGGCGGGGATGCCGAGCTCCCGGCAGACGACGACGGCGTGGCTGTTGAGGGCGCCCACGTCCACCACGGCCGCTCCGGCGACCAGGAAGAGCGGGGTCCAGGCCGCGTCCGTGATGGGCGCGACCAGCACCTCGCCCGGCTCCAGCGCCTCGCACGAGGCCGGGTCGGTGACCACCCGCACCCTGCCGGTGTAGGTGCCGTGGCTGCCGCCGACACCGCCGAGCACATCGCCCTCGACGGCCGCCTCGGTCCGCTCCTGCGCGCGGCGCGGCCAGCTGTCGATCTCGGTGCGCGCGTCGTCCGCGACGAAGAACGGCGGTTCCAGCTCGTGCAGAGCGGCGTACTCGTCGAGTCGCTGGGCGATGACGGCGGCGAAGGACTCCGCGTCGGCGACGTAGTCGTCGAGTTCGGTGTCCAGCAGCATCATCACGTCCTCGGGCCGGCCGAAGAGCCCTGCCTCGACCCCGCGGCGGCCGAGCTCCCGTAGCGCCATCCGGATCTCGTTGACCACGGTCACACAGTTCGCCTTGGTGCGCTCACGGGCCGGGATCCACACCCGGGAGGCGTGCAGCCCGGCGTCGAACATCGGGCGCGTCTCCTCGGGCAGCGCGTCCCGGATCTCCTGGGCCGTCCGCTCGCGCCGCTCCGTCAGCCGCTGTCGGCGGGCGGCCGGGGAGCCGTCGTCGGAGCTGTGCCGGATGCGGTCGACCAGGGCCAGTGCCTGAACCGGCACCGCCTCCCAGGACCGGGCGTGGATGTCCCACTCGTTGGGGCCGCGGTCGCCGGACTCCGCCAGGAACTCCTCGAAGGAGTCCAGGAAGGCCTTCACGTCTCCGGTCGCCCCGTCCAGCGCCCGCTCCACGGCGGCCGGCCCCTGGTCGAACAGCGCGGTCAGCTCGGCCGATTCGGCGACCTGCCGGGACAGGGCCCACAGCCCGGTCGAGGGGGAGGCCGAGTCGACGTCGCCCAGACCGCCGATGAGGTCGAGCATGGCGTCGGGACGGTCCACGCTCGCGCACAGCGGACCGAGGATCGCCGGTCCGACGGACGCGGGCAGCGACGACTCCACATGCCGCTGGAAGGTGGTCTCCACGTCGTCCAGCAACGAGCGGGCGTGCGCCACCAGTTCGGCGTCGGAGAGCGCAGTGAGGTCCGGCCGTGCGCGGCGCAGCGCGCGCAGCCGCTCCCGGTCGGCGTCGGCCTCCGGGAACGTGCTCTGGCCGAGCATCCGCTGGAGCGTCGCGCCCGCCTTGGCCGTCAGTTCCTCGTCCTGGTCGTCCGGGTGTGCCACGTACACCGGGGTGTCGGAGCGCCGGCCGACGAAGGCCGCGTCGATCTGGTCGGCCGTCTGGCCCATGCGGATGCCGAACAGGCGCATGTGGGACAGGTTGAGGTAGAAGTGGCCGCCGAACATTCCGACGAACGGCGGTCTCGGACCGGCCACCTCCTCCTCGCGGTAGATGCCGAACCCGACGAACCCCTTGCGCCAGCCGTGCAGGCCGCGCCCCCAGACCAGCGTCCAGCCCAACGGGCTGGCGGGGTCCGGCAGGGTCTCGCCCGCGTTGGCCCGGGTGTAGTGCGGCAGCCGCTCGCTGCGCTGCCAGTCCGTGATCCAGCTCTTCATCGCCGAAGCTCTCCCGCCGTCCGTCCCGGTGTTTCCGGGGCCTACCACTGCGCCGTTCCGCCGTCGACGCTGATGAGCGTGCCCGTGATGCCCGCGCCGGCGTCGCTCGCCAGCAGCGAGGCGACGGCCGCGACCTGTTCCACGGTGGTGATCTTCTTGGTGGCGGCGTGCTCGGCGAAGCGGCCCAGCCACTCCTCGTACGAGATGCCCTCGGCCTCCGCCGCGGCGGGGCCGGCGGCCCGCATCAGGTCGGTGTCGACGGCGCCGGGGCAGATGGCGTTGCAGGTGATGCCCTGGGTGCCGTACTCGAACGCGGTCGCCTTGGTCAGGCCGTGGATGGCGTGCTTGTTGGTGATGTAGTGGCTGATGGCGGGCTTGTTGGCCTGCTTGCCCTCGACCGACGAGATGTTGATGACGCGGCCCCAGCCGCCCGCCAGCATCTTCGGCAGCGCGCGGCGCGTGCCGTAGAAGTAGGCGTTGAGGTTCAGCTTGAGCGCGTCGTGCCAGGCGTCGTCGCTGAGCTCGTGGATCGGGGCGAAGCCCGAGGTGCCGCCGACGTTGTTGACCCAGATGTCGAGCCGGCCGAAGCGCTCCGCGGCGAAGTCCGCCAGGGCCTCGATGTCCTCCTGGCTGTTGGCGTCGCACGCCTGGAAGACGGCCCGGTCCCCGGCGTCCATCTCCGCCAGGGCCTGCTTGCCCTTGAGCTCGGAACGGCCGCTGACGACGACCGTGGCGCCGTCGGCCAGGAATGCTTCGGCGATGGCGCGGCCGATGCTGCGCGTGCTGCCCGTGATCACCGCGACACGTCCGTCGAGGCTGCCCGTAGCCACCATGCTGGTCTCCCGCGAGTGTTGTTGGTCTGTCACCTGGTGGCTCTGGCGCGTCCGGCGCTGTCGGCTCCCTTGTCCAGGTGCTGGTGGATGGTGCGGTGGAAGTGCTGGAGTCCGGGCTCGTTGCGTCCGAAGACGAAGTCGGTCCCGTTCAGGGCCACGAGGCCCTGCTGGACTCCGTAGGTGGTCGCGTAGTCCTCGTCGCGGACCACCTCGTGGAACCACTCGCCGAACCGGTCGGCGGCCTGCCGCTCCTCCTCGGTGACCGCCGGTTCCCGCAGCAGGATGATCTGCTGGGTCACCGACTCGGTGGCCGTCCGGGGGAGCACCAGGGACACGGCGATCTTCTGACGCCAGCCGCCGGCGATCGCGAGGCCGGGGAAGAGCCAGTAGATCGGGCCCACGCAGTCCCCGGGATCACGCTGGTCCGGGGGCAGGTCGACCGCCTGCGCGATGGGGCGCAGGGCCGGTGCGATGCGCTGGTGGGGGCCCCAGGTGTCGTGGGCCATCATGTTGGACAGGTTCGTCTCGAACACCGTCTTCGGGTGCAGCGAGGCGAAGTGGTACGTCTCCAGGTATCCGTCGAGCGTGACCTTCCAGTTGGGGCTGGTCAGCTCGCTGGTGGCGTAGTGGTGGCACTCCGCGAGCCGCAGCCCCTCCAGGAGCGGCTGCAGATCCCCGAGCCAGTCGTCCAGGTCGGGCTCGGCCGCCGGGTCGAGTGACACGAAGACGATCCCCGCGCGTTCACCGGCCGGAAGCCGGATCAGGCCGCGGCCCTCCCGCGGCACCTCGCCGAAGGTCTTCTCCGCGTACACGCCCCGCAGCTCCCCGGCCAGGTCGTACGACCAGGAGTGGTACGGGCACGTGAGCCGCTTCGACACCCCGCAGCCGGGTTCGAGGAGCTTGGCCCCGCGGTGCCGGCAGGCGTTGATCATCGCGTGCACGGCGCCCTGCCGGTCCCGCGTGATCAGGACCGGGACGCCGAGCACGTCGATGGCCTTGTAGGTGTTCGGCCCGGGAAGTTCGCAGGACATGGCGAGCGGCAGCGGGACGCTCCGGTGGACGGCGCTCATCTCCCGTTGCCAGCGGTCGCCGTCGAGATAGTGCGCGACGGGTTCCCTCCACTGGCCGTCCGCCTCGTGCGTGGTGGTGCCGAGGTAGTGCGCCACCACGCGTTCGACGAGTTCGGCGGCCTCCCGCCGCATGGCGACGGACGCGGCGTCGGTGGAGCGGTCCTGGCTGATCCACGAGGAGTAATCGGGGGTCGAAGGCGCCAAGGGGACCGAACGGGACTGGACCACGGTGTCCTCACAATCCTCCCAGCCGCGAGCCGGTGAAGGGCTTCGGAACGCGACGACTGGGCTGTGACCGAAACGACAACAGCACTTAGTGTGCTCTGTCAATAGAAAGTGGAGAAGTGGCCGCTCGGTGTTCCCTTGCTGGTGCGCGACCTCGGGGGTTGCGTCGTTTTCGCCTGACGAGCCGGTTCGGAGGCGTAGTAATTAGAGACGCTCTTCAGTAAGGTGCCCTCTGCTGGTTACTGTAGACCGGCACTAGAAAGTCCGATCGCGTGGCAACTGCCCTCGGGCGAAGGGGCGGACGATGGCTCAACGAGCGTCAACGGCGTCGCAGGAATCCGCGCAGGTCATCAAGGACCTGCACGAGCGCATGGTGCGGATCCGGCTGTTCGAGACCGAGGCGGGCAAGCTGATGGAGGCCGGCAAACTGCCCGGCTTCCTGCACCTCTATGTCGGCCAGGAAGCCGTCGCCGCCGGCGTGATGGCGGCCCTGCGCGACGACGACCAGATCACCTCGACGCATCGCGGTCACGGGCACGCCGTGGCCAAGGGCGTCGGCTTCCGCGAGATGTACGCGGAGCTGTACGGCCGGGTCACCGGCGCCTGCCTCGGCCGCGGCGGCAGCATGCACATCAACGACGTCACCCTCGGCATGCTCGGCGCCAACGGCATCGTCGGCGCGGGCATCCCGATCGCCGTCGGCGCCGCCTTCGCCGCCCGGTACAAGGGCGAGGACAGCGTCGCCGTGACCTTCTTCGGCGACGGCGCCACCAACATCGGCTCCTTCCACGAGGCCGCCAACATGGCCGCCGTACTCGGCCTGCCCGTGGTCTTCGTCTGCGAGAACAACGGCTACGCCGAGTTCACGCCCCAGTCCGGGCACATGCTCCTCACCGACGTCGCCGACCGGGCGGCCGCCTACGGCATGCCCAGCGTGATCGTCGACGGCATGGACGCGGTCGCCGTCCACCGCGCCGCCGCCGAGGCCGTCGCACGCGCCCGGGCCGGCGAGGGCCCCAGGTTCATCGAGGCCAAGACCTACCGCTACTACGACCACCAGGGCGTCAAGGGACTGCGTCACCCCTACCGCTCCGACGAGGAGGTCGCCGAGTGGAAGGCCCGCGACCCCATCGACCTCATCGAGGCCCACGCCCTCGCCGACGGCACCGTGACCCGCGCCGAGCTGGACGAGGTGTGGCAGCGCACCCGTGACGAGATCGCCGACGCCGTCGCCCACGCCGAGGCGAGCCCACTGCCCGACCCCGCCGACCTGCTGCTCAACGTCTACTCGGGATGACCGCCATGACCACCATCACCGAAGCACCGGCCGTCGTCCCGAAAGCCGCGGCCCGCAAACTGTCCTACGTCAAGGCCTTCAACGAGGGCCTCGCCCAGGCCATGCGCGAGGACGAGAACGTCTTCGTCGCCGGCGAGGACGTGGCCGGCTACGGCGGCGTCTTCCGCATGTTCGACAACCTGCTCGACGAGTTCGGCCCGCGCCGCATGATCGACACCCCCATCTCCGAGGCGGCGCTCGTCGGACTCGGCGTGGGCGCCGCCGCCCGCGGCCTGCGTCCCGTCGTCGACCTGATGTTCATGGACTTCATCGGCGTCTGCCTCGACCAGATCGTCAACCAGGCCGCCAAGATGAAGTACATGTTCGGCGGCGCCGTGTCCGTGCCGCTCACCATCACCACCGCCTCCGGCGCGGGCCTCGGCGCCGCGGCCCAGCACAGCCAGAGCCTGGAGGCCTGGCTCGCCCACGTGCCCGGGCTCAAGGTGGTCATGCCGTGCGACGCCTACACGGCCAAGGGCCTGACGGTCTCGGCCATCCGGGACGACAACCCGGTCGTCGTCATGCTCAACAAGGTCCTCCTCGGCAGCACCAGCGAGGTCCCCGAGGAGATCTACGGCATCCCGCTCGGCCGGGCCCACACCGTGCGGCACGGCACCGACGTCACCGTCATCGCCCTGGGCCGCATGGTGGGGGAGGCCCTCGCGGCGGCCGATGAACTGGCGGCGCAGGGCGTGGACGTCGAGGTGATCGACCCCCGCACCGTGCAGCCCCTGGACACCGAGACGATGATCGCCTCCGTCCGGCGAACCAACCGCGTGCTCGTCGTCCACGAGGCCGTCACCTTCGGCGGCCTCGGTGCGGAGATCGCCGCCCAGATCCAGGACGAGGCCTTCGACCACCTCGACGCGCCGGTCCTGCGCATCGGCGCCCCCTTCTCCCCGGTGCCGTTCTCGCCGGTCCTCGAGAAGGCCTACGTCCCCGATCGCGCCCGCATCGCCCAGGGATGCCGACGTCTGCTCGAAAGGTCGTGACCGACGTGGCGGTCGAGGTTCTGCTGCCGAAGATCGGCCTGACCATGCAGGAAGGCACGATCGACGAATGGCTGGTGCCCGTCGGCGCGGCC
Source organism: Streptomyces sp. NPDC043427 (assembly GCF_056436655.1). Classification (NCBI taxonomy): domain Bacteria; kingdom Bacillati; phylum Actinomycetota; class Actinomycetes; order Kitasatosporales; family Streptomycetaceae; genus Streptomyces; species Streptomyces sp. NPDC043427. Next base: position 15,814 of record NZ_JBWKCC010000042.1, on the reverse strand, counting down.
GTCGCGGAGGGCGACGCGCTGCTGCGGCTGGCCACCGACAAGGTCGACGTGGACGTCGAGGCGGAGGCGGGGGGAGTGTTCCACCCGGTGGTCCCGGCCGGGACCACCGTCCCCGCCGGGGCCCTCATCGGCTGGCTGCTGGCCGAGGGCGAGCAGCCACCGGACCCGGGGGGTACGCCGATGCCCGCCGGGTCCGGGTCCAGCACGGACGCGCCCGCCGCGCCTCTGGCCAACGGCAGTGTCAGTGTCACTGCCCTCGGGTCCGGGTCCGGTGCGGGTACGGCCGCCGCGCCTTCGGCCCCTGGCCGTGTCGCTGCCCTTGGGGCCGGGTCCCGTGCGGTTGCGGCCGCCGCATCCCTCGCCCAGGGCCGCCCCGCTCTCCTCGGCCACGGCGACCGGATCCTGTCCTCGCCGAACGCCCGGAGGGTCGCCGCCTCAGCCGGCGTCGACCTCACCGCCGTACGCGGCACAGGGCCAGGGGGGCGGATCGTCTCCGAGGACGTGGAGGAGTTCCTGGCGTCGCTCCCCGGTGACGTCGTCCCGCCGGGCGGCGCTCCCTCCTCGCCGCTGGTCCGCAAACTGGCCAAGGAGCGTGGCATCGATCTCTCCGCGGTGAACGGCACCGGGCCCGGCGGCCGGATCCGCCGGTCCGACCTCGACGCTGTCACTCCGGCGCCCGTGCCCGCGCCCCCGCCGGCCCGCCGGGGTGCCGCACCCCAGCCCGGCGACGTCCTCCCCCTCACCGGAATGCGCGGCACCATCGCCCGCCGTATGCACGCCAGCCTGCAGGAGATGGCGCAGCTGACGCACGGCTACGAGGTGCGCATGGACGCTGTGGTGTCACTGCGGGACCGGCTTAAGGAGGAGTGGAGCGACGGCGATCTGCCCGTGCCGAGCCTCAACGACTTCCTGCTGAAGGCCGCCGCCCTGGCCCTGCGCGCACACCCCCTGCTCAACGCGACGGTGCGGGAGGACGGCATCCATCTGCTGGACACGATCCACCTCGGGTTCGCGGTGGCCGTTCCGGGCGGCCTGATGGTCCCCGTGATCGAGGACGCGGCCGCGCTGCCGCTGCCCGAGATCGCCCGTCAGTCCAGGAGCCTGGCCCAGGCCGCGCGCGAGGGACGGATCTCCCCGGCCCGGCTGGAAGGCGCCACCTTCACCGTCACCTCGCTCGGCGGATACGGCGTCGACTTCTTCACCCCCGTGATCAACCCGGGCAATGTCGCGATCCTCGGTGTCGGCCGACTCAGGGACGGCGTGGAGTGGTCGGCCGACGACCGCCCGCTGCGGACGCGCGTGCTCACACTGAGCCTCACCTTCGACCACCGCGCGGTGGACGGGGCACCCGCCGCCGAGTACCTGCGCACGGTCGCCGAGTTGCTGCGCAAACCCCTCCGGCTGCTGGTCTGATCCCAGGACGCTACTCGGCCGCCGCCGGGCCGGCGATCCGCTCGGCGAGCCCGCCCACCTCGCGCACGAAGGAGCGGTGCCCGAGGGACCGGTAGACGTCGTCGCCCCGGACCTGCGAGATCGCGGCGGTCTCCAGCAGCGCCAGCAGGCCGAGGCCGATCACCGCCGCCTCAGCGTCGGAGACCGACGCGTCGGCCTTGCGGATCAGCCGCACCAGCTCCGCCAGGAGTTCCGTACGGCTCTCCTGACGCAGCGCCTCCGCCTCCTGGCTCATACCGGCCGAGGTCACGAAGAACACGGTGGCGGCGGACCGGTGTTCGCCCAGCCAGGCCAGCAGCGTGGTGACGGCCGATCCGACGTCCGAGCCGGACGTGTGGGCCTCAGTGAGCGCGTGCAGCTGCTCGTGCAGTGCGGCGGCGAACACCCGCATCCCCTCCGCCAGCACCTGGTCCTTGGAGGAGAAGTGGTAGTAGACGGCCGCCGAGGTCATTTCCGCCCGGGCGGCGATGTCGGCCACGGTCACCTCGTCCGGCGGCTGGGTGGCGAACAGCTCCGTGGCCGCCTCGATCACCCACTGCCGACGGGACGGGCGGTGGGCGGCGCGGGTTCCGGATGTCGTCATGGTGTCAAGTATGCCGGGACCTTGCTGATCGGGAGGCCCTGGTGCAACAGGAATCAAGGGGTCTTCCCGGCGTAGTTACTGGATAGCATGGTCAGACACAGGGACCGCGGACGAGGGTTCACCGGCAGCCGCCAGGGAGCATGATGGCCACCACGAAGAACGGCAAGCAGCCCGCCCACCGGCCCTCCCGGCGGCAGCACATCATCACCGCCGCCGTGCGGGTCTTCGGCCGCAACGGCTTCGCCGAGACGAGCATCCAGGACATCGCGGACGAGGCCCAAGTGGTGCCCACGGCCGTCTACTACCACTTCGACGGCAAGGACGAACTGCTCGAACTCACCATGCGCCGGGTCTTCGACCAACTGAACGCGGTCGTGGAAGAGGCCCGCCCGGAGTCCGAGCCCGGCGACGCGGAGGGGTTGCTGCGCGTCATCGACGCCGTGTGGGACTGGGTGGAGCGCAACCCGGACGAGGCCCGGCTCTACCAGGTGCAGATCGCCTCCGCCAACGGCAACGTGAAGGCGCTTCGGGACGAGTTCGAGCAGCGCCACATCCAACGCGGATACGACTATCTGCCCGAGGGCACCACCCGCAGTCCCCGGGCCGCCAAGGCCCGTCACGCGACGCAGGCGCTCGCGGTGCGCACGCTGATCAGCACGACCATGCTCGTCACCGCCCTGCGCGCGGAAGGCGGGCCGCTCTCCGAGCTGCCCTCCCGGTCGGTCCTCGAGGCGGTCAGGTCGCTGGCGCTGCGCATCGTCGCCGCCGAGCAGAACGGGACCGCGTCGCAGGCCTGAGGCAGCTCCCCGGCCTCGCCAGGCTCACCACGTCAGCGGGTTCACCACGTCAGCGGGTTCACCGAGTCACCCGGTTCACCAGGGCAGCGGCCTGCGGTCCGCGAAGAGCCCACCCGTCGTCCCGTCGCCCTCGGGCAGCGTCGCGAGCCAGACCGGCGTGTCCGCGCCCTCCTGCGGACCGCGCGGTGCGGACTCCCCGCCCATCCCGCTCCGCGTCCACCCGGGATCGGCCGAGTTGACCAGCACACCGGTGCCGGCCACTTCGGCGGCGAGCATCCGGGTCAGCGCGTTGAGCGCGGTCTTGGAGACGCGATACGCCGGATGCCGACCGGAGTTCATCAGCGACAGCGAGCCGTAGGAGCTGGTGACGTTGACGACCCGCCCGTATCCGGCCCGCACCATGCCGGGCACGACGGCCTCGGCCAGCCGCCAGGCGCCCAGCAGATTCGTCTCCAGCGTGGCGCGCAGGGCGTCCTCGTCGAGGCCCAGGGCTGTGCGCGTCCCGTCCAGGCTGACCCCGGCGTTGTTGACGAGGACGTCGATCGTGCCGAAGCGTCCCAGAGCCTCGTCCACCGCCCCGGCGACACTCGCGGCGGACGACACGTCCAGGGCCAGCGGCACCGCCGCCGGACCGATGCCGCCGCACACCTCCTGGGCCGCCTCCCGCTTCCTGGCCGCGACCAGCACTCTCAGGCCCCTCTCGGCCAGTTGACGGCAGATCTCCACGCCGATTCCGCGCGCCCCGCCGGTGACCAGCGCCGTTCTGGTGCCCTGCTGCATGCGCGTGCCGCCTTTCACACGGTCAGTACCGAGCAGGCGCTGATCCCCGGCGCCCCGTACACATGGGTGAACCCGACGCGCGGAGCACCCGGCACCTGCACACCCGGCGCCCGGCCCTGCAACTGCCGTACGACCTCGTGGAACTGGCGCAGCCCCGAGGCGCCGACGGGTTCGCCGCCGGCCAGGCAGCCGCCGTCGGTGTTGACCGGTATCCGGCCCGTGGGGTCGGTCTCCCTGCCCGCCAGCAACTCCGCCTGCTCGCCGTGGCCGCACAGCCCGGTCTCCGCCAGGTGGATCAGCTCCGAGCCGCTGTCGGTGTCCTGCAACTGGGCGACCTGCACGTCCCCGGGGCCCACACCGGCCGTGCGGAAGGCGGCCTCCGCGGCGTCGACGCTGGGGCTGCGGTGCGGGCCCGGCGGCAACCAGGGCGCGAACACCTCGAACGAGCCGAACCGGCGCGTCCGAAAGGCCAGCGACGCCAGCTTGACGGGCCGTTCGCACAGGTCGAAGGCGCGGTCGCCGAGCGCGAGGACCAGCGCCACCGCACCCTGCCCCGGCGAGCAGAACATGTACTGGGTGAGCGGGGGGCTGACCTCGGCGGAGTCCAGGATCTCCCGCTCCGTCAGCGGCTTGCGCCGCCAGGCCAGGGGATGGTGCGAGCCGTTGCGGAAGGCCCGCGCGGCGACCGTCGCCAGCGCCTGCTCCGAGATGCCGTACTCGTGCAGATACCGCTGCGTCTTCAGCGCGAAGAACTGCGTGGTGAGCATCATGCCGCTCTCGGCGTACCACTCGCCCAGGCCGTAGCGGGCCGCGGAGACGTGGAACGCGCCCCGTTCGTGCTTGTCGAAACCGACGGCAAGCCCCAGCGACGCCTCGCCCGCCCGCAGCGCGTGCGCCACCGACAGCACGGTCGAGGCACCGGTCGCGCAGCCGTTCTGCACGTTCACGAACGGCACACCGGTCAGACCCAGCCGGCCCACCAGCGTGTCGGGTTTGCCGGACACATCGGAGCCGCCGGCCGCGTAGTCGACGTCCTCCCAGGCGACACCGGCGTCGGCGAGTGCCTCACGGACCGCCCGCACGGCCATGTCCATTCCGGTGACGCTCTCGTCGCGGCCGAAGGGATGCATGCCGCAGCCGACCACGTAGACATCGTCGGACCGGCTCATCGCTCGTCCCGCGTGGCAGGGCGGAACGCGAAGGTCAGCACCTCGGTCCCGTCCTCGTCGTGGTAGGCGGCCAGCGTGGTCAACCGGACCGGCAGCCCGATCCAGATCTCCTCGCGCGGAACCGCGAGCCGCGCCTCGACCAGCACTTCACCGAGGTCCACGTAGCCCACGTGGTACGGCTCGTACCCCCCGGCGGGCGGCCGGTACGGCGGCCTGGGCGGGAATGCCTGCAGCGTCCACGACCACACCCGGCCGGCCACCGGCAGCACGTGCGCGGACATGGCCCCGCGCGAACACCTGGGACACGAGTCCTGCCGGGGGAAGACGACGGTGCCGCAGCCGGAGCAGCGCGCCCCCGCGAGACGTGGTGGATCCACGCTGTCGAACAGGCCGTCGTCGATGAGTCGGGTGGTCTTCATGCGTGCCGCCTTCCCTGTCACCAGCCCAGCAGCCCGGCGAGTCGTTCGCGGTGGTGTGCGGCGCCGCCGAACAGGGCCGCGTCGGACTGGGCGCGCCGGAAGTACAGGTGGGCGTCGTGCTCCCAGGTGAAGCCCATGCCGCCGTGCAGGTGCACGCACTCGGCGGCGACCGACACGAACGCCTCACCGCACCAGGCCTGCGCCACCGCCGCCGCCTCGGCCAGCGCCTCGGGCGAACCGGCCGCCAGGACCGCGCGCACCACCGCCGATCGCGCAGCCTCGACCTGGAGGAGCATGTCGGCGCAGGTGTGCTTGACCGCCTGGAAGCCGCCGATCGCCCGGCCGAACTGGGTACGGTCGCGCACATGGGCCACCGTCAGGTCCAACGCGGCCTGCGCACCCCCGAGTTGCTCGGCGGCCAAGGCCACCAGGCCCACGTCGAGGGCGCGGCCGACGACGTCCGCCCCCGCGCCCTGGGCGGTGAGCTCCCGGGCCCGGGCACCGGAGAAGGAGACCACCGCCTGCCCCCGGCTGAGGTCGAGGGTGGGTACCCGGCGCACGGTGATCCCCGAGTCGCGCGGGTCGGCGAGGAAGAGGTCGACGCCGTCGGCCCCGGCGGCGGCCACCACCAGCCACTCGGCATCGGCGCCGTCGAGGACGAATGGCGCGCTGCCGTCAAGGAAGGGCACGCCGTCCCGCCAGGAGACGGCCACCGGCACGGCGTCCGGCCGCCAGGTCCCGTCCTGCGACGCCACCGCCAGGGCATGCACGGTGCCCCCCGCCAGCTCCACGAGCGCCTCGCCGGCCGTGCCGCAGCCGGCCAGCACCTGACCGGCCAGCACGGTCGACGACAGCAGCGGCACCGGCGCCAGCGTCCTGCCCAACTCCTCGCAGACCGCGGCGATCTCGGCGAGGCCGCCGATACCCCCGGACGCCTCGGGCAGCCCCAGGGCGGCGAGGCCCACCTGCCGGCCGAGGGTGTCCCACAGTCCGGCGTCGATGCCGGGGGCGCGCTCGTCCAGCCGACGCACCGAGGCGGTGCCGCCGGCGTCCGCGCACACCGACCGTACGGTCTCGCGCAGGTCGTCCAGTTCGGCGTCGGACAGGGCCGTGCCGTCGGTCACGGTGGTCGTCATCGCACGCTCCCGCTCTCCTCACGCCGCTCCCGCAGGGCGCTGTGCGCGGCCGCCATCCGGGCCACCGGCACGCGGTGCGCGGAACAGGAGACGTAGTCGAGCCCCAGGCCGTCGCAGAACGCGATCGACTCCGGATCGCCACCATGCTCCCCGCACACGCCCAGCTTGATCCCGGGACGCACGCTGCGGGCCCGCTCCGCCGCCAGGGCGACGAGGGCGCCCACGCCGTGCGGGTCGAGCCGCGCGAACGGGCTGGCGGTCAGGAACCCGCGCTCCAGGTACGAGGCGAGCACCTGCCGCTCCACGTCGTCCCGGGAGAAGCCGTAGGTCAGCTGGGTGAGGTCGTTGGTGCCGAACGAGAAGAACTCGGCGTGCTCGGCGAGCTCCCCGGCCAGCAGCGCGGCCCGAGGCGTCTCGATCATCGTGCCGAGACGGTACGGAACCCGGACGCCGGTGCGTTCGGCGACCGCGTCGGCAGCTCCGCGTACGAACGCCGCCGCCGCGGCCAGTTCCTCCGGCAGGCTGACCAGAGGGATCATGACCTCCAGCTCGGGCCGCACCCCGGTGGCCGCCACATCGGCCCAGGCGGCGAAGAGCGCCTCGGCCTGCGCCGGGTAGAGCCGCTCGTGCAGCAGGGCCAGGCGGACCCCGCGCAGCCCGAGCATCGGGTTCGCCTCGCGCAGAGCGGCGGCCCGCTGCTCCTCGGCGGCGTGAGCTGCCTCTCCCGGGGCGGGCAGGAACTCGTGCAGCGGGGCGTCGAGTAGCCGCACGGTCACCGGGCGGCTCCCGACCGCGGCCAGCAGCGCCCGGAAGTCCTCGTGCTGGGCCTGCTCGAGCGCGACCAGCGCCTCGTCACGGGCCGCGGGGTCGGCGGCCAGGATCACCCGGCGGATCAGCGGCAGGCGAGCGCCGAGGAACTGGTGCTCCGTACGGCACAGCCCGACGCCCTCCGCGCCCAGGGTGACGGCGGTGTCCACCTCGGCGGCGGTGTCCGCGTTGACCCGCACACCGAGCCGGCGCATCCCGTCCGCCCACTCCAGGACGGTGGACAGCTCGGGCGGCGGTCCGGCGACACTGACCCGCAGCGTCCCCGCGTAGACGGCGCCGGTACGGCCGTCCAGCGACACCGGGTCGCCCTCGTGCAGCACCCGCTCGCCGATCCGTACCGTCCCGGCGGCCAGGTCCACACGCAGCCCGTCGGCGCCGCACACCGCGGGCGTCCCGGCACCCCGCGCCACCACGGCGGCGTGCGAGGCGATGCCTCCGGTGCCGGTCAGCACCGCGGCGGAGGCCAGCATCCCGGGGACGTCGGCGGGAGTCGTCTCCCGGGCCACGAGCACGACCTGCGTGCCGTCCGCGGCCAGTTCGAGGGCCCGTTCGCTGGACAGGGCGATCACACCCGCCGCCGCCCCCGGCGAGGCCGGAAGCCCTCGTACGAGGAGTTCCTCGCCGCCGGTCAGCCGCAGCTGGGGATGCAGCAGTTCCTGCACCTGCGCGGGGCTGATCCGGCGGACGGCCTCCTCCCGGCCGAGCGTCCCGCCCCGGGCCAGGTCGGCGGCGAGACATACCGAGGCGCGCAGCGGCGGGCGCGGCTGGGCCGAGGCGGCGAGCAGGGAGATCTCGTCGTCCCGGACCTCGAAGTCGACCGAGACCGGCGCGTGCAGATGGCGTTCCAGGGTGAGCAGCGAGTGCTCGAGCAGCGAGGTTCCGCCCGCGAGCCGGTCCAGCGGTTCGCTCGTGTGCGGCGGCGGGGCACTGCGGCGCACGCCTCGGAAGAAGGAGCCGTGGGGCGAGAAGCGGCCGGTCTCGGGGTGGCGGCTCACCGCGGTGCCGTAGCCCGAGTGGTCCGCCGGGCCGATGCGCAGCGCCTGCACATGCAGGGCGACGGCCAGATCGGCCGGGAGTCGCTGGGACCGCCGGGACCGTCGCGCGCGCGGCGAGTCCCATCGGACGAGGAGGGCGCGGGCGGCCAGCGCCAGCTGTTCCGCGGGGTCGTCGGGGTACGGCCGCGAGCCGTGCCGGGCGGCCAGGGACAGCAGCGCCTCCACCCGGGCGCGCGGGTCGGGCGTATCGAGGAGGGCGTCGTCGAGCACCGCACCGGGTACGTCGAGTCCGTGCTCGGCGATCATTCGCACCGAGGCGGCCCACACCTCGTACAGCGCCTCCTCGCGACCGATGACTGCGCACAGGGCGCTCGCGTCGGCCGGGGTGACGCCGAGGCAGGCCAGGTCGGGCGGCAGTCCCGCGATCTCGGTCGGCGCGCTCGCCGACAGGCGCAGCAGCAGCGGGCGGCCCGTGTCGCCGATCCGCCGCCCCGAGAGCTGTTCGACCAGGTCGACGGCGGTGCGGGCCGTGCCGGGTTCGCACAGGGCGGCGGCGGCACTCGCGGGCACGGTGAGCCCAGGCACCACCGGCAGCCCGAGCGCCACGAGCCGGTCCATCGCCGCGCCGTGCGCCCCGAGTTCGACGGCGTCGAGGCCCCGGCTGAGACCCTGACCATAGGGAACGAGGGCACGGCCGGGAGCCTCCGGGTGCGCGCCGGGGGCGGGGGCCTCAACGCGTACGGAGGGAACGTGCGCCTCGGGCCGGGCGCCGGGGCTGGGGGGTGATGCTTCGGGCCGTGCGCCTGGGGCGGGGTCGGGTCGGGATGCTTCGGGCTGTGCGCCGAGCGCGGTGGCGGGCGCATCCGCCCGCGCGCCGCGGGCGGGGGTGGGTGCTGCCGGTTGTGCGGCGGTGCCGGGGGCGGAGGCCTCGGAACGAGGCAGGGAGCCCGGCTCGCGGTCGGTGACGCTCAACCCCGGCTCCTCGCGACCAGATCCTCTTCGAGGGCCTCGTCCTCGGCCCGGCTGATCCCCAGCACGAGCAGCAGCTCCTGGTGCAACCGCATCCACACCGTGTGGTACGAGTCGCACAGTGGCGAGGCCAGCCACTCCGCCGCCCCCTCGTCGAAGCGCTCGAGGGCGTCCTCCAGGTCCGCGACGTACCGTCCGCTGCCCGCGAGCACCGGCTCCAGCCTGCGCAGCACCGGCTGGATGGCCTCGTGCACGTCCTCCAGCGATTCGCGCACCTCGGCGTCGTAGGCGCTGTCCAAGTGGTCGTTCGCGGTGCCGTCGGGGCGACACTGCCAGGCCGTGCAGACCTCACGGACCTGCCGGTTGACCGGCAGGAAGGCGTGGTAGGCCGCGGTGATCCGCTGCTCCTGCACGGAGCCGGGAGTGACCCGCAGTACCCGCGAGGCAGCCGTCTTGGCGCGCTCGGTCGGCAGCACCATCGGGCCCTTCACCATCGCCAGCCCGGCGTCGACCAGGGGGCGGTGTTCGGACTCGGGCCGGCCGCGCCACATGCCACGCAGAACGAGGTCGACAACGGCTTCGGTGAGGTCCTCGTCGAGGGCGCCCGTCGGGTCCACGGCAGCAGACTGCATCGCCACACACCTTTTCCTCGGTTCCGTGTTGCCCGGAGGTTACGCTTCGGCCGGGTTGTTAGTGAAGAGGGATTCAAGAAACACTTTTCGATTCCCTCGCTCCGGCCCGCCCGCCGCCCGCTCCCGCGCGACCCCGGCCCGACAGGAACGACGCCATGCGCGCCTGCGCCTCCGGACCCCCCGCCAGCGCGGCGATGGACCGCGCCTCCTCCGCCAGGTGGCGGCGCAGGTCGTCCCCGCACGCGTCCCCGCTCCCGTCACGCAGAAGTCGCTTCGCCGCGCGCAGCGCGTCACCCGGCCCGGCGGCCAGTTCGGCGGCGGTCCGGTGCGCGGCCTCCTCCAGCGCATCCTCGTCGACGGACCGGGACACCAGACCACAGCTTTCGGCATCGTCGCCGGTCAGGACCCGGTTGGTCAGGATCAGATCCGCCGCGAGGCGAGGGCCCACCAGGCGGGGCAGGAGCCACGAGGCTCCGCAGTCCGGGGTGAGCCCGATCGCGGTGTACGCCAGCCGGAACCGCGCCGACCGGGCAGCCAGGACGACATCCCCGACCAGGGCGAGACCGATTCCGCCACCCGCGGTCGCACCCCGCACGGCGGTCACCACCGGCACCGGCAGCTCGTACAGGGTCTGTATCGCGGCATGGGCGGCGGTCGCCACGGCGTGCACATGAGCGCCGGTCTCCTCGCCCCGGCCCGCGAAGGCGCGCAGGTCACCGCCCACACAGAAGGTGGCGCCCGCCGACCGCAGCAGCACCGCGCCGCCGGGATCCGCCGCCACCTGGGCGGTCGCGTCCCTGAGCGCCTCGGCGGTCCGCAGGTCGAGCGCGTTGCCGCGCCCGGGGTCGTCGAGCCTCAACTCGACCACCCGGTCGGGGTGCCGGACGACCAGGACAGGCTGGGTGCTCATGGGGTTCCTCTCCCGTCGCCGCCGATTGCCACCCAGCAAGATACTGAAGACGCTGTACAGTTTCTAGGACGCGACGGGCGCCGATGCCCGTACGCCCGTCGGCGGGAGGTACCCGTGCCCATCCAGTTCGATGTCGATCCGCCCGTCGCCCGACTCGCCGAGGCCACCACCGCGTTCGTACGCGACGTGGTGATACCGGCCGAGCGCGAGTGCGGCGGGTCCGTGCACGACGCCCCCGAGGACCTGCGGCGGATCCTCCAGAAAGGTGCCCGTGAGGCCGGGGTGTTCGCACCGCACGTGCCACCGCGGTGGGGTGGGCACGGGCTCGACCTCCGTGGGCAGGCGGTGGTCTTCGAGGCAGCCGGCTACTCGCTGCTCGGCCCGCTGGCGCTGAACTGCGCGGCGCCCGACGAGGGCAACATGCACCTGCTCGACAAGGTGGCCACCGAGGAGCAGAAGGAGCGCTATCTGCGCCCGCTCGCCGCCGGTGAGGTGAGGTCCTGCTTCGCCATGACGGAACCGGCACCGGGCGCCGGCGCCGACCCTCGCTCCCTGCGGACCACCGCGGTGCGGGTCCCCGGCGGATGGCGCATCGACGGGCACAAGTGGTTCATCACCGGGGCTGACGGCGCCGGCTTCACCATCGTCATGGCCCGGACCTCCGGCAGCCCCGGCGACCCGGGCGGCGCCACCATGTTCCTGGTCGACGCAGGCACCCCCGGCATGCGCATCGTCCGCAACATCGAAACCCTCGACGAGTCGCTCTTCGCAGGGCACAGCGAGATCGCCTTCGAGGAGTGCGTGGTGGGGGAGGACCAGGTCCTCGGCACGGTGGATCACGGCTTCGACGGTGCCCAGGTCCGGCTCGGCCCCGCCCGGATGACGCACTGCATGCGCTGGCTGGGCGCCGCGCGCCGGGCCCAGGACGTCGCCCTCGAGCGGGCCGGAAGCAGGACGGCGTTCGGGTCCGTCCTCGGCGACCTCGGCATGGTGCAGCAGATGCTGGCCGACTCCGAGATCGACATCGAGGCGAGCCGTGCCCTCATCCTGCGCACCGCGTGGGAACTCGACACCGGTTCCGCCGCCGCCTCCCAGCTCACGTCGGTCTCCAAGACGTTCGTGGCCGAGGCGGTGAACCGGGTCGTCGACCGGGCGGTGCAGATCTGCGGAGCGCTCGGCGTCTCGGCTGCCGACGCTCCGCTGGCCCGCCTGCTCAGGGAGGTGCGGCCCTTCCGTATCTATGACGGCCCGTCCGAGACACACCGCTTCGCCATCGCCCGCCGCGCTGTGCGGCCCTACCGCCGGCCGGCGCCGTCGGCGCCCTGATCGACTGGTGACGACCGGAACCCGGGCGTACGGTCGAACGGTGGAATCAGCGGTGGACGGACTCGTTCACCGACCCCTCGCGAGGGCTGGACCCCCGAGAGTGCGAGCGCGATGACCAGCAGCCCAAAGCCGACTTCCTCACCCCAGACCACCACCCGGGAACCGGGAGGTGGCGGAAACGCCATGGCGCTGCTGGTCATCGCGTCGTGTCAGCTCATGGTGGTGCTCGACATCACCATCGTGAACATCGCACTGCCGGACATCCAGCGTTCCCTCGACTTCTCCACGACGAGCCTGTCCTGGGTGGTCAACGCCTACACCCTCACCTTCGGCGGTCTCCTGCTGCTCGGCGGCCGGACCGGCGACATCCTGGGCCGACGGCGCGTCTTCATCTTCGGCGTCCTGCTGTTCGTGCTCGCCTCACTCCTCGGCGGGCTCGCCCAGAACGAGGCCCAACTCCTCTCCGCCCGTGCCCTCCAGGGAGTCGGCGGCGCCATCGCGTCCCCCACGGCCCTGTCCCTGATCAGTACGACGTTCCGCGAAGGCCCGGACCGCAACCGGGCGTTCGGGGTCTTCGCCGCCGTCTCGGCGGGGGGCGGCGCGATCGGCCTGCTCGCGGGCGGCGTCCTCGTCGAGTGGCTGAACTGGCGGTGGGTGCTCTTCGTCAACGTCCCCATCGGCCTGCTCATCGCCCTCGCCGCACCCCGCTACATCAAGGAGTCCGAACGCCACCCGGGCCGCTTCGACATCACCGGCGCACTGACCTCCACCGTGGGCATGGTGCTCCTGGTCTACGGCTTCATCAGAGCGGCCCAGGAGGGTTGGCGGGACGCCCTGACACTGGCCTCGTTCGCCGCGGCCGTGGTGGTCCTGGCAGTGTTCATCCTGGTGGAGCGGCGTTCCCGCCAGCCGATCACCCCGCTGCACATGTTCGCCGACCGCAACCGAGCGGGCACGTACGGCATCATGCTGTGCCTCGCCGCGGCGATCTTCGGAATGTTCTTCTTCCTCACGCTCTTCGTGCAGAACGTCCTGAACTTCAGCCCGCTGCAGGCCGGGCTCGCGTTCCTGCCGGTGAGCGCGGTCATCGCGGTCGGCGCGGGGCTGGCCTCACGGTTCCTGCCGACGTACGGCCCCAAGCCCTTCATGGTGGTCGGCGCGCTCCTCGCGGCGGCGGGACTGTCCTGGCTGACCCTGACCGACGTCCACTCCACGTACGTGGGCAGCGTCCTCGGCCCGATGCTCGTCTTCAGCCTGGGCATGGGCATGGAGTTCGTCTCGCTCACCCTGATGGCGCTCTCCAACGTCCCCACAGAGGAGACCGGCGCGGCTTCAGGCCTCCTCAACGCCACCCAGCAGGTCGGTGGCTCGCTCGGACTGTCCATCCTGGTCACCATGTTCGGCACGGCCAGCACCAACGAGGCGGAGAAACAGATCCCCCTCTTCCTGGAGCAGGCCACTCCCCTCGAACGCCTGCAGTTCCAGCGCACCGGCCAACTCCCGCCCCCCTGGGGCGACGAGGTCCTCACGGCCGGGGTGTCGGCCGCCTTCATCATGGCCGCGATCTTCACCGCCCTCGCCGCCCTGGTGGCCGTCGTCGTCATCCAGGTCCGCCCCTCCGACCTGGAACGGCTCAAGGGCGGGACCGGCGTCGGCCCGGTCTGAGACCGGACCGACGCGGACGGGCTCGCGTCACGGCAGCGGGCGGGGATACGTCTTCAGGGCGTCGGCCAGACCGGCCGCGTCCGTGCCGATCTTGCGATAGACGGCGGAGAGCAGCTGCCGTACCCCCTGCTCGGTGAGGCGCAGCCCTTTGGCGACCACCGCCACCGACTGGCCCTGGGCGGTCATCTCGGCTGCACGGCGTTCGTGCGCGGAGAGCGTGTCCGTCTGGGCGTACCGCAGGGGCAGCGGCCGCAGCCCCGCCGCCGAGAGCTCCTCCCTGGCCCGCGAGGCCAGGGTCTCGGCACCGCAGTGCACGGCGCTCTCAAGACCCTGATAAAGCCGGTCGGCGGCCTCCTGTATCCGGCCGTTGCGCGACAGCGCGGCCCCGTGACCGACCAGCGCCCGGGCCAGCTCGTACGACGCCGGCGACCGTTCGAGATGTTCTACGGCCTCCGCGTGCAGTTCGAGCGCCGCCGGCCCGCCCGTCACCTCGGCCTCGGTGTGCAGCGCCTGACCGATCACGGAGGCCGCCCCGAAGTCCCGGGCCCGCTTGGCGGCGTCCCGCGCGAGGTTCACCGCCCGCTCCGGGTCCGTGGGCGCGAGAGCGGACGCCAGGTCCAGCTGCCAGGCGCACCAGGAGGGGTTGCGCCACGCCCGTGCCTCGAGCCGCTCACCCACGGCGGACAACAGACACTCCGCGTCCGCGTGCCGTCCCTCCGCCAGCAGCAGCTCGGCGTACACCGTGCGCGGATCCGGGTAGATCACGGCGTTCGGCACCACCTCGCCGTACCGGTACTTGTCGGCGAGCCGCCGCGCGGCACCGACCCGGCCGCGGGCGAGCAGCGTCTGGATGAGGATGCCGATGGCGAACCACTGGGCGGGGACGGCGCCCTCGACGCGGTCGGCCGTGCCGAGGCCCTCCTTGACCCAGTGCTCCGCCTCCACCAGCAGACCCCGCCGGTAGCGGATGTAGCCGAAGAGCGTCTGGCCCAGGGCCAGGTGGGAGCCGCGCCAGCCCTTGTCCTGACACTCGGCCATGCCCTTGGTGAACAGTTCCTCGGCCCGCCGCGGCTGGTCGCAGTACATGAAGGTCAGCGCGACGGAGACGGGCACCTCGAAGCCCCGGTTCTCGTCGGTCCAGCTCATTCCGCCCCGCAGGGCGTCCTCGGCACGCGCGAGGACGGTCTGCCGCGGCTCACCGCACACGAGGGCGTCCCACGCCCGCAACCCGAGGATGTAGCGCTCCTCCAGATTGCGACCGGCCAGCTTCTCGGACAGGCGCGCCAGTTTGCGGGAGCGGGCGATGGAGTCCGGCTCGTCCGTGCGGAAGGCACTCCACACGAACTGATCGGCCTGCATGCGCAGTTTGGTTCGGGGGTTGGTCGCCTTCTTGGCCTCGA
Organism: Streptomyces sp. NPDC043427; assembly: GCF_056436655.1. NCBI lineage: Bacteria > Bacillati > Actinomycetota > Actinomycetes > Kitasatosporales > Streptomycetaceae > Streptomyces > Streptomyces sp. NPDC043427. The sequence continues at coordinate 753 of NZ_JBWKCC010000042.1, read as the reverse complement.
CGGCGGCGACGGTCGCCGCCTCGGCCAACCGGTCGGTGTGGGCCAGTGCCTGGGTGAGCCGGTAGACCATGGAGGCGCGCAGGTCGGGGTCGACTTCGGGCTCCGCCAGCGCCTCTCGGAGGTAGCTGACCGTGGCCGTGGGTTCGATCAGGAAGGTCGAGCAAGCGAGTTCGTGGAGGATGGCCGCACGGTCCTCCGGCAGGGGAGGTTCCCGCAGCGCCCGGGTCAGCACACGTCGGGCGGCTTCCGGTGCGCCGGCTCGTAGGTCCTCATGGGCGGCAGCCCGAAGACACGCGACGGCCTCGGGCCTTCCGTCGCAGGGAACCTCCAGCAGATGCCGGGCGGCGGCGGAGCTGGCCCCTGTGGCGCGGATGGCCTCGGCGGCCGCGTTGTGCATGCCGACGCGCAGGTTCGAGGGGATGTTCCGGTAGATCGTTGTGGCGATCAGGGGGTGGGTGAACTCCAGTCCGCCCGCAGGCCCATTGTCGTCGGTGAGAATCCGCGCGGACCGCAGGCTCTCGATCGCCTCGGCGGCGTCCTCGGTGCCGATCACCGCGAGGTTGGCCGCGAGGTCCGGTGAGATGGACTCACCCAGCACAGCGGCGGCCCAAGCGAAGCGGAGGGTGGTGCCACCGAGTTGCTTCAGACGCTCGATCAGTGAGCTTCTTCGAGCGGGCCACCGATCGGGTGACGGTCCGTGAAGCGCAACGAGCGAGGCCCCCGGGCAGTTGATCGAGATGTCTGACGTCTCAA